>MEYH01000019.1:4997-23933 GCA_001773955.1 Candidatus Sediminicultor quintus | reverse complement strand
CCGTAAGCCATATTAGTAGCCAATGAAACGATGACGGTTACGGCCATAGGAATCAAATTCTGGTTTAACCGAATATCCCTGGCGAACTTAATAAGTTCTATCCCGACCAGAAACATCATAGCACCAACGATAGCCATCGGGAAAACGGCAAATAATCCCGCGATGGAATTAGCCAGAAATAATCCCATAGAGATTTCTATCAACCCCTCTAAAATATTCGTTCCTCCTGTCCGTGCGCCAAAATAGTACTGACCTGCTAAACTGCCAGCCCCATGGCACATGGGCATACCACCAAAAAAAGGTAGAATCAGGTTCATAATTCCTTGATTCCAAGAGAGTTTCCTCACACTTACTGGTTTCTCCGGCCAGTATGTTTTAATCAGGGAAGAAGTGGCGATGGTTGCGTTGGTAACTGTCAATGGCACTTGAGCAAAACCTGCGAGGAGCAGTGTCAGCCAAACTTCCTTAAGATTAAAGACTGTAAGAGACGGAAGACTGAGGGAAGGGAGATTGACTTGCTGGAATTGTCCCTTGATAAATATAATAATCACTCCGAGAACCATTAGAACGATGGCGGCAGGAGCATAGCGATTTTTTCGTAATACCAGCACTATGAGGATAGAGACGACACCAATTGCCCACCAAGTAGAAATCATTTTGAAAGCCTGAATAGCCAGGAGTACACCAAGTGCAACTTGGATTCCACGAATAACAGAAATGGGTGTTACTCTGGCAATCCAACTTATGACGCCGGTCACAGCGAACACTAGCCAGATAACACCCATCGCAAACCCGGATGCATAAACCATTGATGGGGACCAATGCTGAGCGATAGCAACCACAGCCAGAACCTTCATAGGTTCGATAGGCATAGGGAGCTGGTACACCAGACCGGTAACAATATTTGCTATGCCCATCATTACCAGAAACCCTGCGGGATTAAGCCCACAGACAATGATATAGCCGATTGCCAGCGGAAAGAGTGTTCCGAAGTCTCCCATAGATCCAGCCAATTCTCTTAAGTTGAACTCAAACGACTTGATTTTCATAACCTGTCTTTTCCTCACAATTTAGCGGTCGATTACGTGTAACTCGTTATTATGCGAATTATTTTCATCATGTCAAACTAATATTGTATGATATATGAAATAATGCTACTCTTTATTTAGTTTGTAAACAATTATATTTTATCAGAAATCAACGAAGATATAAAATCAAATTGAACCAACAGAATAAGAACTGAAAATTAGATACTATAGACCCAAAACCATAAAAAGCTACATGTGAATGCTGGCGAGTGTTGGTGAAAATGCCGCATTTTCCAACTGCGGTGTGCGTTCGAAAAAATTCGAACAGATTTCGCTCAAAATTTGTAGGGCGGGCGGAATTCCCCCCAACCCTCCACCCGCCCGCAGAAGCGACCCTTTCGGACCTGCCTGCCGGCAGGCAGGTTGGACGATTTCAAGTTTTTCTTTGGCGGTAAATTCTTTTAATTCGGAAATTTGGGATTCAAATCCTGCCTTTTTTATCAATGTCTTTTGCAATTCAAGAATTCAAATTTACATTTACTATTAATTATTTTATGTGCCCAGCTCTAATAAATCAATTTTCGGATTTCATTTCGGGTATTTTTATGCCTTTGACCAAAATCCAGACTCCGATTACAAATTCAAAGGGGACATAGGGAAAGTATAGGAAAAATGGAAGTTCATAGCCCAATATAGCAGACAGTGTTGCTATCAGCATAGGAAAAACCGTTATTAGACCCCAGAGAGACAGAGCACGTGGAACAATTCTTGATTTGTCGAGCAGGCAATAAAAAAGGATTCCACCAAGACAAAAAACTAACATATGCAGCGTTATTCCGACAAAATCCATTGATTCAAGTGCCAGATTTCCTATCGTCTGCAAAAAGATAGGGTGTCCGGCTGTTACATATTCCTGGCTTATGCGTAAGAGAGAGAAAGCTGATATTCTGCTGGCAGCAAGTAGCGCCGCTTCTAATATATAAAATCCCAGGGCAACAAGAGCTATTTTTTCGTTCTGTTTCCTTAGGGTTATAAAAAGAATGGCTCCTAAAAAGATGATTCCAAGGGCAGTGAGCATATCAACTAAAATATTTGCCCTCATCAGCAAGGCATTATTCGCAATATTGATCATACTTTCACTTATGTTCCCAGGCACAATCAATGCCTGCTTCTGAATCAATCCACTAGCCAAAGATGTAACTGCCTGAAGAAGAAATGCGACTCCTAAAATTCTTGACATATTGTTTGTCATTTTAATTCCCCCTAATTTATTAAATTTTATTGTTGTGTCCCACGGTTATCACTACATTTCCCTTTGTATGTCCTTTATCTGCATACCTGTGAGCCTCGGCGGTCTGTTCCAACGGATAGCATCTATCAATGACCGGTTTTATTTTTCCCGCTTCAACAAGCTCTTTGAGTAAAATAAAATCTTCAGTGAGTATCTTTGCTGCCCCAGATGTAAAAACCGAAACGTACTTCCCGTTTGGCTTAAGGGCTATCTTACTTTTTGAATATGAGATTTTACCAACGGCATCAAAGATGAGATCAAAAAGCTCGTTGCTCTTTGTAAAATCCTCTTTCGTGTAATCAATCACCGCATCGGCTCCCAGAGATTTCACCAATTCTAAATTCGTGGTACTGCATACCGCGGTGACTTCCGCCCCAAAGTACTTGGCAAGCTGTACCGCGGAAGTCCCTACCGTTCCGGAAGCTCCATAGATAAGCACTTTTTGTCCACTCCGGATCTCACCTTTTCTAAGAAAATGCAAGGCACAGGCACCCCCAAAAGGAACAGCGGCGGCTTCCTCATAAGTTACATTGGACGGTTTTAATGCCATAACACTGTTTTCCGGCAGGCATGTGTACTCGGCATAACCACCAAATCGCGCCCCGGTACGCGCATAAACCTGGTCACCATTTTGAAATCGTTTAACATTTTTACCTACTGTTTCAATTTCCCCCGCCAGATACCTACCCAGTATAGGGTTTCTCGGTTTTGTAAGACCAAACATTAATCGCATCAGGATCCGGCCAGGGCCAGGAACATTTAAACCTCGGATTCTCCGGTCAACTATTGATGCTGTTGTTGCATATATTTTTATCAGCACTTCATTGTTCTTGGGTCTAGGTTTTTCCACCTCTTTTAGTTCAAGAACTTCCGGTGGTCCGTATTTTGTGCATACAATCGCTTTCATAAGTGTACCTTTCATTATTTAATTAAATCATCGAACCAATACCCAAACCTTTAGTAATCTTCATCACCGTTTGAATAGACGGCTTTGTTATAACATTGCTTTCAATTTTGGTAAGTGTCGTATAGGGAAGATCAGATTTTCTCGCCAATTCGTCCTGCGTTAATCCCTGCTTATTCCTAAGCTGTTTTATCTTATCCCCAATTGTTTCGTTATTGTTTTGACTTTTCATAGTTTCATAAGTATGATAGTATTAGTATGGGTGCTTGTCTAACCCTTCATAGATATGATAACAAATAAAATGAAATCAAACAAATTAAAAATGAGGGAAGCCCGCTTTTGGCTCAATATGAAGTTCGAACCGACATTTTTTCAGGTTCTGTGGCGGAGAGGGCGGGATTCGAACCCGCGAGACAGGGACTACCTGCCTACTCGATTTCGAGTCGAGCGCTTTCAACCAGACTGAGCCACCTCTCCTTTTATATTAGTCTTTAGTGAATAGTGAATAGTCATTGGTTTCAAATACAAAATACAAGATAAATTAGCTAACTAACGAATCAAAACACACAATTAAGTTCACCGTTTTTCCTGAAAGAATTTTTGTAAAATTAATCGACATTCTTCTTCTAAAACACCATCGGTTACTTCTACTTGATGATTAAATCTCTTATCTTGTACGATGTTAATGATGCTGCCTGCTGCTCCAGCCTTAGGGTCAGGAGTACCAAATATTAATCTTTTAATTCTGGCCTGAAGCATAGCATAGGCACACATCGGACAAGGTTCTAAAGTAACATAAAGATCTACATCTTCTAAATGCCAACTTCCTAAATATCGAGCAGTTTGCTGCAGAGCCAAGATTTCAGCGTGAGCAGTAGGATCCTGTAATTCTTCTTTCTGATTATGAGCCCGGGCTATTATTTTATTTTGATATACTACTACTGCTCCGACCGGTACTTCCTGACGAGAATAAGCGATTTTTGCCTCTTTCAAGGCTTCTTGCATCAAGCTAATATCTTTATCATTATTTTTTGGCATATTTTTAATGAAGACTTTCCGGAAGTATTGATATTGGTGCGCCCGGAGGGACTCGAACCCCCAATCTACTGATCCGTAGTCAGTTGCTTTATCCAATTGAGCCACGGGCGCTCTATTAAAATAAAAGTTCCCTATTGATTTTATTATAATTTAAATTCTTAGTCAAATTTATTAAAAGAAAGTATCGAGTGAAAGCAGTATCGAGTATCGAGTATATAGTATTGAGTTAAGAAAGAGAGAAAAGATAGAATTCAGGTGCAGGGGCACAATTCCCGGTACGTGATATGAATTTATTCTGGCTCCTGAATTCTGAATTCTATCTTCTTTACCATATACTCGATACTCGATACTATATTTTATTAATTGAAATATTAGTTTAATTTTGTTATATTTAGAAGGCAGATTGTTTCGCTCTATTAAAGAAGGATGAATACAAGAGGATTATGCCTTAAATGACTAAATATTTTGAAGATTTGAAAAATAAAAAAATTACCATAATGGGATTAGGATTAAATCAAGGTGGCTTAGGAGTTACCCGGTTTTTAGCAAAAGCGGGTGCTCAAATTTTAGTTACTGATTTAAAAACTAAAAAAGAACTAAATCCTTCTTTGGAGAAATTAAAAGGCTTCAACATTAAGTATGTCTTAGGCCGGCACCGGGAAGAAGATTTTATCAATACGGATCTGGTAATTCAAAACCCGGCTGTTCCCCATAATTCACAGTATTTAGAAATTGCCCGGAAACATAAAATTCCTATTAAGACCGATCTGGATCTTTTCTTTCATCTTTGTCCTTCTAAAAATATCATTGCCGTTGCCGGAACTAAGGGGAAGAGCACTGTATCTCAACTTATCTATCATATTTTTAAAGAAGCTCAAAAAGATATAATTTTAGCCGGTAATATCGGTATCTCCGTTTTAGATATTTTGGAAAAAATCTCCCCTCAAACCTGGGTAATCTTAGAAATATCTACCTGGCAGATGGAGGGGATAAAAGACTGTAAATTTAGACCTCAAACTGCAGTTTTAACCAATATCCTGCCTGACCACTTAGACCGCTATCCTAATTATAAAGAGTATGCCCGATCAGAAAAATTAATCTTCCAGCACCAAAACCCAAATGATAATCTGGTAGTAAATTATGATAATGAAGAGACTATTAAAATTAAAAAAGAAACCAGATTGCCGATTTACTGGTTCAGTACGAAAGAAAAGATAGAACCAGGATGTTATTTAGAAAATGATGAGTTGGTCTTTCAATTAGAAGGACACAAAACAGTCTTTGCTAAAATTTCCGATCTCCCTTTACCTGGATCACATAATTTGGAAAATATTTTAGCAGCAAGCACAGTAGGTTTTATACATAATATCCCAGGTGATATTATTCTAAAAACCCTAAAAAAATTTCCCGGAATTCCTTATAGATTAGAATTTATTGGGGAATTTAGAGGAATTAAATTTTATAATGATACCTGCGCCACCACTCCGGAAGCAACTTTAGCTGCTTTAGAATCTTTTCCCAAACAGTCTATTGTCTTAATTCTTGGCGGTAAAGATAAAAAATTAAATTATGAAAATTTTGGGATAGCTATCGAACAAAATAAAAAAATTAGAAAGATTATCCTCTTGCAACACCCCGATTATGATGCCTCTTTAAAAATACTTTCTGCCTTAAAAAAACATCTTGATTCAGAAAAAATTATCCAAACATCCGATCTTAAGGTGGGAGTGGAAATAGCCTTGCAACAAGCCCAAAAAAATGACCTTATTCTTCTTTCCCCTGCAGCAGCCAGTTTCGGGATGTTTAAAAATGAATTTGACCGGGGAGACCAATTCAATAATATAGTAAGAAATCTCAAATAATCTATTTGCGGTAATTTCTTTTTTACCAGATTAAAATAAATTCATATTCGCCATGCCCAAAAGAAAGAGCACGGCAATTATTAAAGGCTGATGGAGTAAATAAATTAATAAAGAGTGTTTTCCTAAAAAACAGAAGACTTTTATCCCTGAAAAGGAAGAAAGATCAACAAGTTGAAATCTCCGGGAGTGGTCTGAATAGAGTAAATTACCAAAAAATATGCCTATTAAAACCACTCCAAACCAGGGTAAAAGGGGAAAATAATCAACTGAATAGAATTGAGCTGGCCTAAACCCTAACCATGACAACCAATAAAAATCAAAAGAAAAGCCCTTTAAATATGCTCCCAAAAATATACAAAGAAAACCAATTAGTAAGTTCCAATAACGGAGTTTCAGAAAGGGATAAGCCAAGATAATGGAAATTCCGATAAGGTGAAGTATGCCAAAAATTACAAAAACCTTACCTAAAAATATTCGCGTCACCAAGGTTATAATTAAACCCCAGGAAAATACCTTCAAACCTCTTCGAAAATATTTCATGAATAATTTATTTCTACCCTTATGAATTTTTTTAGTCCTGGAAAAACTAACACTAAGGGATACTCCGACTAAAAAAATAAATGTCGTAGCAGTTGTGCGCGCAAAGTACATCCAGAATCCAGAATATACATTGACATTATAATGAGCAAAATAGTGCAGATTATAAAGTAAATGGTAGAGTACCATCATAATTATGGCAATTCCCCGCAGGAAATCTATTTCCCAGAATCGCTGTTGTAAATTTCTATCCATAAAATGCCTCAAGAAAGATAAACTTAGATTCTTTTAATCTTAGTTATCTATTTATATTTTAGATTAACTTTAGCTATTCTGCTAATTCCAGGGCAACCTCAATCATCTGGCTAAAGGTCTTCTGCCGTTCCTCTGAAGTGGTCTCTTCTCTGGTTACCAAACTATCAGAAACAGTTAAAATCGAAAGAGCATTCACTTTATACTTTGCGGCTAAAGTATATAAAGCAGCTGTTTCCATTTCTACCGCTAATATTCCATAATTTGCCCAGTGTTTCCAGGAATTAGGGTCATCATTATAAAAAGTATCAGTAGTCAAAATACTTCCTACTTTTATCGGGATATTTTTTTTTAAGGCAGCATCATAAGCCTTTTTTAAGAGGTCGAAATTTGCAGTGGAAGCATAATCCATACCATAAAAGCGTATCTTGTTAATATTCGAATCCGTTGAGGCACTCATGGCTAAAATAACATCTCTTATTTTTATATCTGCCTGCATAGAACCACAGCTTCCGATCCGGATTAAATTTTTAGCCTTGTAGTTTGTGATAAGTTCATTTATATATATTGATATAGAAGGTATACCCATACCTGTCCCCTGGACAGAAATTCTTTTCCCTTTATAAGTTCCGGTATAACCATACATGCCGCGTACTTCATTATAGCAGATAGCCTCAGTAAGGAAATTTTCCGCTATATATTTTGCCCTCAAGGGATCTCCGGGAAGTAGAACTGTACTGGCGATATCTCCTTTTTTTGCTCCGATATGGATACTCATAGTCATTCACCCTCCTATTTGAATAGATTAAGTTATAATTAATTTCTGATTTAACTTTTTATTCGTTAAATTCTATTATACATTTTTCAATATATTGCCTAAACTTTTTACTATTCATCCTGTCGTGTCTGGCATCGTAGGTAGCATGATTTTTGTTATAGGGAGAACTTTTGGGGAATATAACAAATGAACCTCTAAAATGTCTGGAGACTATCCTTGCACTTTTCGGCAGTAGAATTCTGTTATTCTTTTCGTTATATCCCAGATAACCTTTTTCCCATATTTCTTTTTCTACATAATGACCTGGCTCCAGTTCAGTTATCTTTTCTTTTATAAAAGATGGGTCAATGTTTGGGGTAACCGGCTTTAAACCAGCAGTTTCTAAACGAAAATAAGCCCAGTTAATATTATTAGGGAAATAATTAAATTCAAGTACTTTCGGTTTAACAATCCTCACTGAATTCGGGGTACTAAATTCAATACACCCTTTTTCTGATGATTTTTTTGCCCCGGTTAAATCATGGCCTCCACCAGCGGGAAATAGAGTATGATTTAAATTATCTACAGAACTTAATTTGTTAAGAATTGAAATTACACTATCGATACTCTTCCAAAGACAGTTGTTTGGGATAGCTATCGGAAATAATTCTCTGATAGTGTTCTCCCAAACAACTAAATTTTCCGTTTCAAAATCACCTATATCTAATTTCATAATTTCTCCTCCCTTTAGATAATATTTTAAATACTTTTTATCTCATTAATAAAAAAATTGCCGCCACCTGGCAAAAGGTTGAGACAATTTTTACCATCTTCAGTTGGAATAAATAATGAATATCTGTTTTGGTTTTACCAATAACGTAATAAGAAATACTGCGGTTTTCTCTTAAATCGTGCAATAGAGCAGCCCTCTTAACTTATAAGAAATGGCGGAGAGAGAGGGATTCGAACCCTCGGAGCAGGCCTTAACCCGCTCAATTGCTTAGCAGGCAACCACCTTCGGCCACTCGGTCATCTCTCCATTTAAAAGTATAACATAATATTTTTTTTCAAGCAAGAAAAACCGAAAAATATAGTATCAAGTATCGATACTTTCCCTTCTAACTTGCGATAAATACTAAAATATATTAGAATATGCAAAGCTAAAATAAATTAGTCGTTAGTAAATATTGAATAAAGGAGAAACTGAAAAGGTGAAGCAATATCAATATGAGGTAATTGTAGTAGGTGCCGGCCATGCGGGCTGTGAAGCCGCTTTTGCCGCTGCCAGAATGGGGGCAAAAACACTCCTCATTACTTCCAATATAGACAATGTTGCCCTGATGCCCTGTAATCCCTCTATAGGAGGTCCGGGCAAAGGACATGTAGCCCGAGAAATCGATGCTTTAGGCGGAGAAATGGCTAAAAATACCGATAAAGCCACTATTCATATAAGGATGTTAAACACCAGCAAAGGTCCGGCTATGTGGGCTCTAAGGGCGCAGATAGACAAAAGATTATATACTCAGGAAATGATACACACTCTCCAAATCCAGAAAAATTTAGATTTAAAACAGGAGATGGTAACAAAATTAATAGTAAATAATTGTCGGATAGAAGGAGTAATAGTGAAAAGTGGTATAGAATTTTCTTCGCCCACAGTAATTTTAACTAATGGAACATTTTTAAATGGTAAAATTTATATTGGAAAAACTAACTATTCAGCGGGAAGAGCCGGTGAAATTGCCTCGATTGGTCTGGCAGAAAATCTTAAAGAGCTGGGTTTTAAAGTCGGAAGATTAAATACCTGCACCCCTCCTCGGATAGATAGAAGAACGGTTGATTTCTCCAGGATGAAAGAACAGAAAAGTGCAGATATTCCTCTGTCTTTTTCTTTTGAAAATAAAGGGAAAATATATAAGGATTTTTCGGTATTTATGACCCGCACCAATCAGAAAACTCATCAGATAATTCAAGATAATATCCATAGAGTGCCCCTCTCTAATGGCACCATCCAAAGTGCCGCTATCAGATATTGTCCCTCTATAGAAGATAAGATAATTAGGTTCCCCGAAAAAGAATCTCATCAGATATTCTTAGAACCAGAGGGGTATAATACTGAAGAAATATATTTACAGGGATTTTTTACCAGTCTACCTGCTGATGCCCAGCAGGAAGCTTTGCACACTATTGAGGGCTTGGAAAATTGTAAGATTATCCGCTATGGATATGCTATTGAATATGACATTATATATCCTAATCAATTAAAATACTCTTTAGAAACTAAAGCAATTAAAGGATTATTTTTAGCCGGACAGATTAACGGAACCGCGGGTTATGAAGAAGCAGCTGAACAAGGATTAATAGCTGGTATAAATGCCGTACAGCTGTCACACAATAATGATCCCTTAATCCTGGACCGCTCAGAAGCTTATATTGCCGTAGAAATAGACGATTTAGTTACTAAAAGTGTCACTGAACCCTATCGTCTAAGAACCGGACTGGCTGAATATAGACTTTTATTAAGACAGGATAATGCTGATTCAAGGCTTATTCCTTATGGGTATAAGATGGGATTAATCTCTGAACAAAGATATAAAAAATTTCTAAAAAAGAAAACACTGGTTGAACATGAAAAGAAAAGATTAAAGGAAGTAATAATTCATGCCACCCAAAAAGTAAATGAATTACTAAATAAATTGGGCACTACTCCTCTATCTGAGGCAACAAATTTAGCTGCTTTGCTTACCAGGCCTGAGGTAACTTACCATCAAACTACTTCTATCGATCCTAACAGACCAGAATTGCCTGCCGAGGTAACCGGGCAAGTTGAAATTCAAATAAAATACGCTGGATATATTAAACGACAAGAGATTCAGGTAAAAAGATTTAAGAAATTAGAGAATTATAAAATACCTAAAAATATCGATTATTTTAATATGCATGGTATATCTCATGAAGGCAAAGAGAGGTTCTCGGAAGTGCAGCCAATTTTTTTGGGTCAGGCTAAAAGAATTCCCGGAATAACCCCTTCAGACATCGCTGCCTTAATGATAAATATTGAAAAGATAAAAAGGGTAAAAAACTGAGTAACTAAATAATATTAAATAATATTAATTTTCCCCTTCAACTCTATCTGATTAATCAGCATATCGGATACTGGGCATTTTTCTTCAACTAATTTCTGAAGTTGAAGGACCTTTTCTTCCATAGCTTTTGTTTTTATCTGTACTTCATATCTAATCTGTTTAAAACCTCTCCTCTCTCTGCCTGCCTTATCTACCCAAACGCCAGGAATCATATCTCCTTCTAAACTAACTATTAAATCCTCTATATCTACCTCACATCTTTTAGCATAACCATGGTATGTTAATGCTACACATCCACCTAATGCTGTTAATAATAACTCTACCGGGTTAGGAGCAGTATTAGTACCTTTTAACTCTAAGGGTTCATCAACAATTACTTTAAATTCCCTTATTTTTGTCTCTGCTTTAGTTCCCTCTAACCATTTTGTTTGTGCCTTATAGGTTCTAATTTTCATTTTTTATAGTCTCCTTTCGCTTGCTCTGCTGCCTTTAAAGTATTCTGCATCAGCATAACATTAGTTATCGGTCCTACTCCTCCGGGAACCGGGGTAATGATAGATGCTTTATCCCAGACTTCCTCGTAAGCTACATCCCCCACCAACTTTCCCCCTACCTCATTAGTCCCCACATCTATAATTACTACTCCCTCTTTTACCATATCCCGTTTAATTATCTCTGGTTTTCCTACTGCAGCAATTAGAATATCTGCTTGACGAGTAAAGCAGCTTAAATCATTGGTTCGAGAATGACAGATAGTAAGAGTAGCATTGGCATACTGCTTTTTCTGGAGAAGTATGAGGGCCATTGGTCTTCCAACAATATTACTCCTTCCTACGATAACGGTATGTTTTCCTTCTGCAACAATATTTTCTCTCTTCATTAATTCATATACCGCATAAGGCGTGCAAGGTAGAAACTCCGGTTTGCCTAAAGCCAGTCTTCCCATATTTATAGGGTTAAAACAATCTACATCTTTGCAAGGATTTACTGCTTCCTGAATCCGCTCCTGGTTTATATGCTTGGGAAGGGGAACTTGCACTATAATCCCACTTACTTTTTTATTCTTATTCAAATTGTCTATGAGTTTTAAGAGTTCTTCTTCGGTGGTTTCGGAAGGCAAACTATGTTTTTCAAAGTCAATAGAAGCTCTTTCGCAGGATTTAGCAATCATCTTTACATAAAATAAGGATGCCGGGTCTTCTCCTGCCATAACTACTGCTAATTTAGGAGTTATTTTATATTCATTAATAAAATTTTCTACTTTTACCTTTAAAGATTCATTAATCTCTTTAGCTATTCTTCTTCCATCAATAACCTTAGTCATAATAACATTTCTCCTTTTTGTTATATTTTCTATAAATAGAGCCCATGGAAAACCATGGGCTCTATTTTATTTTTCATTTATTCTTAAATTTTTAGTAATTTAATTTTTTTCAATGACTTTTTATTTGCCTGCTTCTATCCCCTTTACTAACTGCCTCTTTAATTATATATTTTGCTTTATTTTTTTCAATATTGCAAGCAATACTAATTTCACCTACCAAGATCTTGCGAGCTCTCTCGAATAATCCTCGCTCTGTGGAAGATAATTTTTCTTCAGTACCTCGATGAGTATAGTTTTTTACTACCTGAGCTACTTTTAAGATATCTCCACTATCAACCATTTCTGTTTGAGATCTTATCCTCTGCTTATAATTTTCATGCATTTCATCGTCTATTCTATCGCTTAACACGTTTAATACGTCTGGTACCGTTTCAGGGTCAATAATATACCTTAAGCCAATTTCTTCAGCTTTATTTATTGGAATCATTAAAGTCATTTCGTTTACCATTAATTTTAGAATATAGTATTCTTCTTTTTGCCCCAATACTTTCTTTTCTTCTATCTTTTCAATGTCTCCAACCCCAAAGGAAGGATGAGATACTTTATCACCGATTTTAAACATTTTTTGGATTTTTTGAACCCGTTACTCACTTCCTATCTTTTTATTTTTTATATTATAACATTTTTTTTCCAAAAATACAAACTATCTTCAATATAGTATCAAGTATATAGTATTGAGCATCGAGTTAAGAGTAATAGAGAGAGGAGATACAATAAAGTAGTATTCTTCTTTTTATCTTGCTGAGCCACTAAGATTTGTATCAACGGGATTAGAAAATAGATGGCAAGCTACATAATGATTATTTTCGAAACATTTCAGTTCCGGCTCTTCTTCTCTACATATAGTTTTTACATAAGAGCATCTGGTATGAAATCGGCATCCCGAAGGAGGATTTACCGGGCTGGGAACATCGCCCATCAAAATTTGACCTTTTTTTCTAAATTTAGGATCGGGGATGGGTATAGCAGAAAGTAATGCCTGGGTATAAGGGTGTTTAGGATCATTAAATAATTCTCTTTTGGGGGCGGCTTCTACTATCTTACCTAAATACATAACTGCCACTCTATCACAGATATGTTTTATTACGCTTAAATCGTGGGCTACAAATAAAATGGTCAATCCGAATTCTTTCTGTAAATCCTGTAATAAATTAATAATCTGGGCTTGAATAGAGACATCTAAAGCCGATACGCATTCATCGGCAACTATAAATTCCGGACCAGTTGCTAAAGCTCGGGCAATCCCTATTCTCTGTCTTTGGCCGCCGCTAAATTCGTGAGGGTATCTGTTTATCTGGTCTGGCAGAAGACCAACCTTTTCCATAATCTCAATTACTCTCTCTTCTTGTTCTTTTTTAGAACCAATCTTATGTACTTCCATCGGTTCAGCGATAGTTGAGCCTATGGTCATCCTGGGGTCGAGCGAACCAAAAGGATCCTGATAGATAATCATCATCTTTCTTCTAACCATTATCATCTCTTTTTTTCTTAAATGAGTTATTTCCTGACCATTAAAATAGACTTGACCTTCCGTTGGATCCAATATTCTCAGGATAGTTTTTCCACAGGTAGTTTTTCCGCATCCTGATTCACCCACCAGACCAAGCACTTCTTTCTTTCCCACATAAAAACTTACATCATCTACCGCCCTGACTGCCTTTTTTTTGCCTAAAGGTGATTTTCCAATCCAGAACCATTTTTTCAGATTTTTCACTTCTACCAATTTTTCCATTCTACTTTTTTGCTCCTTATCCTCTTCTTGACTAAATGACATTTTACCAGATGAGAATTTTCTATCTCTATCAGTTCTGGCATCTCTTCAACACATCTCTTAAAACTGAAATCACATCTGGGGTGAAATGGACATCCTGAAGGCAAATCAAGGAGATTGGGGACTATACCCGGAATTGTATCAAGATGTTCTACCTCAATATTCATTCGGGGTATTGATTTGCTTAATCCTTTGGTATAAGGATGAAGGGGATGGTTAAAAAGCGTATATATATCTGTATATTCTACAATATGACCGGCATACATCACCGCTACATTATCACACATTTCCGCAATGATTCCCAGATCATGAGTTATCAACATCACCGATGCTCCAAATTCACCTTTTAATTCATTAATCAATCTTAAAATCTGGGCTTGAATGGTAACATCAAGGGCAGTGGTAGGTTCATCAGCAATAAGCAAGGTGGGATTACATGATAGAGCCATGGCAATCATCACTCTCTGTCTCATCCCTCCGGACAACTCATGAGGGTAATTATCTATTCTCTTCTCTACATCCGGTATCCCTACAATTTTCAATATCTCTATGGCTTTTTTTCTGGCCTCTTTTTTATTCAACCCCTGATGCAATTGAATGACTTCCCCAATTTCATAACCGACAGTGAATACCGGGTCCAATGAAGTCATGGGTTCCTGGAAGATCATTGATATTTTCTTCCCTCTTATCTTTCTAATTTCTTTATCCTCTAACTTTAAGAGGTCTTTGCCCTCGAAGTATATTTCTCCTCCCACAATCTTTCCCGGAGGATGAGGAATCAATCTCATAACCGACAAGGCAGTGACACTCTTACCACTTCCGGATTCTCCTACAATTCCTAAAGTTTCCCCTTGATTAATTTTAAAACTGACTCCATCTACAGCCTTTACTGTACCTTCATGGGTAAAAAAGTGAGTTTTTAAATTTTTTATTTCCAGTAATGTTTTCATATCTCGTCTCGCTTTATCCTGGTGGTACATCATTAAGTTTTAAGCCGGGGGTCCAAGATATCTCTTAAACCGTCTCCTAATAGGTTAAGGCCTATAACAGAAAATAATATCGCTATTCCGGGAAATGTTGCTGCCCACCATGCTCCACTTACAATATAGGAATAGCTTTTAGAGAGCATAGCACCCCATTCCGGAGTGGGAGGTTGAGCTCCTAACCCTAAAAAACCAAGAGCTGCACAGTCTAAAATGGCAGAGGCTAACATCAAGGTGCCGTATACAATTACCGGTGCTATGCTATTGGGGAGGACATGGCGAAAAATAATTCTAGCATCGCTCGACCCGATTGCTTTTTGGACTTCGATATATTCCATCTCTTTAATGTAGAGTACCGAACTTCTGATAATCCTGGCCATCTGGGGGGTATAAACTATACCTATTGCTATCATTGCTTTATCCAATCCCTGACCCAGAACGGTTACAATGACAATAGCCAGTAACAATGCTGGAAAGGCAAACATAATATCAACTATTCTCATAATAAGTGCATCCACCCAACCGCCATAATAACCAGACAAAGTACCAAAAGTTATTCCCAAAATCATAGCAATACCCACTGCTACAAAACCAGCAGTTAAACTGACTCTTGCACCATAGAGAATTCGACTTAAAATACATCTTCCCATGGCATCAGCCCCCAAGGGCATACCTTCTACTTTATCTTCACTCCAGAATCCCGGTTTTAAAGCCTTGAAAAGTTCCGGAGGGGAAGGAGTAGGGCTATTGGGAGCAATGTAGTTAGCAAATATGGCACATAAAATCAGTATTACAACAATTGCTAAGCCAAAGACCGCTGATTTATTATATTTAAGCCTTCTTACTAATTCATGGGTTTTGGTCTCTCTTGTTCTTTTCATTTTTTTCCTATCCGTAATGAATTCTTGGATCGATATAAACATAAACAATATCAGTTATCAGATTCACAATGACAAACATGGAGGCAAAAAATAATACACATCCCTGTACCACAGGATAATCTCTCATAGTTACTCCGTTCACCACATATCTGCCTATTCCCGGCCAGGAAAAGACTGTTTCTGTCAAGATAGCTCCGGCAAGCAGTAAGCCAAAATTCAATCCGATTACGGTAATGACCGGAATCATAGCATTTCTTACCGCATGTTTATAGATGACCATTCTCTCTGATAATCCCTTAGCCCTTTCAGTTCTTATAAAATCCTGTCTTAATACTTCTAACATACTCGACCTGGTTACCCGGGCAATGGTAGCCATCGGAATAGTAGATAGAGCAATAGAAGGTAAAATTAGATAACGAAGTGAACTTATGAAAGCTGCTAAATTGCCGGTAATGAGGCTATCCAGCAGGTAAAAACCGGTAATTCGTTGGAAAGAAATCATCATACTTATGCGCCCACTGATAGGAAGCCATCTCAGCCAAACGCCAAAAATCATCATTAACATAATTCCTAACCAGAAAACGGGTAGGGATACACCAAAAAGGGCAAGCCCCATAATACTATAATCAAAAATCGAATACTGCCTCGAAGCTGAGATAATCCCGGCAATACAGCCTGCAATGATAGCAAAAAACATGGATAACATTGTCAGTTCGATGGTATTAGGAAATCTTTCCAATATTTCCTTAGCTACGAATTCATTAGACACGATGGAACGTCCCAAATCCCCATGTAAAACCTGTTTCAGCCAGATCCAATATTGCGTAGTGAGGGGTTTATTTAACCCGTATTTTTCTCTGATAGCACTGATAACCTGGGGAGAGGCATGTTGTCCGGCTATCGTTACTGCCGGGTCACCGGGGGCTAAACGAATCAAAGAAAAGGCGAGAATAGATACTCCTAATAGTACCGGAATCAACATGAATAATCTTTTGGTAATATACCACTTCATCTACTCATTCCTAACTTTTTTTAAATTATACTTATACTATTATACTTTTTAACTATTAAAATACAATATGAAAAAAAAGTGCCCTTGCAGGCACATTTTAATTTCACTCGGGGAAGGGGCAACTAAGTTACCTCTTCCCATTTAGGAAAATTCAAACTAAGAGAGTTTTTTTATTCTATTACTACCGGGTAGAAAAAATATCTACTAGTGGGATTAATTACAAAACCATTTACATTTGATTTAAAGACCATATTTTGATTTGAATGAGCCAGATAAACCCAACCGGCATCTTCGTGAATCATTTCCTGAGCCTTCTTATAATAGGCTGCTCTCTTTTCCTCATCATACGTGGCTAAAGCTGCGGAAAGCAATTCCTGGTTAGTATTATTCGTATAGAAGGCATAATTTCCAGCAGTACCAATAGAACAGGCATTTGCTCCGTATAATACATTCATAAAATTATCCGGGTCTCCATTATCACCGGTCCACCCTAAAAGGCACATTTGGTGATTTCCTTCCATGGTTTCCTGTAGATAGGTTCCCCAATCAACCTGATAAAATTTTACAGTGATGCCCACTGCTGCTAAATAACTCTGAATGGCTTCCCCAATCTTGGGAGGATCAAACATATACGGCCGGGATACCGGCATGACATATAGAGTCACTTCAAAACCATCCGGGTAGCCGGCTTTAGCTAACAGCTCTTTAGCTCTTGCCGGGTCATATGGATAATCTTCTATTGCATCATTATAGCCCAGCATAAAGGGAGGCATTCCATTTTTAGCTTTAATGGCTGTCCCCATGTAAAGATTATCCACTATCGATTGTTTATCAATGGCCAGGTTGATTGCCTGTCTCACTTCCTTTTTAGTAAGGGGTTCAAAATATCCCGGGGTTTTAACCAAAGGCTCTGAATCTAGATCACGAACACCATTTTTATTTTCATCGATGTATCCATATCCCTCATTCATAGCCATATAACCGACATTCATTCCTGGTTCGGTTAAAAGTTTCAAATCTTTATTAGCCTTTATTCTGTCTAAGTCAGCTGGATTGGGATATTCTATCCCCTGCACTTCACCCACTTCCAAAGCCATAAGTCTGGCTGAAGGGTCAGAAATAACTTTGAAGATTAATTTATCCAGGCTGGCTCTTTCCCTCCAATAATTCTCATTAGCTTCCAAGGTGATATGGTCATCTTTTACCCATTCGACAAATTTAAAAGGACCGGTTCCGCAGGGATTTTTAAAGGCATCTTCTTTATATTTTTCGGCATTGGTCGGGCTTACAATACAAACCGTGAACATGGCTAAACTGGTCATAATAGAGGCATTCGGTCTTTTTAAAACAAGTTTTACCGTAAAGTCATCAATCTTCTCCATTCTATCTACATCATAGAACATATATCCCCAATAGGGCCACTCACCATATTGATTGTAAGGATGGGTGGTATCGTACTGGCGGGCAAAAGAAAAGACGACTGCATCGGCATTAAAGTCTGTGCCATCATGGAATTTAACCCCTTCTCTTAAGTGGAAAACAATCTCTGTCCCATCTGCAGATGTCTCCCAGGAAGTAGCCAAGCAAGGTTTTATCAATGTAGAGCCTGATTCAAATTCCACTAATCCCTCAAAAATGTTATCCATCCTCTGGATTGATTCTCCATCGGTTACATCTGCAGGGTCTAATCCCGAGACATCACCACTGCTGCCGAATACCAAAGTGCCACTTGCAGAAGCGGCTCCAACTACACTAAATACTAATCCTACTGTTAACAACAAAATTATAAATAATTTACTTTTCATATTTATTCTCCTTTGCAATACTTTATTAATTAAAAAACCCAATTAATTCTTTAAATTATATTCCTCCTTTCTTTCTTACTCCTATTGTATCACTATTGCAAATTCAATTTCGATTAGACAGAAATTAATAGCTTAAAAAAATAATTTACCTATTGTAAATATGGTAGAGGATTAACCGGCTTACCGTTTAACCTTACTTCAAAATGGAGGTGGGAACCAGTAGCATTTCCAGTTCTTCCTACTTTGCCAATCATGTTTCCCCTTGTAACATACTGATCTTTCTTCACTAAATTTACCGAGTTATGCCCATATACTGTAGAATATCCTCCATCATGGCTTAAGATA
>MEYH01000019.1:4617-4979 GCA_001773955.1 Candidatus Sediminicultor quintus | reverse complement strand
CTGCCACTCTCGGCAGCTACTATATTAGTTCCGGCTGGAGTACTAATATCTATACCAGCATGGAAATCATTCCTTCCGCTTATAACTCTTATCCCATAAGGAGAAGTAATTCTTCCTCTTACCGGCCAAATAAAGTTATATATATTACTGCGAGTACCGGGTATATTGGGAATTCTCAATTGCTGTCCTACAGAAATTTTGGAAGCATCGGTAATACGGTTAGCTGCTATAATAGCTTCTAATTTTACATTATATTCGTGTGAAATACTCCAGAGGCTTTCTCCTTTTTTTACATAATAAATTATTTCCTCTGCTTCCTTGCCCTGACTATATCCTTCTGCTTTGGCAATATCCATATTATT
>MEYH01000019.1:0-4610 GCA_001773955.1 Candidatus Sediminicultor quintus | reverse complement strand
AGCTCCAATTTTTGACCTATAGATAGCCGCGTTATTTCTTTTAAGTTATTGGTAGAAATAATGGTACTCATGTTGACATCATATCTCTGGGATATTTCCCATAGAGTATCTCCTTTTACTACCGTATAAACTATAATAATTGGTTCCTGTTTCTGGTTGGGGTCAGGGATTCCTCCTCCTACTCCGGGAATCTCTAATTTTTGGCCAAGTGATAAGGAATCTTTATCTCTAAGATTATTTACATCAATAATAACTTCCACCGAAACTCCATATTCCCGAGAAATTTTCCATAGACTATCACCTGCTTTAACTGTATAAACAATCGATTCTGTATTTTCGGGCTGACTGATATTATTATTCATGTTATTATTCTTTTCATCAATAACTGGCTGGGTAATAATATTTGTTTCAGGGGTAGTATTTTTAGTAGAGGGAATCTCTATCTGCTGTCCAATAGAAATTAATTCTGGATTAGCAAAGTTATTGGTGGCAAGAATTAAATTTACAGAAAGATTAAATTCTTGCGCAATTGACCATAAAGTCTCTCCTTTTTTTACGGTGTGTATATTATAATCAGCGGCAGAGGGATTATCTTGAGGAATTTTAATTATCTGACCGATGGATAAAGTATCTTTATCTTTAATATTATTAAAAACCAAGATTGACTCTAAAGGTACACTATATCTTTTGGAGATGATCCATAGAGTATCACCATTAGTTACTTTATGCGTAATAAATTCATCATTATTATCGGCAAAAGAGCAAAAAGAAGTAGAAAAGATAAGCAATAAAAGTAGAGTTAAAAAAATAATGGAATTTTTCTTATTTCTATTATGTTTTTGTGCTACATACATCCTCTATCCTCCTGTATTCATAAATTAATAACCAAAAATGAGGTAAAAAATAAACAAGAAAGAAGTTTCTTCAGGCAGCTAAGCAGCTATCTCTTTTTTTTCTCAAATTTCTTTTCTAAAAAACTATCAATAACCTCCTTTTTGAAACGCCATATTCTTCCAATTTAACCGCTGGTATCTTTTTGGTTCTTGCCCATTAATAGACAGTAAAAGGTTTTGCTTGTAAATATTTTGCTACTTGTTTGGCAGTTAAATATTCTACCACTCCATAAACCGCCCCTAATTTATGCCGATTTCTTTATATCATATTATTGTATTTTGCTAATTTTGTCAATTTTTTTATCTGTTTTTAAATATGGTATATTGTAATAGGCCTTTTTTCTATGATTTTCTTCACGCGATAGGAATTTCTATTCGCTTTCGACTATATAATTGGTGAACGGGAGAATTGATCAATTGACTAATTAATTTTTCACCTTCCGCTTTTATCCTTTTCTTTGTGCAGCATATCTCCTATCTCCCGGGCAACCCGATAAGGCTTAGTCAAAATTCTGATGGGCATAGATTTTAGAAAATGAGATAGATCTTTTTTTATCTCCTCAGTTATTCGTTGAGGCTTGGTTAACACTCTATCTATAAAATCTGCAGTGTAGGTTTCTAATAATTTTTCCCGGTTAATTCTAATTTCGTTTCCGCAAATACTACACTTAATATCTTCTAAGTATTCACCTTTGTAGGTAATGGCATGATTGGTTTCTTTGTTACAGTGAAGACAAAAAAGTTGAGCTTTTACTTTACTCGTCATTTGTTCTTAAGTTCGCCGTATCGAACTTCTACCTCCTTTTTTAATCCAGTAAAACCATTCCATTTACCCTTTGCTTAAAACCTGCGCCAACCTTTTGTACATCTGGTAAGATTTTATTACTTTTTTTATATGCTCTCTGGTCTCAGAATAGGGAATATTTTCTACAAAATTATCCAGGTCAGATCTATCATATTGCTCTAACCACTTACTGGTGGTACCCGGGCCGGCATTATAACCCGAAATTATCAGGATAAGATCGTTTGAAAATCTTTCTTTTAAGTAATTAATATACCAGCAACCCAAATTTATATTTACTTCAGGAGAAAAGAGCATTTCATCATTGAAATCTTCAAAATTTAACTTTTGGGCAATCCATTCTCCGGTAGAAAAGATTATCTGCATCAATCCTCGAGCTCCAGCCACAGATTCATTCCAAGCATTAAATCGACTCTCCTCTCTTATCATAGCCAGGGCGAGTAAGGGATCTATTTCATATTTTAAGGCATATTCTCTAATCATATCTTCAAAATAAGCCGGGTAAAGGTGTTCCCATAATTCAAGGGGTAATTCCTCCAAAGGGTAATTATCCTGCAAATAATTAAAGATTATCTCCGAATAATTTAAAGAACTGTAATAATCCTTATTCTTCTGGTAAAGGTCACTTAATCTAAATAATAAAAAGATATTTCCCGGGTTATAATTTAATGCCCCTTTTAATTCAATTATCGCTTCCTTATAAAAACTAACCTCTCCAAATAATTCTGCTTTAAACAGAAATAATTGACCTTTTTCATTTATTTTATCATATTTATCTAAAAAACCCTCTAAATTTGTAAAATCTTTTTCTTCAGAAATAGAAACAACGGGCAAAAGCCAACCGTAGTTAACATCTTCTCTCTGTTCAATAATTCTCTCTGCATAATAACTTAGCGGGTAATCCTTAAGCAGTTTTTCATAGATAGAGTTTGCCTCATCTCCTAATCCCATCTTTTGCAGGGTTTTTCCTCTCCAGTACAGGGCGTCATCTCCCAATCTACTTTTCGAAAATCTCTCCGATAGTGCTCGATAGGCCTCCAATGCTTCCGGGTCCTTATTGTTCTTGGTATAATACCGACCTAAATTCCACCAAGTAGTCATTGCCTGATCACTATTAGGGTAACGGTCTGTTAATTGTCTCCATTGAGAAATACCTTTTTCCGGTTCTCCTAATTGAAAATAACATTCTGCTATGCGGAGATAAGATTCTCGAGTATAACTGCTTTCTGGATACTGAGTAATAATTTTGTTGTACTTTTCTATAGCGGAGTAACGCTCTCCCGAGGCAAATATTGAATTTGCTAAAAAGTAATGTACTTTAGTAATAATATCACTTGTGGGAAATCTTGATATAATTTCATTACACTGGCCGATTGCCTCTTTATAGTCTTTTTTATAGTACAATGCTCTTGCTCTATTATAATAGACCTCTGCTATATCTTTAGCATCTGGAAAGGTACTAATAATTTCTTCATATAAATTTTCAGCTAAATTATACTTCCGATATTTAAACAAAATATCTGCACATTTTACCATTATGTGGTAAGGAACCTCAATTTCTTTTAAATCTTCTTGAATCTTATCAAAATATCTAATCAATAACTCTTCCGGTTCTGAGTTCCTTTTCAGACGATAGCCTTGATCTAATATCTCATATAAATAGTTAAGAGAATCAATATATTTTTTTTCTTGCCAGTATATCTCGGAAAGCTCAAGCAAAACCTTTGCCTTAAGCTGGTTATCCTGTGAATCTTTTAAGATATTTTTATAATAAATTAGAGCAGAATTTATACCTTTTAATTCGCGATAATTTTGAGCTATCTGGTAATTGGCTTCTGAAATAATCAGACTTTGGGGGAAATCCACTATTATTCTGTTATAAGCAGTTATAGATTCGCGATTATCACCTTTAAGTCTATAGGTTTCAGCCAGAAAAAAAAGGGAATAATCAGTTAAAATGGGGTCATCTACAACCAAGTTTTTATATACTTCTATAGCACGATCCCAATCTTCAATTTTTCTATAACAATCCCCCAATACGAATTGGGATTTAATATAAAGAGGTAAATTTAGAGTGGAATATTTTGCCTTTAGCAATTCGGAAATGGCTTGCTGGTAATTACTCTGTTGGTATAATTCCAATCCCACCTTATAGTTTTCTATGTCTTCTTTTAGTTTAATATTTGAAGGTTGCTCTTCTACTACTTTGGAAAGTTTTAATATCTTCAGCTGCTGGGCTTCAAGTTCAGTCAATTCATTATTACTGGCCAAAGCAATATCTGCTCCCATTAAACTGATGGTTAAAATTATTATTAAAAAAAGCATCATTGCAATTTTCATTTTATCCGCTCTTATTTTCATTTTAATCTTTATGATCGGTGATTCAACAAGAGATGTCATAACCTCTTTGTCGCCCCTATCCTCTAATATAATAATACCATATAAAATAAGATGTATCTATTTATTCAAAGAATTGCATCATTTGTATGATCTTTGACGAACTGCATCATACAGAATTATTCCGGCAGCTACTGATGCATTTAAGGATTCAGTGGACCTTAGTATAGGAATTTTTATCTGTTTATAAGCTGCCTTCCTCCAGATATCATTTGGTCCTTTATTTTCGTTTCCAATTACTAAAGCGAAAGGTTCTTTGAGGTTAACGGAATAGTAATATTCTTCACTATCTAAATCTGCTACTATAATATTTATAGAGTTATGGTTTAACCATTTAACAGCTTCCTCATCGTCAAGGTCATTTACAATAGGCAGCTGAAACAGGGAGCCCATTGTAGACCTAACAACTTTTGGGTTGTATAAATCTACAGTTCCTTCAGTTAATAATACTGCAACAGCACCTGCTGCAGCGCTGGTCCTTATGATTGTTCCAAGATTTCCGGGATCTTGTAAGCCAT
>MEYH01000018.1:16655-16895 GCA_001773955.1 Candidatus Sediminicultor quintus | reverse complement strand
AATATTCCTAATGAAAAATCTTTTACACATTCTCCAGCTCATGCCGGATATTATCCTGAGGCTCTCCCTTTATCTATTAAACTTATCTTTTCACCGGATAGTGGTAAAATTCTGGGAGCCCAGATAGTAGGTTATGATGGAGTAGATAAAAGAATAGATGTTATCGCTACTGCAATAAGAGCTGGGATGACGGTCTATGATTTGGAAAAATTAGAACTGGCCTATGCCCCACCCTACTCT
>MEYH01000018.1:9533-16540 GCA_001773955.1 Candidatus Sediminicultor quintus | reverse complement strand
TTATTGATGTGAGAACACCTAAAGAGTATAGCCTGGGCAGCATAGAGGGAGCAAAAAATATTCCGGTTGATGAATTAAGAAATAGATTAAGCGAAATTCCCCAAGACCGAGAGATTATCATCTTTTGCCAGGTAGGGTTAAGGGCTTATATCGCTTGCCGAATTTTAAGGCAAAAAGGATATAAAAAGGTCAAAAACCTCAGCGGCGGATATAAAACCTATAAAAGCACTTGCCCACCCTAAAATACTTTGCATCGTAAAGGGTAAAATGGAAAAAGAGAGTAATGTAACCAATATTCATGAATGTCTTGATTTACTGCATAAGATAGAGACGGCGATGCAATTTAATTTCACATCACTTTTATCTGCTCGAGAGGGTATTATTACCGGAGCTTTGGTACCCACCAGTGTATGTCCTACCTGGTAATTAGCATAATAGGTAAGTGCTTTACCAAAGATATTTCCAGCTGCAATATCAGGGACAATTAGGATATCGGCTTTACCGGCTACCGGTGAAACAATTCCTTTTTTCTCGGCAGCAAATTCTGAAATAGCATTATCTAAAGCCAGCGGCCCATCGATTATACAGCCGATAATCTGTTTTCTTTCATTCATTTTGGAAATCATTCCTGCTTTTACAGTCTCTTCCATATCGGGATTTATAGTTTCTACTGCAGCTAAAAGAGCAACTTTGGGAATTTCCATTCCCAGTTTATGAGCAACTTCAACAGCATTATTTATAATAGCCACTAAAGTCTTTACATCTGGTTTAAGGTTTACTCCGCCATCACTCATCAATACCAATTTGGTATTCCCTTCTCTTTTATCTTCAAATATAAAAACATCACTGACGATTTTATCAGTCCTTAAACCCCACTCTTTGTTTAACACCGCCTTTAGAAGGATGGCTGTCTTTATCTTCCCCTTCAGGAGTGTTCCTCCTTCTTTTGCTCTTTCTACTGCCTTTCGAGCTATGTCTTCATCATCTTTTGCTCCGATAATCTCTTTTACAAAATTACTTTCGCCTAATAAAGAAATGGACTTTTCAATTTCTGCTTTATCTCCCACTAAAATTCCCTCTCCGAATCCGTAATCGTAACAATCCTTTAGGGCTTTTAAGGTTTCAATATCTTCTCCACCGGCAACAATAATTTTTTCTCTTCCTTTAATTTTCAAATTGTCGAATAATTCTTTAAAGCTTTTTATCATCTTCGAACCTCCTGTATACAGATTACTACCACAGATTACACAGATTAGATATTAGATTACGCTGATTAAAACTAGTAGTTCGTTTTCTTAATAATGTTACAATGATTTGTCATTGCGAAAAATAGCAAAGCAATCTCAAGTCCTTACAAATCAAGGGATTGCCGCGTCGCTTCGCTCCTCGCAATGACAGATTAGATTACACTGATGGAAAGATTATTTTTAGGAATATGTTTTTACTTTTTCTGCCCCATCTATTACTCTTATCACTGCTTGGGCCAATGCCTTCATTTCTTCTTCTCCCGGATAAACTACCACTGGAGCTATCCAACCGGTACGATCTTTTATCTTGTTTACTAAAATATCATTATGAGCTATACCGCCGGTAAGAATAATTGCTTCAACTTTTCCTTTTAATACTGCAGCCATCGCCCCGATTTCTTTAGCAATCTGATAGCACATCCCTTCAAAAATTAATTCTGCAAATTTATCTCCTTGCTCTATTTTTTTCATTACTTCTCTGACATCATTGGTCCCCAGGTAAGAGACAAGTCCGCCCTGATAAGTAATAAGCTTGTATAATTCTTTTTCTGAATATTCACCGGAATAACAAAGATGGATTAGAGCCTTATTGGGGAGAGAGCCGGTTCGCTCGGGTGAAAAAGGTCCTCCGTCATTGGCATTATTTACATCAATTATTTTCCCCTTCTCTATTGGAGCAATGGATATTCCCCCACCAAGATGGGCAACAATAAGGTTTAACTCCTCGAATTTTTTCCCCTGTTCTTTGGCATAACGGAAGGCATTAGCCCGGATATTTAAAGTGTGAAGCAAGGATTTCCTTTCTATCCCTTTTAACCCGGATATCCGGGCAATAGCGGTAAATTCATCAACCGATACCGGGTCAGCAATATAGGCAGGGACATCGATTTCTTCAGCTATTTCCTGGGCAATAATTCCTCCTAAATTGGAAGCATGTTCTATGGGAGCATTTTTTAGGTCATTGATGAGTTTGTTATTAACCTCGTAAATCCCGGCTTCTAAAGGTTTTAATACACCGCCCCGTCCTATAATCGCTCTTAATGAATTAGAATCTATATTTTTCTTTTTCAAGGTATCCAAAATTATCTTTTTTCTGACTGGACCTTGTTCTAATAGCGATTTAAATTGGGAAAGTTCTTCTGTAGAATGGGATATGATCTCATTAAAAAGCTCTTTTCCTTTCTGATTAAATATTGCTACTTTGGTTGAAGTTGAACCGGGATTGATAACCAATATATTTTCTTTCATACATTCCTTCTTTCAAATTAGTATATAGTATGTAGTATATAGTAAAGAAAACCGTATCTAGTATCTCGTGAATCGTATCTTGTAAAAAAAATAGAAGTCAGGAGTCAGAATCCAGGAGTCAAAATAATACGCTCTACGCTCTTACTCCTACCTATATACTATTCACTAACGATTAGATATATTCTTTATGCCTTTTTTAATTTCTTTAAATCCCAGTTCAAAGGCTTTTAAATTTGTCTCAATGCTTTTGGGAGGTAAGTTTTCTTTTATAGACTGAATAACTAAATCTTTATCTACCGGAAATTCAGGGGTAGCCACTGCTGCTCCGAGCAGAACCATATTTTCCGAGATAATACTCCCTGCTTCTTTAGCTATTTTCTGGGCATTAATTATTGATAAATTCTTTATTTTTGCCTTTAGTTCGTCAAAAACAGAAGACAGTTCGGGATATTCCGAAATGCCCAGTGAAACAGTAAAAGGCACAATAGGAGCACTATTTACTATAACAAAAGAGTTGCAGTTTATCTTATTTAAAGACCTTAGAGCTTCTGCCGGTTCAAAAGCAATCAATAAATCCGCTGCTCCCTCTTCAATTAGAGGGCTGTGTGCTTCACCAATTTTAAGTTCAGTTACCACTGTCCCTCCTCTTCGAGCCATTCCATGAACTTCACTCATTACCACATTCAAACCTTTTTTCATCGCTGCTTCTCCCACAATAGTAGAGGCTTTAATGGTTCCCTGGCCCCCTACTCCAATAAATTGAATCCTATATATATTTTTCATACTCATTTTTTCACCTCTATCGCTTTCTTCGGACATACCTGGAAACAAACTCCACAACCATCGCATAATAATGGGTTGATATTAACAGAGCCATCTTTTTCTATATAGATAGCCGGACAGGTGAAATTCTTCACACAGATTAAGCATTTGGTACACTTTTCCTGGTTAATGGTGTATTTGATACTTATACCTTTTTCCCTGTTTTCCACATCAGTAATCATAGCACAGGGGTGTTTGGTAATAACTACTGCTACACCTTCAAATTGTAGGGCTTCCTTAAATACTTCTTCTGTCTCTTTTAAATCAACCGGGTCAATGGTCTTTACTAAACCTGCACCTACTCCGAGAGCAATCTTCTCTATGGAAACTTCGGGAGCGGGGTTACCCATTCCATCCAGTGGTATACCGGGATTGGTTTGACCTCCGGTCATTCCGGTTATCCTATTGTCCATAACTACTAATAAAATCTTATCTTTATTATGAACAGCGTTAATTAAAGGAGGAATGCCGGCGTGAAAGAAGGTTGAATCTCCGATAAAAGATATTACTTTCTGGTTGGTTGCCTTAGAAAATCCGCAGCCAATACCTAAACTTGAACCCATAGAAATACAGTAATCCCCCATATTATAGGGGGGTTCCAGACCCAAGGCATAACACCCTATATCAGTGGAGTAAATTATCTCTTCTTCCTTTAGTTTTAACTTTTTTATAGCTTTTTTTAAAGCAAAATAAGTTGCACGGTGGGGACATCCGGGACAGAGTACGCTCGACCGCAAAGGTAAAGGAAGTTTAGTACTCAATTTTTTTCTTTTGATTAATGCTTTTTCTACTATCTTTGCCATCCCGATAGAGACAATATCCGGGTTATATTCATAAATTCGGGGAAGGGTCCCGTCTAATTTACCATATACTTTCTTCTTTATATTGTATTTTCCTATTATGGCCAAAACTTCTTTCTCCATTACCGGTTCCACTTCTTCTACTACTAATATATTATCCACATTGTTTATAAAATCTAAGACTAATTTTTCGGGGAAAGGATGAGAAAAAGCCAGTTTTAAGATTTTTACTTTTAAATTATTTTCACTAACCACATCCATCACGTAATTAAAGGCACTACCACTGGTGATAATTCCTATCTCATTACCACCTTTGTCAATTATTTTATTAAGAGGAGAACTTTCGCTTTTTTTTTCAATTTGTTGTAATTTTTCAATTAATTCTTTACGCATTTTCACCACATATGCTGGAGTTACTATGAATTGAGAAGGATCCTTTTTGAAGTATCCTTTCTCTTTTCCTTGAATAACTGTTCCTAAATTCACTACCTCCCTCATATGAGATATTCTGGTAGTAGTACGTATAAGAACGGGAATCTTAAATTGTTCTGATAAATCAAAACCAAATTTCATCAGGTCTTTTACTTCCTGCGGATTGGAGGGCTCCAGCAGAGGAATCCCTGCCAAGCGAGCCATAATCCGATTGTCTTGTTCATTCTGTGAAGAATGCATAGAAGGGTCATCGGCTGATAAAACAATCATCCCGCCCCGCACTCCGGTATAAACTGTGCTCATAAAAGAGTCAGCAGCGACATTTAATCCTACATGTTTCATAAAGACAAAGGAACGCAATCCAGCAGCTGCGGCTGCAGCGGAAACTTCTAACGCTACCTTTTCGTTTGAGGAAAATTCAAAATATACTCCTGCTTCCCGGGCAATTTTGTAAAATACATTTCCTATCTCTGAAGAAGGGGTACCAGGATAAGTGGAAACGACCGAAACACCGCCTTCCAAAGCTCCTCGAACAGCAGCTTCGTTGCCCAACAAAAACAGTTTTCTTCCTTCTTTTCCAGTTAAAATTTCCTTTACTTTCAATTTTTTTCTCCTATCTTCTTTTTATTTAGTATTGCACATTGAGTACTGCGTATCGCGTAACTTAGCCGTCAAATAACCACTAATAATATTTTTTTATATAATCTTCAACTTTATCTCTATCTCCTTTAAAAGGACCGGGTTTTTCCATTTTTAAGGAAACCAAAGCAGCAGCAAAGAGGAGCGCTTCCTCTATTCTTTTATCTAACCTTTCGGTAATATAGGCACTGAAACAGGTATCACCCCGGCCGGTTCTACCGGAAAGATTTCTCGGTTTTAGGGGACAGGTATAATGTTTTTTACCATTATAAATTAAGACTTCTTTATTATGGGTAATCATAATTTCCTTTGCTCCCCACTCGAAGAGCATTTCTGCTGCTTTTTTCCTATCCTTTATTCCCGTCATAATTTCAGCTTCAGCTGCATCAGTTTTTAAATAATCAATATAAGGGAGATATTCCTTCTTTTTTTCCCAATCTATAAAAACCATCTCTTTATTTTCCACTACCGTCCTTAAAAACCCTTGAACATCTAAAGCAATTTTTCCTTTATTATGCAGAGATTTTATCATTTCACTATCAAATTCCCCCGAGATGAGGCCGGCAAAATGATATATCCGGGAATCAATATTATTTGGTATATCTGCAATAGTGAAGGGATCGGCAATCGATAGAGCAGTACAGGTTCTTCTTTCTCTGTCTGCACTATAATAAATATTTCTTATGGAAGTTGTATTTCTGGAATCTAAAGCAGTAATATCTTTTTTGAAAACGGTAAATGCCTCCAAATATTTCCTGTCCTGTGGCAACAACTTAGTTAAAATACCTATTTTATGACCGATAGCATGAGAAGCACAGGAAGAATAGAAAACTGCCCCTCCAATTTCCTTTACAGTTTCTCCCTGATATATATTTTCATCAATAGAGATATGTCCCATGACAAAGCTATCATATCTTTTCATTTTAACCTCTTACTCCTTTTTTCACATAAAACAATTGTACTCCCAAAGAATCCCTTTGAAAAATATTTTTAAAAAACTTTTTATAAATTGTTATGAATGAAAATAAAAATGTGGGAAGGCCGTAATTGAAAAAATAATTTACCTGTCTTTAATTATCGTGTTTAGAAAAAGGAGAGATTTTCTTTATTTTGTGGTTATTACTGGTACTTTCTATAAGTTCGTTAACTCTTTGCAGGCTATATTTATAAAACTTCTTGTAACGGGGTTTTAATTCCAAACACAATACTCCATTGTAATTCTTTAATAAGCGGAATATCTTATCGTAGGGGATTTCTCCCCAGCCTACAGGCATATGCATGTCACCAATACCAAACTGAATCAGATTAATGTCCCGTTCTTCATATGACTGTTGAGATTTACCAAAACAATCGTGAATATGCAGATGTTTTATATATGGCAGGGCTAATTTTATGGAATCCAAAAATTTGAAGCGGTAATGTTTAGAAGCCAGATAAGCATGGCTAAAATCTAGAGTTATCCCCACATTTTCTCGGTTAATCTTCTTAACTTGTTCAACTAAATCTTCAATCTTTGTACCATAATTATATTTGCTAATCTCCAGAGACTCTTCTTCTAATTCCGGAGGGGTATTCTCAATAGCAATGGTCACCTCTAAATCTTTAGCAAAGTCAGCTAATTCTTGCAAAGTTTTTATTTCTATCTTCTTAAATCTTTCAATCTTTTTTGGAGAAAGTACTTTTGGTATTCCATTTTGCCCTAACTCTTCCCTTTTAATCTCTCCCTGCAAAGGAATTTTTCCACTATGGTATACAAAAATTTCTGCTCCTATAGCATTAGCAAATTCAATTCCAGATTTAAAAATTTCTTTTTGTAATT
>MEYH01000018.1:0-9523 GCA_001773955.1 Candidatus Sediminicultor quintus | reverse complement strand
AGAGTCCATCAAATTTAGCAGATCGGGACCGTGAACAGTATATTTCAATTGAAATTCCTTCAGGATGTCTATAATTGCCCTGGTTTGTAGCCAGTTCAGTTTCCCCTTAAAGATTGCATCGACTCCGTGGACGGGTATTTCGGCATAATCAAAACCGATATCTTGAAAATTACTCAAAGTCTTTTCCAGTAGATCTAAATCCCCATCTATAGCAGAAGAGTCTATATTTATTCCAATCCCTTTTATATGCATAGTTTTACCTTAAACCATAAATATTTTTATTAATTATTTCATATTATAGCACAATCAAATTCATATACGAGTATAATATAAAAATTGTATAAAATAATTTTTTCAAATAGTTAATTTTCTTCTATATTTTTTAAAATAATATCTCTGCCATAATTAATCTTTTTTATCAATATGTGTGCAATCTTTGGAGTATTTATTTCAGCATCCGTTGTATCAACAATATAAGTCTCCAAATCACAATCTTTTTTCAACTTTTCAATAAATTTAATCTGCTCTCCTCTGTTATTATATATTATATTTCCTCGAATTGTATTTTTTAAAAGAATTTCAACGCCTAATGGGTCATGGATTTTTCTACATATTTCTTTATCTAAGTCGTTTCGATCAACCTCGATATCGTATATACCAGTTCTCCCGCATATTGGGCAAAATTCTACAAATGGATGATTCTTATTTTCTGTCGTTACCTCATAATGGGCGCTCAGAGCCAACCGATAAAATATTATATCCTCATTGTTTATATTCAATTTTACCTTTTCAGATTTATTATTAATCAAATTTTTGTAATAATATCTAATATGTAATTGATGATCGTGGCTGTTAGAAGGATTATCTATATCTGTGTAAGGCTGCAAACCTTTATATCTGCCTTCCGTATCGCTTCCCTCATTACCATTAAACAAAATATGGCGTAAACGATAATTTTCGCTAAAGTTATTCTTTATATTACAATATTTCATTAAATTAAATATTATCAAATAAACAGCTTCAAGATATCCTTCTACCATATTGCAATTTACATAAAACCAGATATTGGGATATCTCGGTATTTCTTTTGAGATAATATCTTTTTTTGGTAATTTAAAATCCATTTTCTATCCTCCGCTTATAAATATAATTAGAAATAATTATTGTTCTTTGGTATATACACAAAAGATTAGTTGCGTGGATTATTTTACTTTATTTCGTGGTTTAAATATACGACATAACTTTTAAAAATCCTTCTTTTCTTGAAAAATATTTTAGGAGATTGCTTTTCCGCTTGGCTCTTTGCTATAATAAATAGCTAAAGACAGTAAAATTATTAGATAATCAACTTTATACTGGAGATAATAAAATGGAAACTAATACTAAATTTTATGATATTGCTTTTATGGGGCATTACACTAAAGACACAATTGTTTCTGCTTCGGGCATCAGAATTGTCGATGGCGGCGCTTTTAATTATGGAGCCAATGTAGCTGCGAGAATGGGGTTAAAAGTAGCGGCAATTACACGTCTGGCAAAAGAAGATTTTCATGTAGTAGAAAAACTAAAACGCTTAGGGGTAGATGTATTCGCACATATTTCCCCTCAATCTACTTGTCTGCGTCTGGAATATCCCACTTCCAATCTTGATGAACGGGTTATATATGTAACCAGCTCAGCAGGTCCTTTCTCCCCGGCTGAAGCAGAAAAAATTGAAGCCCGGGCAATTGTTGTGGGTGCCTCTATGCGTGATGAGGTTAGCTTGCAAGTGATAGAGGAACTGTCGAAAAAGAAAACCATTCTTTCCGCTGACGTGCAGAGCTTTATCCGGGTAAATGATAATGGTAAATTGGTTCCCAGGGAATGGCCGGAAAGAAACAATATATTTACCTGTTTAGATATTTTAAAAACTGATGCAATAGAAGCGGAGCTTTTATTCGGTGAATGCGATCTCTATACAGCTGCTCAAAAAATGCACGATCTGGGACCAAAAGAAGTAATTATCACTCACCGTGAAGGTTTGTTAGTCTTTGCCGATGGCAAATTTTATGAAGATAAATTTTTTCCCAAAGAAATTATCGGAAGAAGCGGACGAGGAGATACTTGTATTGCTTCCTACACAGCCAAACGGTTAAGTGCTTCCCCTCAAGAAGCAACAACCTGGGCAGCGGCAGTAACCAGTTTAAAGATGGAAGCCGAAGGACCTTTCCAACGAACTATGCAAGAGGTTAATAACCTTATTGATAATAAATATAAAAATACAAATTAAGTTAGCAAACCCTATTTTTTGGCAGGTTTTAGGTCTCCGGATAAGCCATCTTAAAGAACAAAAGATCGTTTTTATTTTTTAATCTCTTCATATGGTATAACATGTAAACTTTTTTCCTTTAAAATTACAGATATCTCCTCTCCTATAGAATAAATTTTATGCTCCTGAGGGTTAGTAATCTCTACAGTAAGGAGATTCTTATCAACTTCAATTTCGTACACCATCCTCGAGCCAAGATAAATTGCCTGATTGATTACGCCATTAATAGCATCTGATTTCTTAGGTTCTAGTTCTACAGATTCAGGTCTAATAATCAGTAAAATTTTATCTCCTTCTGAAAAGATATTTTTCAATATATAAACTTTATATTTTACCCCTTTTATATCAACTTCTATTTCATTCTGAGATACAATATTTGCCACTTTTCCTCCCAAAAAGTTCGCTTTACCGATAAAATCAGCCACAAAATAATTAACCGGGTGAGCATAGATTCCCTGAGGGGTGTCTATCTGCTGAATTTTACCAGCATTCATAATAACCACCCGGTCAGAAAGAGTCATTGCCTCTTCCTGGTCATGAGTAACATAGACAGATGTTATTCCAACCCTTTTTTGTATTTTACGAATCTCTAATCTGGTGGATACCCGCATCTTGGCATCGAGATTGGAAAGAGGTTCATCAAGCAGTAGCACCTTTGGTTCCATAATTAAAGAACGAGCCAGACTAACCCGTTGCTGTTGTCCTCCGGAAAGTTGTGCTGGAGATCGACTATTTAACCCTTTTAAACCCACCAAATTCATAATGTTTTCTGTTCTTTCTCGAATATTTTTTTCTTTCTCTCGATGAATCATTAACCCATAAGCAATATTTTGATATACATTCATATGGGGGAATAGAGCATAATTTTGAAACACCATGGTTGTAGGGCGTTGATTGGGAGGGGTGGTAGTTACATCTTCTCCATCAATAAATATTTTCCCGGAAGTAGGCAGCTCAAAGCCAGAGATCATCCGAAGGGCAGTAGTTTTTCCACATCCAGATGGCCCTAAAAGAGTAACTAACTCGCCTTCTTTTACTTCTAAATTTACCTTATCTACTGCTGTAACACTTTCTTTTCCGCTTCCAAAAATTTTTTCTAAATTTTTAAGCACAAGATAATCTTGTTTCATAAAAAATCCTTTCCTTTTCTAAATAATTAGCCAATAATGTCGACAGTTCTTACCCCTCTGCCAATACGATTCACTATTAGCTGAATAATCCCTAAGGCAATTAATACAATAATTATCAATAAATTGGACATCGCTGCTGCTTGGGCATATCTGCTATTATCCACAAAACCCAGAATAGCTACAGTAATTAAATTCCATTTGCCTGATACTACAAAAATTATAGCACTGATACAAGTCATAGCTTTTACAAAATTATAAGCAAGACCAGAGAAGAAGGCCGGGGCAATCATGGGTAGGGTAATTCTACGAAAAGTAGTATTGCTATCTGCACCCAGATCAGTAGAAGCTTCCTCGATAGAAGGGTCAATTTGCTGCAAAGCGGCAATTCCAGCACGTATTCCCACCGGCATATTTCTAAATACCAGAAGGATGATAATAATCCAGGCTGTTCCGGTCATTATAAAAGGAAGCAGCACAGTTTTTTGGTTAAAAGCTAAGATATATCCTATTCCTACTACCGTCCCGGGAACAGCAAAAGTAAGCATGGAAATAAACTCCATTACACCGCGGCCAATAAATTTTTTCCTTATTACCAGAAAAGAGATAAATATGCCTATAATGCCGGCTATAGGTGTGGCCACAGCTGAAAGAACTAAAGAATCAATTAAATAATCTTTACCTACCTGATACATTTCGACATAATGTTTTAGAGTTAAGGCGGGGTTAACTCCCCAGAGGGTTTGAAAAGACCCATGAACAATAGTTCCATAAAAAAGAAAAACAATTGCCGTAAAAATAATGCAGCAGGAATATACCGGCAGTTTTATATACCATTCCAGCTGCTTAATAGTTGCGCCAGTTGGCTTTCCGGTAACTGTAACATATGATTTTCGAGAAACCCAGTATTTTTGCAGGAAAAAAGCTACTATGGTTGGAATGAATAGAAGTATCGCCAGGGTAGAACCCCGAGATAAATCGTACATTCCGGTAATTTGCAAATAAGCCTGCACTGAAAGAACTCGATAATTTCCGGAGATAACCATAGGGTTCCCGAAATCAGCTAAAGATTGGATAAATACCAAAAGCCAGGCACTGGCAATACCCGGGGTAGATAAAGGTAAAGTAATGGTAGAAAACACTTTTGCTCTCGATGCTCCCAAATCCATCGAAGCCTCTTCTAAGGATGGGTCAATAGCCTGAAGAATACCGTAAAGAACTAAAAAAGCAGTAGGGGCATAAGCAATTGTTTCAACAAGTATCAATCCTCCCAGCCCATATATGGTATAGTCACCAATAATTTTAGTTAAAAAAGGATTAAGACTTCCTGCCCTTCCAAAGAGAAGAATGGCTGATAGTGCAACTACAAAGGGTGGGGAGATAATGGGAAACGTCGCAGTCACCCGAAAGAAATTTTTAAAGGGCATGGGAGTTCTGGTAAGGGCATAGGCAAAAATAAACCCAATTATAGTCCCCAAGGTAGCTGTATATATCCCCAAAAGCATACTATTAAAGAAGGGTTGATAATAATACCTTTTGGAAAAAATTGCTGAATAGTTGGAAAAATTCAGTTGTTTATCAATAAATAAGCTCGTCTTAAAGACTTGAAATATCGGAAATACCACAAAGACTATCAAGCAATAAAAAATTGCCAGAATAGATATAAATAGTAATGGTTCTTTCCATATTAAACGAAGATTTCCGGTGATTTCCTGTATCTTTCTATTTGAACTATTCATATTTTCAATCCTGTAATATTGGTAGTGATAATATAATAATCCCTGCTACTAAAAATAATCAACTCGTAACAGGGATTATTATTTCTCTATTATCTGGTTAACTAAATTTAATTATTGTCCAATTCTATCTCTCCAGGCAGTAACCAATTCATCTTTGTGCTCGCCTGCCCAGATTGCGTCATACTCTATTAATTTTACTTGATCTAAAGTTACAGCACCTTCGGCAACTGTTGCTTTGGGATTAATAGGCAAACGGCTATATTTCTGGAATAAATCCTGTGCTTGTTTAGTAAAACACCAATCGATAAATTGCTTACCCAATTCAGGTTCCGGTCCACCTTTAATTAAAGAAAGGCCTCCAACTTCATAACCAGTTCCTTCTGAGGGGAAGGTCATAACCACTGGATATCCTTCATTTATACCCTTGGCAAGGATGTCGTGGGAGAAAGCAATACCTACTGCTATTTCACCTAATCCAACCATCGGTATACATCCAGTTCCTGATTTAGTATACTGAAAAATACTTTGTTTATCCAATTCTTCCCACCAGTTCAGAGTTTTTTCCAGTCCAATCATTTGGATGAGAGTGGCATAAGTAGTATATGAAGTACCAGAAGTATAGGGATAAGCTATAGCAACGTTTTTCTTGAAAGCTGGGTTTAAAAGTTGAGACCAGGAAGTCGGTGCTTCTACCTTATGTTCCTTTAAAAAATTTATATTAGAAACGAATCCAATGGCGCCGGTATAAAATCCTGTCCAGGCCCAATCTTTAGCATGAAATGATTCTGGTAATTCGAAATCTATATTAGGTTTGTAAGGTTCCAGCAATCCTTTTTTAGCAGCATTTATATGATCTGTATTAGAGCCGGCATGCCAGACACTGGCTTGAGGATTTGCGGACTCTGCTTCCATTCGAGCTGCAACCTCACCAGACGACATTCTCACCCATTCTACATCGATTCCAGTTTCTTTTTCAAACACTTCAATATAATATTTAGCCTCTTCTGTATCAAAGGCGGTATACATACGAAGCACCTTACTTGCTGCCAAACCCGTTGCAAGCACGCTGCATACCATAACCATGACTAATAACAGTACTAAAGTTAACCTTTTCATAAAAAACCTCCTCATTTAATTTTTTTATGATTTTAACCATACAGGATATATAATCTTTATATTCCTGTATATAATATACTACGCTTTTTATTAACCTCCCTTCTTTTTTTTATAAATAATTTTAAAAAATTAGAATTCTTCAAAATTATCTAACCTTTTATAATATAAGCAGCCTGCCCTGGGGATTAAATTTTGTATACAGGGATTTTCTTATCTCCTGTTTTTCTCTATAAGATCTTAGGTGATCATAACCATCTTCCTGCCAAGGTGGAGAAGTAAGGAGCGCTTGGTCAAATGCCTGTAAAAGATTATCTTCAAATTCCCCTTTATACTCCCTCTTTATGAATCGTTGAAATGCTTGAGGAAAATTATCCCAGGCTTTCTGTTCTACGCCAGGTGCAGTCGGATAAAAAAGCCCCTTGTTTACTTTTACTGCTTTTAAATCTCCCCCACCATCACCAATCATTAACACCTGATCATCATCGTAATTACCTGCCTTTTTTGCTGCTTCAATGTGATGCCCCTTTGACCCCATTTCCTGGCCGGAAATAATTTGGACATATTGAGCAATCCCTTGAGCTTCCCAGTAATTGGCTAAATCTGAATAGGGAGTTTTAGAGACAATTAATATATCTGCATCTTGAGCCATTAATTCTAAACATTCTTTCACTTTGTTAAAGGGTGGGATCTTTGCAGAAATATGCGGGAACATTCTATTTACAGCTTCACTCCAACCTAAAAGTTTATATAAAGACAAATCAAGAGGATTTTGATTGAGAAATTCCTCCAAACTTGGATTACCTAATCCTAATTTATTCTCTTTAGAATAGGCGATATATTGGTTTAAAGGTTTTATATTAGGTAGTTTTGTATGTCCTTCTCGTAATACTTGCTGAACGTCTGTCCTGTTTTGAAGAGCGGTAAGGGTAAGTTGGATGGCAATAAATCGATTGCAACCCCGGTCCACAGAAAAAAGATTGTAGTATTCAGCCACTTCTCTAAAATAAGACTCAATCTCCCACAATTGATAAAATTCCATAAATTGAGGGTGGAAAATTAACATCTGCTTTCCATTCATATTATCAGTAACACAACCATCGGTATCGATAGCTACTAAAAAATCTTTTGTTCTTTTAAATTTTCTTAATTGTTGTTCTGCATCTTCCTTTATCTGTTTTTCGTTAAGCCTGGGCAAGGCCATTTTTAACTCCTTTCCTTAATTTACTTTCTATCCTCCACGGGTATATATTCTCCGCATTTTTTCGCAATATATATCTCTTTAAATTTCGCAAATCGAGGTAGCGGCCCTCCGATTAAAGGCAAAGCCCAATTTATAAATTCATCAGTTACATCCACCCTATTGGAGGCAATCCATTTTTTAGGGAATTCCCTTTCTGAATTAGCTACAGTATCTAAAAGTATTTTATCATAATTTACTTTATAAGGTAAATCAGGATTTCTTACAATGGTCGACATAAAACCAGTTTCTCCCGATAAAGCAATTTTGGCAGCATATACTCCCACCTGATAGGCCTCATCCCTATCAATTTCAGATACGTAGGCAATCTCTCTCCTCTGGCGGGTACCCGGCCTTTCCGAGCGAGCTATCCCCCCGGCCAACAATCTATTTTTTACTCTTCCCTGACTATTTTTCCGGTCTATTCCGTTAAGATAATTAGTAAGCACCTGTTCTACGGTCTTTTCAGAAGCGCTAAATTGAGCATGTCCAAAGCTATCTCGCAGTATTCCCAAATCCCCCACATTTACCCCTTCTCCGATAACTACAATACATCTTCCCTGTTTTTTTAATTTTTCATTAACTTTTTCGGCAATAAATTCTAAATTACTTTGATAATCATCTTTGGATAGAGATTCGGGAAGAATTATTAATAAAGGAATTTCTCTTTTGGGATCAGCCAGCCTTGCTGCCGCCGGAATAAAACCAATCTTTCTTCCCATCACTCCGATGACTAAAACCGGGTCGCTGGTATAGCTTGCCTTATTCTCTTCATTTGCCTCCAGTACATTAACAGCTAAATTTCGAGCAACACTCCCATACCCTGGGTCATGATCACATACTGCAAATGTTCCATCAGTCTGTAATGGTCCTCCTACATCATTATCAATAGTTTTAGGTATGCCGGTACAAATCATTTCTAAATTTTCTTTTTGGGCTAATTTACTTATTTTGTTAGCTGTATCCATGGAGTCTCCGCCTCCACAATAGAAGAAATATCCAACATCGTGCCTCTTGAAAACCTCGACAATACGGGACAAATCCTCATCATTTTTTATTTTGTATCGACAGCTGCCCATTGTTCCTGCAGATGGAGTTTCTGTTAATAGCACTACTTGTTGGGGCTCCTGGGAAGAGATGTTTATTAATTCTTCTTTTAAAACCCCAAGAATACCCATCTTTGCGCCATATATTTTATTAATTTTTTTAGAGGAAATTAATTGGTCAATCACTCCTCTGATACTATTATTTATTACTGAGGTGGGACCGCCTGATTGTGCGATAACTACATTTTTCATCTATTTATTCCCCTCCTTTTAAATTAGTCGATAGTGAATAGTCGTTAGTCGTTAGTTCAAATCTCAAAACTTTTTTCGTATTATATCGAACCCCCGTTTTCACGAGGGCAGGCCCCTACAGAAAAAGGAAATTTCTATACAATTATTTTATTTTATAAAGATATTTCCCCCCATTTTCAATCCACAGTTTCCCTGGTCCAAAAAAATCTTCCTTACGGATTGAATCAGGATTTCGATAACCTAATTCTACTGATTCACAAATATTTTTGGAAATTCCGGTAGCTAAAGTAACTTTAAAGTCAAAATCTTCTTTTCCGGAATTAATATCATATCTCCCTGTTCCTCTAACATTTATTACATGAGCAGCAATATTTTTACTAAACTCAGGATTTAATTCAAGATATTTCTTTACATAATCTTTACAGTGATACCCTATTTGCCTTAAGGCAAGGTCCATCTCTCGTCGGGAATGAAAATAATTTATATGGGGGGCATAGATAATAATCTCTCCACCTGGAGCCATTACTCCGGGGCTCTGTAATTTATAAGAACCTTTACCGGCAGTCCAAATTTCATCATAACACTGGTCAATAACCTGGACCACATAATTAAGAGGTTCATCTATATAAATTACATGAAGCTTCGAACTTGCTTTTACTGCTTGTTTATAGGCCTCGATAAAACCATCAAATCCTACA
>MEYH01000017.1 GCA_001773955.1 Candidatus Sediminicultor quintus | reverse complement strand
ATTGCTGATTTTTCGAAATTTGAAGCGCGTTTAAAGGCACTCTCCGTGCGTTTTTAGGGCATTCCTGAAGGGGGTCTGAAAGCTTTACCTTCCCCTGTTCCTTCTATATTTTTAAGCCTTTCTCTTTCTTACTCATTGCGGTTAGGACAAGCTCCATAATTTCTGAAGGCAATTGTTCATTTTGCCATTTTCTTTCTGCATCTACTGATTTACCTGCATTTTTTACGGCTTTCAAAGCATACAACGCTGCTCCCAATGAATGGTCAGCCATATGAGCAGTTGCTACAGCGTGTCCAATGGAACGAGCTACTGCTACTATAATTGGGTTTGAAGATTCCCTAGCTACGGCATGTGCACTTACAGATGCATTTCTTGCTTCACCTACTGTTACTTTTTCTTTTCCCCATTCTTTAGCAACATATAGTGCATTAATTAGCCGCTGGTCAATATTCTCGTCAATAAGTGATAATACGTGTTCTGAACATTCCCTTGCCCATCTAATTAATTGATGATGATGGTCTTTGGTGAGTGGTCCGCCACGATGTACTGCAATAAATCGGTTATCCCGCATAATTATTACTCCAAGAATAAGAAAATTTTCTTTACTTCATTGAATTTATCCCTGGCCATGTAGTTTATTTTTCCATCCTGATATCTAATGCTCGGCACCCTGACTTTCGCACAACTTTAAATAGCCGGATTATTTTTTATGTCTTCAACCTGGTATCTTTTTCAAGGTCTTTATTTTAATATAATATCATTATTTCTATATTGATTATACTACAAAATTTTTATAAATCCTTTTTCGACCAAAAAAGTCCTTCAGCAAAATGCTAAAGGACTATCAATGCCTGGTTCAGGCTTCACACCTTCACATTTATATGTTTTGGATTTTGTGAATTTGTGAAACCTAACCCCAACTCCTTTAATTAATTGTAATTAATTTTTACCATTTATCATCATATCAGATAACTTCACGTCGGGATGATGATATCTTTTACCTCGTGATGTTCTGTTACTGAACTGGATCGCCTCTTTTGGGCACCATTGCAGGCAAGCAAAACATTGTTCACAATGATGTTGCCATACCGGTAGACCATCCACCATATTAATATTTTTAACCGGGCAAATCTTTGAACAAATGCCACATCTGTTGCATTTATCATCACATTTGAAACCATGGTCCATCAATTGTATGCTTTCCTGAAAAGGAAGATTTGTGTGACCTTTAAAACCAGCTACCTTGAGCCAAACAGATTTTTGCAATGTGTCTCTTAAAAGGGAATCTACCAGGTGTTCAATGACATCTGCTTTTGTTTCTAATTCACCTTCTTTCCAAGCTTGGACATATTCACAAATAATCTCAAGTTTCTGCTTCCAATGGTCAAGCATGTTTTGTTGTTTTTCCTTTGATGTTTTTCTTAAGACAAAAGAATGAAAAAAATCCTTTAGTACAAAAGAAGGGAAAATATAGTTATAGGGCATATTTACCGCAAACCCGGCAGCAAGTTTGCCACCACGTGATTTTACCATTCTTTCTAAGTATTTTAAACAAATTCCAGGACTATTTCCATAGGTGCATACTCCAAAGATATACTTTTTTTCCAGGTCATCCATTTTATTGATAAATCTTTTGATAATCAAAGGGACACCATGATGATACATCGGAAATACAATACCAATCATATCTGCCTCGGTTTTTATAATTTCTTGATGGATCACAGAAGGTATAGATATAAATTGCCCATCAATTTTTCTTGCAATATCTCTGGCTACAACCAGGGAATTACCGGTTCCCGAAAAATAATAAATTATCCTACTCATAGAAAAACTCTCCTCCTATATACCTGTCAGGGATTCTTTTTTATACTTCAAGAATATATCTGTACATGATTGAATCACTACGAGCAGTTAAAAAGAATTAGCCTTTTGCAATTTTGCTACAACGATATATTATTACATTAAAAGATATAAAAATCCTGCTTTTTTAAAAGTTTTTCGTTTGGAAATAGAGGATGGTCTTGAAGAAATTGGTTAGCATTAGGAGAGGGGTTAAATTTTATGGCCTACTTTTCGGGCTCGTACTGTTTTATCCATATCGATACCCATATTTATTCCGATTTCTACCAGGAGATTCCAACCTGCAGCAATTTCAAGGTAGTTGGTAAAATCACCATATTCCGGAATGGTCATGGTGGGAAAGATAGTCTTTCTGGTAGAAATTGCCACTACTTTTAACCCTATTCCTTTAATAAGTACATTTTTATATTTTTCCTCTTCATCTTTAAACGGATCGACAATGACCACCACTTCATCTGTATTCATCACCTCTTCTATACCGTGAAAAAGATAGGTGCCTTCCAAAAAATCCGATTTCTTGCGGGCTATTTCGTTTGCCTTAAGGGTCAGTTCCTCTGCCACGCCATTATTTCTACCTGCAAAGTAAATAATTTTCGCGTTCATTAAAGCTTCTGTTATTTCATCGGGGATAGGCATCTCTAAAACTTGAATGATCAAATTCCCCAGTTTATTAAAATCGGGTAGGTCGGCATTATTCAATTTCCTGAATAATAAATCGTAAAAAAGTGCCTGTTCTACTACTGATTTTGTGGCAGGAACTGCCTTCTCTTTGCCACAATTTAGTAGGTATGAAACATGAGCTTCATTCATGATGGGAGTCCCGGCATTAGCTACGATGCTAATAATATTATCATGATTTTGTCTTTTTAATTTTTGAATTAATTCTAAGTCCTCTTTTGTTTTTCCTGAATTAGAAGCTACAAATACTGTACTGTCCAGAAGATTATATTCAAGTGCCTGGGTGGCGCAATCGGTATAAAAATCTTCTTTGTAACCTTTTTTTCGGGCTTCATATATAGTCTTTTTTGCCGGAAAAATACGGGATGACCCTTCACCGGTAAAAAATATTCTTTCTTTTTTTACTTCTTTTTCATAAGATAATATTTTTTTTAGATCAAGGTGCTTGACGATTTCGCCCGTCTGCAGCATTTCTCTGATTAAAAAAAACTGATTATATTTATTCTCCTGTAAATTCATTTCCGGTCTCCTGTTGCCAAGTAACCATTTAAAGATATTTTATAAAATTTAACTCACTGTAGTTGGGAAGTTTACCCACAAGTGGTTTGATGTATCTAATATATTCGTCGGTTACAAAATTCCCTGGGGCGTTGATGTATTTATCATCCAGCGGCTTTATCTTTGCCGCCACCTGGTCAAGAGAAACCGTGCCTAATTCAATTTGGTAAGGAGAGGAACTAACTCGATGGATGGAAACCATCGTCCCCGAAGCACCCTCTTCGGCTAATTTTATGGCTTTCACGCCACAAGCATAGGCTTCTTCCAGGTCAACCTTACTCGCCCGGTCTATGGCACACATAGAGAGAGACTCGGTGATCTGGAATTCCCCCCGGTAATTCGTTTCCTGATGAATCAGCTGATGTAAATTAAGTGCTGCACTCCCTCCACCCATTGCACCAAATTCTATATCGAAAAAGTCATCCTGTGCCCGAAGGCTGGCTACCAAACTTTTATCTTCCCAGAGAATGCCTTCGCCACAGACAATGGAAACCCAGCCATATTTTTTGATACATTCTTTAACCTCTGTTATGAATCTTTTTTTGGATAAAGGCCTTTCCGGTATATAAATAAGATGGGGAGCATCGAATTCATTTTTTTTAGCCAGTGCCGCTGATGCTGCCAGCCATCCGGTATCTCTGCCCACCGTTTGTAAAATAACATACTTATCCACGCTTTGCATATCCCGGGCAAGTCTACCTGCTTGTTGAACTGAAAGGCACACATATCTCGCTGCCGAGGCAAAGCCCGGGGCGTGGTCAGTCCCGCAAAGGTCATTGTCTACTGTCTTGGGAATGCCAATTCCGCTTAGCTGATAATTATTTTTTTTACAGTATTGTTCTATCTGTCGAAGGGTTGCCATTGAACCATTGCCGCCAATAAGAAAAAAATAACGGATGTTGTATTTCTTAAGCTGCTTCAAGACAAGGGGAAAATCTTCCTGTTTTAAGATATATCTGCATGAACCTAAAGCAGATGAAGGCGTTTGCCGTAAGCCTTGAATTACTCGATGGTCTTCTTTTCCCAAATCAACGATCTCGTCTTTCATCAGTCCTATAATCCCATCCCTCATACCAAGAATGTTTTTGATTTTTTTTAATTTAAGACCCTCCTGAATAAGGCCGCAAAGACTTGAATTGATCACCGAGGTGGGTCCGCCAAATTGCCCTATAATCGCATTCCCATTCATAAACTACTCCATAAAAGATTTAAATTTAGCTGCTCTTACTTCGAGTTTTGTTTAAACTTCACATCGCTTTTTATTCCACCGATTATCTTGACAAAACTATTCCCGAAATTTAGAATAGGTATCAAAGCCGACCGCCGAGAGAATAATGGCTCCTTTAATGACATACTGAACATAAATATGTATGCCAAGAAGATTAAATACATTGGCAATAATGGTTAGCAGTAAGACGCCGACCAAAGTTCTCACTACCGACCCTTCTCCGCCGGATACACTGGTTCCTCCGATAACCGTTGCGGCAATCGCATCCAGCTCATAACCCTGCCCTGCCAGAGGAGTGACTGATAATAACCGGGCAGCATAAACCACTCCGGCCATAGATGCCATTAATCCACCGACAACAAAGGTCAGGATATGATAGTAATCCACTTTTACCCCTGAGAGCCTCACTGCCTCTTTATTCCCCCCAAGGGCACAGGCATATCTACCAAATCTGGTTTTTACCAAAATAAATTGCCAGAAAGCGACCATAATGACCAGGAGGACAACCGGAAAAGGTATTGGACCTAGATACCCAGTCCCTATAAAAGCAAAGTCCGGTGCTTCGACATATAAGGGATAACCGCCGGTATATAAATATACCAAACCTCTTACAATAGTCATGGTTCCCAAGGTTGCAATAATGGCGGGAATATGGATTTTAGCTGCCAAAAAACCATTTAACAAGCCGACCAGGGCACCGACTATCAGAACTAATAATATAGCGAAACTCCAGTGCATATAGTGCTGCAGACCAACACACATGGCTGCAGACAGGGCAAGTAACGAGCCAACGGAGATATCAAAACCTGCTCCGATAATAACAAATGTTGTTCCTATAGCCATGATCCCGATAATAGAACTTTGCCTGAGGATATTGAGAATATTGGCCCAGGACAAGAAACCGGGAGTAATAATTGACAAGAAAACACATAATAGAATAAATATAAATAAGATTCCGTTTTTCTTTATCGAATACCAGGTTAAATTTAAATTTATCTTTTTAGTCATATTCTCTTCCTTATCTAATAAAATAGTTATTTTTAATAAGATATTTTATTTTCAAATTTTAACGCTTATTTATCTGCTTGTAATATCATTCTCATAATTTCTTCCTGGCTAACGCCGCGTTTAAATTCACCGGATATTTTCCCATGGCTTAAAACTAAAATCCTATCCGAGACTTTCACCACTTCCGAAACTTCAGAAGAAACAAAAATAACGCAAACTCCGGATTCAGCTAATTTACCTACAATATTATATATTTCCACTTTGGCGTTGACATCAATTCCCCGGGTTGGTTCATCCAGGATTAAAACTTTCGGTTCGGTTTGCAGCCATTTAGAGATAGCCACCTTTTGCTGGTTCCCTCCGCTTAAATACTTTACCACCTGATTTACACCCGAAGTCTTGATATCTAATTTCTTGATGTACTGTATGGTTATATCAAACTCTTTTCCCGATGAAATGACTCCTTTATTTGCAAATTGGGCAAGCGTGGGAAGTGTAATATTTTTGTACAATTCCAGCATTAGAACGAGTGCATCTTTTTTTCTATCTTCGGGAACCAGAGAGATGCCCTGATTCACTGCATCTAAAGGTGAATGAAATCTGACAGATTTATCATTAACTAAAATTTGACCACCTTCCAGCTTATCCGCACCAAAAATAAGCCGTGACAGCTCGGTCTTCCCTGCTCCCATAAGACCGGTAATACCCAAAACTTCACCGGGAGAAGCTTCAAATGACACGCCGTTTACTCTTGGTTTTCTCCGCAGATTTTCTACTTTCAAAATTGGCTGTTGGCTCTTTTTCCTCCCGGTTGTTGGAGAGATGTAGGCATTTATTAAACTCTCACCCACCATCATGGTAATCACTTCATCCCGATTCACCTCTTTAGTAAAAACGGTTTTAATCTTTTTCCCATCCCTTAACACGGTAATTCGGTCGGCAATCCTGAAAACTTCTCCTAAAATATGGGTAATATAGAGGATGCTGATATGATTTGATTTGAGCTCGGAAATGATTCGGAAAAGATGCTCTATTTCATTTTCTGATAAAGAAGCGGTTGGTTCATCCATAATGATAAATTTGGTTTTATGGATGAGAGCTTTCAAGATCTCTACCAATTTTTGCTCTGCCACCCCCAGGTTTCTTACTTCTTCATGGGGAGGAAGTTCAAAGCCCAGCTTCTCCGAAATAGAAAGATATTCCTGGTAGATCTTTTTTTCATCTATTAAACCCAATGGGGTAAAACGCTCTGCTCCCAAAAATATATTCTGAATAACGGTCAGTTGAGGAATTAAACTATTTTCTTGATAGATGACATTGATTCCGTTTTGAAACGCCTGTGCAGGAGAATCAAACTCTGCTTTTTGGTTATTAAAATGGATTTCTCCCGAATTTCTTTTATAGGCACCTACCAGCACTTTAATTAAGGTCGATTTACCGGCACCATTTTCTCCCACCAAAGCATGAACCTCATCCTGGTAGATTTCCAAATCTATATTGTCCAGAGCCTTTACTCCGGGAAAAGATTTATTTAATTTTATAACTTTTAATATTGCCGTTTCGATAAGAAATCACCCACAATTTTTAAATTTTCGTCGGGTATTTTCAATAAATCCCAGGATAAAACCATGCCTTTAACATCTGCCTCTATCACGGATTCTAAATATTTTTTTAAGATTTTTGCGGTAATATTGCACACGCCGGGTATTTGCACTGCCTCCAATCCTAGATATATTTTGACATTTTCCGCTAAATCAAGCTCCTTTATTCTCTGCATCTCACAGCAAACAATCTTTTCAGAAACACCATGCTTTAATAGATCGTTAAGTTGGTTTGGTAAGTCCACCCCGAGTATTCGACTTATTTCCTGGATGAACTGCCCTTCATCCAGGGCCGGATTCATATTCAAGATCGCTCTCATAAAACAATATAATTCCAGGGGGAGGCCTGCCGGACCTGAGGTATGACCATAGATCATTGGCTTTATCCAGTCGCAGATCTTGGCTAATAACCGGTAATCCTGGGATACTAAGGAAGCCAAAGAGGGGGCAAATAGATCAACTCCCACAAGTTTACCCATCTGTTTTGCCTTATCAGCAAAGATTTTTACCACCTGGAAAATATTTTGTTCACGGAAATCATAAAATTTTTCTAAATTGCCTTGAATAATCATATCGGAAAGCGATTGGCAAGTTCGCAAATAACTGATATCCATCGTTTTAAGTTTTTCAAAAACAGCCTTTGCCTGGTATCGATAGTTTTCTAAATCCTCACTATAAGTACTATGAAATTTATTCTGACAATATCCACAAAAACAAGAAAAAAAGGTTTCAAAACCATTAGAAGGAGAAGGAAATCGAATTCGATCTAAAAAGACTCCATCGAAACCACTTTCTATTATTTTATTCTGATAGTGATCAAATATCCGTCTTATATACTCTTCATCGTTAGGGCAAAGAAATAAAAAATCTTCTTCTCCCTCTCCCAATTTATCCCAACTACCATTCTTACCGTAACCATGCAACCCGTCAAATGTTTCTACTGCCTGCTCCTGTTCTATTTTAAAGGCGGGAACATCAGCTAAAACAGGATACCAGAGATAAGTCTTGATTTTAAAATCCCGGCAAATCTCTCTGACCAGATCAAGATTTTTTTTATTGAGATCCGAACATATGATTAAAGCATCCAGGTCAAGAAATTCTTTAGCTGCTGCCAGCTTCTTTTTTAAATAATCATTTCGGTGTAAAGAGTCGTTGGTGATATGATTTAAAACAATCTGTGTGCCAATCCATTTTTGTTCCATTTATTTAACTTAAACGTTTTAAGTGTTGCCCCCTCTTGATTTTAATTAGAAATATTATTGGTAATTTAACTAAAAACTACATATTTACATCTCAGGAACAAACTTTTCTACATTATCCTTAGTGACAATGATATGCTTAATTTCTACAAATGTTGGTACCGTTTCGCCATTCAAATATTTAGAGGTAGTCTCTACTGCTTTATAGCCTTCTTCGACCACTGAAAAATAGGTACTGGCAGTAACTCTTCCTTCTTTTATGTAAGGAACTAATTCTTTAGCATACTCCAGACCGGTAACATATACTCCGATTACACCTGCTTCTTCCAAGGCCATCGCTGCTGCAATAGCTCCACTCCACCACTGACAGCTTACTAAATCAACTTTTCTACCGCTTTGCAAAAATGCTTCCATAAAAGCAAGTGCGCCTTCTTTGGTCCAACCCTCTATAGGTCTCTTCTCAACAATAGTCCAATTTGGATGTTTAGCTGCAATCTTCAAAAATCCCTCTTCCCGCATTCTCTGGGGAGCGGTTCCCGGATTACCCTCAATAAGTACAATACTGGCCTCTTTATCTCCCAAGAGCAGTTCCGCCATTTCTCCTTGAATAATTCCAGCACCAATTTCAGACCTTCCAATATAAGATACAACTCCCGCATATTTCCCTTCAGGGTCTGTACCCAGGGAATTGGTAAAAGATATTAAGGGAATATTGGCATCATTACAAAGTTTTACCGCGGGCAGTAATGCCATATTATCTGCAGCACAAAGCATAATTGCATCCACTTTTTTTACAATAAAGTTTTCTACCTGAGAAAGCTGTTTCCCGGCGTCCCATTCGGCATCTGCGTAAGTAATATTTAAACCAAAATCGAGAGCTGCTTTATCTATTCCCTGGCGCATAACGCTAAAGAACTCTACGGTTCCCGGCAGCAATACTGCAACCTCTTTCTTTTGAGCAAACGAAATAGAAAAACTTCCCAAAATTAAACCTATCGTTAACATAATCAAAACAGATAATTTAAAATACTTTTTCATTTCAGAAATCCTCCTTGAAATTTTTATTAGATGCTAGAACAGTAATATTTTTAAAGTAAATAATATTAATTTTTTATTCGCTTCACCACCTTTTTTAATTTATTCTTTGGTTTGCTCGAATTTACCAGGTTATCATCGCTGTTTTAAAATGATTAATTGTTTCTTTTTTATTTATGATTAAGCATTAATCCTTTCTTTTTTAAAGGTTCAAGCACCTTTACTGCTGCTCCAATTAAAACGCCGTCTTCTCCTAATTTAGAAAATTCCATCTTGGGAACAAAAGGGATTATTTTTCTGATATTTATCTTCATTTCTTCTAAAAATCTTGGCGGTAAAATGGAAATTCCCCCACCGATGATTACTAATTCCGGATCAAGGACACAGGATATATTTGCAATACCGTAAGCAAGATATTTTAGAGTTTCTTGTACAATATTAAGAGCAAAGCTGTCACCCTCGGCAGCCATTTTAAATATTTCTATAACTTTGATATCCTTACCCAATTTTTTTCTTGCTTTTTCTACAATCACTTTATAGCTGGCTAATTTTTCTAAACAGCCATAATCTCTAATGCTCTTCGAGGCATATCTGGGATCAATGAATAGATATCCTGCCTCACCGGCAGCGTTATTAGCTCCTTTATAAAGTTTCCGGTTAATAATAATGCCGGCACCTATTCCAGTTCTTTCTCCCACAAAGACAAAATTGTTAATTTTTTGAGCTATTCCTTTAGTTTTTTCACCTAAAGCCATGAGATTGACATCGTTCTCAATAGTAATTGATATTCCAATTTCTCTTAAATCTAAATCCTCCAAGGATATTACCCAGTTTAAACAAGGGGCAGCAATTATTTTTTTTGATTTAAAATCTACAATTCCCGGTACGCCAATACCTATCCCTAATATTTTTTCTTTTGGAATATTTATCTCTCTTATAAAATCTGCCAATATATCGCCTAAAGCGTTTTTAAATTTTTTACCATTTAAAGACTCTATCTTTGGCCCACACTTCTCTTTAATAATATGGTAAGATAAATCCATTAAAGCCACTCTTATTCCATTTTCTCCTCCTAAGTCCACTGCAATCATATAAGCTGCTTTCGAATTTATTTTTAGCATAATTGGTTTTTTCCCACCCGAAGAAGCTCCCTTTCCGATTTCCTGAACTATATCTCTTTCAATTAAATCCTTAACAATAGCAGAGATAGTGGGAGGGGTTAATCCTACTATCTTACCAACATCCGCTCTTGAAATAGAATCATTTTTCTCAATAGTTCTTAAAACTAATCCTGCATTTATACTTCTTACTTCCATTAAGTAATTATTTTCCTTTCTAAAATTTTACATTATTTTTTGATTTCATAATGTTTCTTCATCTCTTTGTTAAAAGGTAGTGCAAGTATCTCATCTATAACTGCTTCTGCCTGCTCAAAAGATTTGGTCCTGGGATCTCTGACCAGTATTTCTTGAAGTATCCTTTTATCACCATATACGAATGCTTCTAAGGCCCACTCCATCCTTGACCTCCGCGGAGCAAGATACATATCCATTATCCGCTTTGGTAGGGGAGGATTTATCTCCTCCGGATGGATGCCTTCCTGATCTACAATTACCGGTACTTCTACTGCTACATCCTCAGGAATACTCGGGATTATTGGCCCTTTATTGGGAATATTTAGTACAAATCTTCCTTGATTCCCATTAATCAAGGCATCGATAAATGGAATATGTTGTTCTCTGCTCATAACCTCAGGGGGAAATTCTTGCAAAAGATTAATAGATTTATCTAAGGCAAGCTTGAAACTTTTATCTGTTGATGCCTTTAAATAATTCTGATACCAAGCCCAGCCTAAGTCAGAATCTGCTCCTCCCCAGGGTTCTCCATACCATTTTTTCTTGGCTTCCAAATGGTAATGATATTTCCAGCTCCCATTCCTAATACTATCTCCTATGGGCATTCTTCCATAAAATTTGTACATATCTATCGCTGCAGGACTCATTTGATCATCAAAAGGATCTTCAGGTTTCCATTTCATCGCTTCCTTTTCTATCCATTGATCTAGAAGCGGATATGCATCCTTATCTTTATAAAGAAAACGGGTAAGCCATATATTGTGGTTAAATCCTGCAACTTGCCAGTTCACTTCTTTTATATCCAATCCCAAACTTCTTGCCACGATTTCAACACCATAATGTCCATGACAAAAACCTATAACCTTAATGTCAGAATATCTGGATATCAAGGTCGTACCTTCAAATACAGGATTAGCCGACTGGAGAAGCCAAGCATTCGGGCATATCTCTTCCATATTGTGAGCTACCTCTAAAAAATATTTTAGTTGATTGTAATTACTTAAGGTATTGTAATCAGAAACCATATTGAATTCCTGGCTATCTATGCCTCTTGCATACCCATGCATTTCTCCTGCTTTTCTACTGGCATCCAGTTGCCCATGACCACCTATAAGAGCAGTGTTGATTACAAAATCTGCGCCCTCGATTGAGCGTTTCATATCGGTTGTTTTTTCAAACTTTAAATTAGCTCCCAATGCAGCAGCATACCTCGCTGCTAAAAGGTGTACTGAATTTAGACGCTTTTCATCGATGTCCATAAGTGAAACAGAGCTTCCGGATGAACCTTTTGTTTTGCAAAGATCTCCTACTAATTTTAAAGAAAAAATAGCACTTCCTGCTCCTATAATACTTAGTTTTATACCTGACATTTAAACTCCTTCTCATCATTAATCTATCTGGATGTATTTTTAAGGTGAATTAAAACTTACTTAATTAATTTTACTAACTTATATTATAACAATTTTTTATAAATGTCAATTCACTTTAAATCAAAAATTATTACTGAACGCATGTTACGACTATATGTCAATAAATCCTAACAAGAATATAAAGTTCTTCTCAATATTTTAATAACCTTCTTCTTAGATAAAAAATTAGATCCTTTAGTTTTAGCTAAAGGATCTAAAGGACAAAAATCACTTCATACTACAATTTTCTTAAGAGAATAAGAAATGATATTGGTATCTTTCTTTACTCAGGTATAAACATAGATTCTGGCCAATCACCCATTATCCGGGTAGGACCCCAATCGAAAAGATCTTGAGCTTCTCGAATTGGGCTGTACTTCTGAGGATTTTGTTCCATATCTTTATCCAGCAGGTCAAAGTAAGCATAATTTTTAACCTCAGTCCAGATTTCACAAGAATATTCTCCACCTATACTAAATTGTGCTGCATAGGTTCTTACTGATTTTGCGCCCGGAATTGACTCATACATGGCTTTACCTTTTTCCTGCCACCATTTTACTGCTTCTTTTGTCTTTCCCGGTTTCATCTTAAA
>MEYH01000016.1:18749-19235 GCA_001773955.1 Candidatus Sediminicultor quintus | reverse complement strand
TTTAAATTCAGTAAAATCAACTTCTGTGGCATTGGTTAAAGTGACCGCTGTATGAAAAGATTTGGATAGTCTTTCAGCGATGGTCCTTCTTAAACTGGAAAGTTTTTCTATTTTAAAATCCGCCTTCTTTTCCGAAAGGGAAGATAGATAAACGAGAACATCTTTTTTTTCTATCCTTCCAGCCGGTCCTGTACCGGTCATTTGAGAGAGGTCGAGATTTTTTTCTCGAGCCATTTTTTTGGCCAGAGGGGAGGCTTTTATCCGTCCTTCTCTTTGCGAAGGAGCGACCTTTATAGAAGGAATTTCTTCTCTTTCTGGGATTTCATCTATTTTCCCTGTTTCTTCTTTTTCTTTACTCTCTTTGACTTTCTCCCCTTCTTCTCCAATAATAGCAATGACTGTCCCTACTTTTATTTCTTCTTTTTCCTGACCAATTATTTTAAGAAGGACACCAGAAGCAGGAGAAATCACCTCATTAGTTATCTT
>MEYH01000016.1:16847-18714 GCA_001773955.1 Candidatus Sediminicultor quintus | reverse complement strand
CCATTTTTCAATAAAACCGGATTCCATAGTTAAGCCAAATCTAGGCATTTTAATTTCATACATTATGTCTACCTACCTTATAATTTTCTTTACTGCGTTGATGACATCTCTATAGTTAGGAGTGACAAAATCTTGAAGGGGGGGAGAAAAAGGCATGGGAACATTTTTTGCGCCAACTCTTATAACTGGTGCATCTAAATAATCGAAAGCTTCTTCTTGAACTACACTGGCAATTTCTGCTCCCCATCCAGCCCTCTTCCAGGTTTCGTGAGCCACAACCAGGTGTCCAGTCTTTTTTACCGATTCGATAACTTGATTTTTGTCCCAGGGGACTAAAGTCCTCAGGTCAATGACTTCTACGCTTATGCCCTCATGCTCAAGTTCTTCCGCTGCTCTTAAAGACTCATGAACCATTCTGGACATAGTGACTACCGTAACATCACTTCCTTCTTTTTTAATATCGGCAACCCCGAAGGGGATAAGGTATTCTTTTTCCGGAACAAGACCCTTGGTTTTATAGAGCATTTTATGCTCAAAACAGATAACCGGGTCATCTTCTCTTAAAGCAGTTTTTACAAGTCCTTTTATATCGTAAGGCGTGGAAGGAATGATGACCTTTATTCCGGGGGTGTGCATAAATATAGTTTCTATAGATTCCGAATGTTGTGCTGCAGCAGAATTAGATATGCCATCAGGGCCCCTTAAAAGCAGATGAAGTTTTCCCTGGCCACCAGTCATATATCTGATCTTTTCTATCTGAAGGATGATGGATTGAATGCCGGTAAACAGAAAGTCTGCAAAATGAAATTCGGCAATAGGTCTCATTCCTACCAGCGCAGCTCCCAATGCAGAACCATAGATAACTTCTTCTGATATAGGAGTATCAAAAATTCTATCAGAAAATTTTCCTGAAAGATGTTTATAAGCACCGAATATTCCTCCTTGTTTGGCCACATCCTCACCATAAGTAAAGATGGTGGGGTCTTTTTCCATTTCTTCAAAAATAGCTTCATCTAAAGCTTCAGAAAAAGTTATTTCCCTCATTTTTACCTCCTTTAATAATCGTAACCAGAATCATTGACAAAAAGGTCAGTTAAAGCATCTTTATTACTTGGTATGGGACTTTCTTTAGCAAATTTAACTGCTTCTTTAATTTCTTTTTTACTATCTTCCCATATTTCTTTTTTTTCAATGTCATTCAATTTCTTTAATTCTACTAACTTTTTCTCAAATTTCTGAATAGGGTCATTTAACCGGAATTTCTCGACTTCTTTTTTATCTCTATAAAGTTCGGGGTCTCCTACAAAATGGCCTTTAATTCTATAGGTTTTTGCTTCAAACAGAGAAGGTCCCCCGCCTTCTCTGGCTCTTTTTATCATTTCTTTGGTAATTTCATACACTGCTATAATGTCATTTCCGTCGATAGTTACCCCTGGTATGCCGTAACTAACTGCCCTGTTGGAAATACTTTCAACAGAGGTAGTTTCTTTAGTAGATGCAGTAGAGGCAAATTTATTATTTTCCACTACGAAAATCACTGGAAGTTTATAGATTGAAGCAAAGTTTAAACTTTCATGAAAAGCTCCGGTATTTGAAGCTCCGTCTCCAAAAAAAGCGACTACAACCTGATCAGTTTTCTTCATTTTTATTCCTAAACTCGCACCAACTGCTATAGGGAGGCCTCCTCCTACTACACCATTTGCCCCTAAAACACCAATGGAAAAGTCTGCTATGTGCATTGAGCCTCCTTTCCCTTTACAGTGGCCTGTTGTTCTACCGTAAAGTTCTGCCATCATTCTGTTTATATCTGCACCTTTAGCAATCATATGGCCATGTCCCCGGTGGGTACTGGTAATGAAATCATCTT
>MEYH01000016.1:4404-16770 GCA_001773955.1 Candidatus Sediminicultor quintus | reverse complement strand
CTTACCATTGTTTTATAAAGATTTAGTAAAAAAATTTTTGAATAAGCCAAAGATAAATACCCCCACAGATTTACATTATTATTTCCTTTAAAATAAAAAGAAGCAAATTTCATGCCAAGATTGATTAATTCAGAAAGCTTTATTTCGTAAGGAATTTTAGAGAAGGTTAAATCTAAAAGTGTAAAGTTGTAAAATATTTTTAAACTAATATGTAAAATCTATTTACACTAAAAGGGATTATTAATTAAAAGAATATTGTATGAAAGGGGACATTTTAGAATTTTTTTTGAATATTCCACTTGTTTATATGGTGATAAACTGTAGGCCTTGAGATTCCCAGTATTTTTGCTGTTTTTGAAATATTCCATTTTGCGTCTTGGAGAGCCTGAATTAAGGATTCTCTTTTTATTTCATCCATCAATTTAAAGGAAGGATTGTTTTTTATTATTTCACTGGGGAGACAAGAGAAATTTAATTCATTATTTTCGCAAATATTTAATGCTCTTTCGATGATGTTTTCCAGTTCTCGAATATTTCCCGGAAAATTATGAGTAGTTAAAGGTTTAATGAATGAATCATCTATCTTTTTTATATTTTTATGTAATTTTTTAGAAAGTTTTTCTACAAAGTAATTCACTAAAATTGGAATATCTTCAGTTCTTTCCTTTAGAGGGGGAGGATTAATTTGTATTACATTTAGCCTGTGGAATAAGTCCTTTCTAAAGTTTCCATTATCTACTTCCTTTGATAAATCTTTATTGGAGGCAGCGATTATCCTAATATTTACCGCTATTGATTTTATACCTCCAATTCGGGTAATATTTCTTTCCTGAAGAATTCTTAAAAGTTTTACCTGAAGTCCCAGGGGAAATTCACCGATTTCATCAAGGAAAATAGTGCCACCATTGGCAAGTTCAAATTTTCCAGGTCTTCCTCGTTTATCTGCTCCGGTAAAAGTTCCTGGTTCATATCCGAAGAGTTCACTTTCAGCAAGTTCTCTGGGTATTGCCCCACAGTTTATCACCATAAAGGGTTCTTTTTTTCTTAACCCCTCATAGTGGATGGCTTGGGCAAACATTTCTTTCCCTGTCCCAGTTTCTCCCAAAATAAGAACATTGGAATTAGATTTTGCGGCAATTTTAGAAATTCTAATGGCTTCTTTCAACTTAGGACTAGTACCTATAATATCTGAAAAATTAAATTTTGCTTGAGCACCAATGTACGAGGTGACAAATTTTCTTACTCTATTTATTTCTCTAAAGAAATCAACAACCCCGGCAAAGTTTCCATTTTCATCTCTTATCACTACTGCACTTTTTATAAAATGAAGTGTTCCCCACAGAGGGCTATTAATAATGAACTCCCGGTCAGTATAACCTTCATGTGTTTGAAAGACAGATAAAATAACCGGGTCAAAATCTACAATATCCACCATAAGTCTTCCTAATGATTTTTTTATATCAACATGGAGTATTTCTCCGGCATTTTCATTTAAGTATAAAATTTTAGCATTTTCATCAAGACAGATGATTCCGTCTTTTGTCCCTTTAGTTATTATATCCAGGTATTTTTTAGAGAGCTTAAAATTTTCTGATATTTCCCTCCATCTCACCTCTTTTTCTACGGCGAGAGAGAGGGCGGAGATGATTCCCAATCCGTAAACCGGGTAGTTCTTTTTTTTGGCAGTAAGAGAGATAACTCCATAAATATTTCCTTCGGAATCACGAATCGGGGAAGAAGCGCAAGCCCAATCTTTTAATGCTGTTAAGGTATGATCAGATCCTATTAATTCCGTTTCTCCATGGCGAGCAAGAGCAAGCTCTATCGAGGTAGTACCAAAAAATTCTTTATTTATAATGACACCTTCTGTAAAAAATCCCTCTCCTCCGCTTGGTGAGATGGTTTTTAAAACGACTTTGTCAGAATCTATAAAAGAGATAAAAAAATCTTTCTTCTTTATTTTGGAAATAAATTTTTCCAGAAGGGAAACCATTGAAGAGAACCATATCTTATTGGTTTCTCTTCTTCTATTTAGCTCCTCAGAAGATACCCTTATCGGTTCTATATTTTTTAAGTTTTTCTGATCATTTATCATTTTATCTTTTTTACTAAAATTCGCCACATTCTTTATCCAATTCTTAAGATTTTTAATCAGTTGAATAAGCAGGAATTATTTTATATCTTTGTAAAATCATTATTGTAAATTTTTTTTACATTATTTTCTTCTATTTTAAGTGATTGTAAAAAATTTTTCAATATTTTTTCTTTTACCCTATTTATAGGGATAGAAATCGAAGATGAAAGATTGGTTACTTCACTTCTTTTGCTTTTTACCGTAGTCCTTATATCTCTCGGATACTCTTCTACCCACTTTATTACTTTTTGTAATTCTTTTAGATTAGAATTTATCAAGAGCGAAGAATGAAAAAAAAATTTGTTATTTTTTTGTGCGACAGCAGAACCTAATATTTTTTTTCCTCCCAAAAAGATCGAATTTCTTTCTCTAACTTCACAATGTTTATTAAGATCTTTTATTCCTTTTAAAATTATTTCGGTTATTCCTTTTGCCTCCTCCAAAATATATTTTGAAAATAGAATATCATCTTTTTCCTTACAGAAGGTTATATTTAAATTTCCCCGGTCATGATAGACCGTTCCGCCACCGGTAAATCTTTTAAAAATTGGAATATTATTTCTTTTGGTATATTTCAGATTCACCTCAAATTCTTCTTCTTGAAATTTTCCTAAGACCACACATGGATTATTTTGCCAGAACCTTAAGATAAAACTATCTGGTTTACCTATTTCCAAAATCTTTTTTTCGATTTCGAAATTTATTTCAGGCTCAAAATTAGGGATATCGACCAGAATTAGTTTCATTGACTTACCATACTCCGCCATAATGGATTGATTTATTATAGGTTATCATTATAAGAAGCTAGTGTCTTGTAACTGAAATAACTTGACAATCTAAATTAAATATATTATAAAGAGAGTATGAAAACATTACTCTCAAAAATAGTTCTTTCCAATGAACAGTGGCAAGAATTGGAAAGAAGAGAAAGATCCCGGACCTTGCCACAAAAAGTAGTATTAAGGGCAAAAATAATCTTAATGGCATCTAAAGGAAAATCTAATAGTGTCATAGCAAGAACTCTTAATCTATCTCGTCCGACTGTAATTCATTGGCGTAGTAGCTTTATAGAAAAAGGACTTGATGGACTTAAAGATATTCCGAAACCAGGTCGATCTCCTGTATTATCGGAAGACACTATAAAAGACATTGTGTCCTCTACTATGGTTAAACCTAACAATGCTACTCACTGGAGTACGCGAATGATGGCAAAAGAAAAAAGTGTAAGTCATATGACTGTACAACGTATATGGAAAAAAGTACATCTACAACCTCATCGAACAAAAACTTTTAAGTACATTAATGATCCTAAATTGATACCAAAATTATCGACATTATTGGATTATATTTAGATCCGCCCGATAACGCATTGGTATTAAGTGTTGATGAAAAAAGTCAAATTCAAGCACTGGATCATAGTCAACCTTTGTTACCTCTACGTCCTGACCAAGTAGAACGTCATACTCACGATTACCTAAGACATGGAACAACTTGTTTATTTGCTGCGTTAGAAATAGCCAATGGCAAAGTGATTGCGGAGTGTCAATCAAGACATCGCCATCAAGAGTTTTTGAAATTAATAGATAAACAAACTCCACCTGATAAAGACCTTCATTTAATTATTGATAATTATAACACTCATAAACATCAGAAAGTAAAAAATTGGCTAAAACATCATCAACGATTTTATTTTCATTTCACTCCAACAGGATCATCATGGTAAAACCAAATTGAAATATGGTTTGGAATACTTACTAATAGACGTATTCGCCGTGGAACATTTAAAAGTGTCAAAGAACTGATAAACGCTATTGAACAATACATTGAAGCTAATAATAAAAATCCGAAACCATTCATATGGACAAAGACAGCAAATGAGATTCTTAGAAAATTACCTAACTGAAAAGATACTTCCGTTACAAGACACTAGAACTTATTTTATATCATAACATTTATCTGTAAAATTGCTATAAAATAGTAAGGGGTACGATACGTCGTACCCCTTACTATTTTATTTACTTTTTGGCGTGTAATGATATGGTATCAGGGAATATCTATATAATTAACATCTATATTAGAAACCCCACAATCAATTTCTATCATTGTTTTAAATTCTGAGTAATTATAATTATTAGAAATATAGGTACCATCTTTTTTAATAAAGTCATCAATCTCAAGGTCTTTTACAGCAACTCCCGAATCAATATTCACTATTGCTCCCACATTTTTAGGGATAGCAATATCAATATTGGATACTCCGGAATCTATAATAATTTTAGAATCATATTGAGGTATAATTAAGTTAATATTGCTTACTCCACTATTAATATAGAGTTTTTCCACTTTAAATCCTGATAAGTTACTATCCATATTGATTGCGCCTGTTTCAATAGATAAATCATATATTATTTTACTATTTAATTTTAACTGCCAGTCATTTTTAATATTATTAGAAATCCTTTTTTTGGTTACCGGCGAATGATAGATAAGTATGTCGGCCTCTTTTTCGGTATGGGAGAATTTCTCAAAAGGTTCGTATTCTTTATGTTGATATTGAGAAATACATTCATAAAGTAACGGGGTAGATTCGCCCAGGGTAAGTTTTCCTACAGCAAGATTTAAGGCAATTGAAGCTCTTTCGATTTCAAGATACCCCTTTGTTTCTAAAGCTTCATCAGTTTTAGGGGTTGTTTCGGTATCCGGAGCTGTTTCGATTTCTGGGGTTACTTCGGTTTCTAAAGCTACTTCAGTTTCAGGAACTTTTTCAACTTCTATAACTATTTCGCGGCTTAGAGTTTTTATTTCCCTTACTATTTCTCCTTCAAAACTAATTCCCATGTAACTTGCTCCCACTCCGGCAATAATTCCCAGGAATATAATTAGAGGTCCCATAAAGGCAAGACCCTTTCCTCTAAAGATTAAAGATATACCTAAACTTATTACCAGTAGAGGCCAGAGTTTGAATAAATTTGACCATACAGACCAATCTAATATTTCCAAAGTATTTGCCAGGAAGATTATTCCTATAAGTAAAAAAGTTAATCCTTCCATTAGTTTATTCGCTTTCATTTTTTTCACCTCAATTTTATTAGTCGTTAGTAGAACAGGCTTTTTGCTTCTTTGCTAAAGGCTGTTCACTAATGACTGTTTTTTTATCCGCTAAACGCTCTATGCTTTTACTAATTACTCTTTACTGTTTTCTTCACGCGATACTCAATACTCGATACGCGATACTATTTTATTCTTTTTTAGTAAGATTAGACCAGGAGTTAGCAATTAAAAGGTCAATTAATCTTTGTTGGTCAGAAAAAAATTCGGGGTTTAGACTTAAGGCAATTTCTCCTTCTCTTACAGCATTTTCGTAATCCTGGCTGCGGTAATAAGATAAGCCTAATTTATAATGTGCCTCCGAGAGGATATAATTTGAATCTGCTAACTGAAGAGCCAGTTCATAGTTTTGATAAGCCCTTTGGAGTTCTCCCGCGTTATAATGCATATCGCCTATTTCCATAAAGGCCTGGGCAAAATTATCAAAAGTAAAATCTTTGATGTATAATGGGTAAAATTTTTGGGATAATACCTTTTCCATGATGGCCTGTTCGTATTCTTTACCTTTTAGATTAATAAGGCCCAATCGATAATATGCTATAGCTATTGACCGTTTATCCTCGCTAAATTGTGTTGCTTTGGTATAGGCAAATACAGCTTGATCAATATTTCCTACACTACTATAGTAATCACCCAAATTTAAATAGCCAGCAGCACTTACCTGGTAAGCTAAAAAATTGTCCAGGATATTAGGGCTGGGTTTAAGCTTACCCAATTTTATATAAGTTTCCGTTGCTTCAATAAATTGGTCATTATCCTGGTAGAGTTGAGCTAATTCGGAAATAAGCTTGTCATTTTGCGGAATAAGTTCAACAACTTTTTCGTATTCTTTGATTGCCAAATCATGCTCGAGCGCATCTTTATATATCATTCCTTTTACCAAATAGGCAAAGGCATTATTAGGGTCCTCGATAATAATCAGAGATAGATTGGTAAGAGCTGATTCTTTTTCTCCTATTTTATATAAAACATAACCCTGATTTATCCTGGCCAATATATTTGTTTGATCTAAGCCCAAGGCTTTTTCGTATTCTCTTTCCGCGGGTTCATATAGTTCTAACGAACAATAAAAGTTTCCCATATTGATGAAAGCGAAGACGTCAGGTTTCGTGGTTTTTCCTTCTATGATTTCCTGTAATAATTTTTCTGTTTCACTACTGGCAAAGACAGTGGTAGTAAAAAGGGCTAATAAAATGATTAAAAAGATAACAAAACTTAATTTCAAATTTTTTCTATACATATCTACCATCCTTTCTTTTATTTTAAAATATTATACTTGAATTTTACGGATAAAATCGAAGAAATTTATTAAAAGAATTTATGCTTAATATTTATATTCGACATTATTTTCAAAAATCCTCTTTTTTAATTAAATATTTTTTAATTTATTTTTATTATATCACTTCTGAACAGAATTAAAGAGCTTTTTTATTTTATATTATATATATTCTGTATTTTTAAAGCAAATTTCTCTTTTTTTGTATCTTTTCCTCTCTTTTTTAACTCGATACTTTCTTATTCCGCGATATCTATAAAGACAGTTATTTGCCACATTATGCAAATAGGCATATAATTAAAAAAATTGGGTATAAGTAAATTATTATGCCTAAACTAGAATAAAAAGGAGATTAGATATGAGAGGAAAAGCGATAGTTCTTTGTGAAAATTGTGTATTTAGTAATGTTGGGGCAATAGCTGAACATGGTTGGTCCGTCTATATTGAGAGCGATCAGGGAAATTTTCTTTTTGATACGGGTCAAGGTAGGGCAATTATTAATAATGCCCAGTACTTTAATAAAAATCTATCAATAATTCAAGGGATTATGATTAGTCACCATCATTGTGATCATACCGGTGGTCTTTTAAGTGTTTTGGAACAGGTAGGGAAAGTAAATGTATATGCTCATCCGGATCTTTTCAAAAACAGTTATACAATAGATGAAGGAAAAGAGAAAAATATCGGAATCCCTTTCCGTCAAGAAATATTAGAAAGCAGAGGAGCTCAATTTAAATTTAATACTAGTTGGAGAGAAATTGTACCGGATTTGATGTTGAGCGGAGAAATTCCCCGTTTGACTGAATTTGAAAAAGGCAGTAAAAAATTTTTACTTAAAACCGGGGAAGGTTATATCCAAGATCTTATTTTTGATGATCAAACATTAATTGTGAACACCGAGAAGGGTCTCATTATTATTTTGGGGTGTTCACATTCAGGCATCATAAATATCATTAATCATATTATTGATAAAACCGGCCAAAACCACATTCGTGCAATTATCGGTGGAACTCATTTAGGTCCGGCAAGCGCGGAAACAAAAGAAAAAACCATTCAAGCTTTAAAAAAATATGATATAGAAAAAATTGGCGTTTCTCATTGTACCGGATTGGAAACCTCAATGCAATTATTTCGAGAATTTGGAGATCGTTTCTTTTTCTGTAATGTAGGAACCGAGATAGAAATATAATTACAAATACCGATGAAGAATATAAGTTAAGGGGACGGATTGCACCAAGTCAATAATTCGGTAACTTTTAGCCGGAAACCTGTAGGATCTGAAAAAATTATTAACCGGACGGATGAAATTTATGGTATCATCATAAAATAGGTAGACATCCTAAAGGAAGACTTGCTGAAAGAGAAAATTAAACCAAGGAAAATATAAAAATTTTGTTGGAATATGTTCGTTCACCAAGATGAGGAATAAGGATACTCGCGGCAGGTTAGGCGGAAGTCTAAAAAAATAAAAAAAATAAGGAGAAAAAAATGTCATCAAAAAAAACTTATAGCTACGAAGAAGCGAAATTTATTGGAGAAAAACTCGGAATAAAATGGAATAAATTTGATGTTGAACAATTTAGAATGGGAATGGACGTTGAACTTGAGCATGGGAAGATTGACGAATTAACAAATGTAACAAATGATGATTCACTTTTAACCGGCAAAATTGCACTTGCGCATCTTAATGAATTTCCTGATTATTATGATAGGCTAGAAAATATGGAAAACGAAGCTGAAGAATATTGGGATGATAAAGAATAAATAAAATTATTTTGAGAAAATTAAGAAGGGTAACAAGGGGTCAGTTCTTGCAATAATCATCTTAACCAAGGGCAAAAAGCAGCCTCCGGTTCGAGCGGTTTCGTAAAACTTGGCCAGCCTGTTCCCGAATCAAACTTATCAAGAGAACTAAAAAGCGGTTCACCGGATACAATATCCACATAAATACCTTCTTTCTTATTATCCTAATATTCATTGTCAAAGGCCCTTTCTGTACCGCATGAATGTGTTAAGTTAAACTGTAAAGGCGTCAACCTAACTATGATAAAAAACAGCAGTCTTATATTGTCCTCCTCTATCTGCAAACTGACCTCAAATATTTAGATCTTTATATCTTGAGCGGTAGATGGTATCATTATAGTGGCTTTCTTCTAAGCAGGGTGTAGGGTTTAAAGTTTTCCGTTAGTGTAGCATTTTTAACTATTATCTGTATAAGCCGCGCAACTGTAGAGTAGATAATTTCCAAGCGGGATAATTTCTTAAGGTACTTTTTGGGTAGTAACCATAATATTATGATTTATATAAAAGAGAGAGGTGGTTTACCGGTGAAAATTACACATGAACTTGCCCAGAATATTGTAGATAAAACTATGAATATTTTAGGGAAAAATATTAATATTATGGATGAAAATGGAGTGATTATTGGTTCAGGAGATAAAAGTCGCTTAAATCAGTTTCATGAAGGAGCAGCTCAAGTAATTAAAGAAGGAAAGAAGTTGGAAATTTATTCTAAAGACATAAATCATTTAGTGGGGGCAAAACCAGGAATTAATCTCCCCATAGAATATAATAACAAAATTATAGGGGTAGTGGGTATTACCGGTGAGCCGAATGAAGTTACACCTTTTGGAGAGGTGATTAAAATGACCGTCGAAATGATGTTACGACAAGAATTTTTATTAAAAGAATTACAATTAGAAAAACAGATGCAAGAGAATTTTGTCCATGATTTAATTTCTGGGAGAATAGGGAATGATTTAGATTTATTTATTACTCGTGGACAGATTGTAGGATATGATATTCTGATTCCTCGGATAGCCCTGGTCATGGATATCTGCCAGTTTGGAGAGACTGCACAAAAAAGTTTTCAGACCTTTAGAGGATTGAAAGAGGGGGAGATTTATTTACAAAGGTTAAAGAATGATGTGGTAAAAACTATTCAAGAAATATTTGTTAATTCGCCCCAGGAAATTGTATCTTACTTAGGAGGGGATAGATTTGTAGTTCTAAAAACCATTAATCTAAAAGATTTGGCTGAAATGGCGAGAAAAAAATTTTTTATAATTGGAGAGAAAATAAAAAATACTATTTCTCAAAAGATGAAATTTAAAGTGACTATCGGAATTGGAGAATATCATGAAGGTATTCGGGGACTAAATAAATCATTTAAAGAGGCTATCCAGGCATTAGATGTGGGTAGTCGGCTTTTGGGGGCGGGTGATATTTATCACGTTGATAACCTGGGAATAGGAAGGTTATTAACTGAGATAAAGGAAGAAAGTCAAAAAGAATTCATTGAAAGAACTATTTATTCTACGAAGGGTAATAAAGAGAAGAAGATAAATGAGTTTTTATTAGAAACTTTACAGAGTTTTTTTGATAATAATTTAAGTATTACTAAAACAGCAAAAGCGTTATTTATGCATCGCAATACTTTATTATATCGATTAGGAAAGATTAGGAAAATTACTGGTTTAGACCCTAAGAAATTTGATGATGCTATACAACTGAGAGTAGCTTTAAAGATGAAGATATATCAAGATGGTGAGAAGATTAACTAATCGTAAGTGGCATCCATTACGCATTTATTAATTGCAGAATATTTAAAGTGTTGCGTTGTATGAAAATAGTGGTATTTTTAAAATGATTTTCTTAATAAATTATACAAAATATACAAAAACGTATTAAAAAAAAGTGCATAATTCATACTATTATACAAAGGAAATGTTATACACGATAGTGTATATTTATAATAGGAAATAATTTAAAACACATCAATTCCCATGAGGGGAAGATTGATAGTCAGACTATTTTGACAATCGGAATATAATTCATTTATAATGTGATTAAATACCTTAAGTAAATAAAAATGTTTTCCAATGAAACCGAAATGAAACAGAAAGGATCTGTTATGCCTAAGATACTTTCAATTTCTATCATCGATTTTCATTTACACTTTCCAGTTTCCCATGATGTCTACCTGGATGGATGGGAAAAGCGATTTGTTGATCGCTTTGGAAAAGCAAAACTTCAAAAAATATATCATAACCAGCAAACTCTGAGTGAACGTTGGCGTGATGCCTACCTCATTCCGTGCACTGAAGAAGATCTTCCGGATATTGAAACCCAGGCAAAAAGATGGGTGGATGAAACAAATAAATATCGAATTGATAAAGCTGTATTTCTTACCGGTGGAGGCAATGATCAGTTAGCAAAAATAGTCAAACTTGCCCCGGATGTCTTTGTTGGCTTTGCCCATCATGATCCATTTTCCCCAGGTGCAGCAGAAGAACTTGAACGGGCAATCGTCAAGTTGGGTTTACGTGGTTACAAAATACTTGCTCCCACAGTAGAAAAAAGATTAGATGATCCGGAGTTAGATCCTTTATGGAAAATAGCCGAGAAATATCAGCTTCCTGTCCTGATTCATTTTGGTATCTTAGGTGGAGGAGGGGGAATCGGTAATGCAATCAATATGAGCCCTCTCGTGATTCACGACATAGCAAAAGGATTTCCTGATATCTCCTTTATTATTCCCCACTTTGGCTGCGGGTACACTCGTGAATTACTCCAATTGGCCTGGGCCTGTCCCAATATCTACATTGATACAACCGGCACAAACGATTGGATTCGCTGGATGCCATATCCTGTCACCATTCGCGATCTGTTCCGTGTATTTACCGAGACCGTAGGTCCTCAAAGAATTATTTTTGGCACCGATTCCAACCATTTTCCACGAGGGTTTACCTATCCTGTCTTTCAAACCCAATGGCAGGCTTGCAGAGACATCGGGCTTGATGATTCGAGCATGTGTGCAATATTTCACGATAATGCTGCCAGATTACTGAAGAATGTTCGGGCATAAGAAGTGACTTCAATAGATAGAGTAATAGGAGGTGATAGAAATAAAAAATGTCTTATGGTGATCTGATGATGATCTGATACCAGCAATGACAAAGTTAAAAATTTTAAAAGGAGGAATTTATAATGTTAAAGAGATTTATTGTAGTTTTGATTATCTGTATGCTCTTGACTTCAGCTGTATTTGCAGCGGAAGTACTAAACTTTGCGTCCACACAGATGGTACCGGCTGCTGAGCAGATATTTGCTAAAAGCGTATTAGTTAAAGGTTTTACTGATGAGTCCGGTATAAGTGTAGAATTTATACCTATGGAGGCCCCTGACCTGTTTACCCGTCTTTCTGCCGAAGTTGCTGCTCAAAAAGTAACTATATCGCTTGTTGGTGAGCTGCATGGCGGGCTTGATTTAATGAATACGAAGGTTTTGCTTGACGATCTTAGCGGAATTAGCTTGCCCAATCGGACATTTATTAAAGCATTAGAAGATTATTCCGTTTTGGCTGGTAAAAAAGTTTATGTACCGTGGATGCAAGCAACCTATGTAATGGCAGTTAATAAAAAAGCATTCCACTATTTACCGGCTGGTTTGAAAGCTGAGGATGTAACCAGTGCAAGTGAAAAATGGACCTATGATGCTCTCCTGAATTGGTCAAAAAATCTCAATGACGCATTCAAAGGACCAAAGCTTGGTTTCCCGATGGGTCCGAAAGGACTATGGCATAGATTCTTACATGGTTATATTTATCCATCATTCACCGGTTACCAGGCAGCAGCATTCGATAGTGTACAGGCAGTTAAATTATGGGAATATTTTAAAGGGCTCCGACCGTATATGCATCCATCTAGCTCTGTCTGGGAGTCGATGGATGAGCCATTACTCAAAGAAGAAGTGCTTATTGCCTGGGACCATACCGCTAGAGTAAAGAATGCTGTAATTGAGAAACCTGAAGACTTTGCCATAGTTCCGGCTCCCAGGGGGCCTCAAG
>MEYH01000016.1:0-4373 GCA_001773955.1 Candidatus Sediminicultor quintus | reverse complement strand
GGCAATTCCCGTAGGAGCACCACAGAAAGAAAATGCCGTCAAATTAATTGATTATCTCACTAGTCCGGATATCCAGGTTAAGATGCTTGAGAACATCGGTTTCTTCCCTACTATAAAAGAGGCAGAAGGGGTTATCCCCGAGGGACCGCTTAAAATTTTAGCCGCAGGAGTACTTGCTCAGTCAGGATCTCCTGATTCAGTCATAGCGTTGATACCGAGCCTGGGAGCAAAAGGTGGAGAATTTTCAGCCGCTTATCGTGATGCCTTCACCAGGATAGTTATTGAAGGAGCGGATATTGGAACAACCATTACAGCCGCAGGAGATAAGTTGAGAACAATATTTAAAGAAGTTGGTGTGCCATTGTTGTAACAGCTAATTTCTATGCGCCTCCCTATAGTAAAAATTAAACCTTTTACTTATAGGGAGGTGCATTCTTTAATGAGTGAAAAGGAGAAAGAATGATATCTTTTAACCAAGGAGAAAAAAAATGGATACCTTATTTACTTTTTCTTCCTGCCTTAATTTATTTAGCTGGCTTTATCGGCTATCCTTTGGTAAAAACTTTACAGCTTGCCTTTATCTCTGAAAAAGGCAAAGTTGGTATGGAAAATTTTATTACTTTGACTCGAGATTCAACCTTTTGGAAGGCATTAAAAAATACCTTGTATTTATTGATGGTTATAGTACCATTACAGGTTATCCTTGCCTTCTTGCTTGCACTTTTCGTGAACGGTAGATTTAAAGGTTATATGACCGTCCTTTATATTATTTGTATCCCTTTAGCCTTAAGTGATGTTTCGGCTGCCTTAATGAGTTATAATATATTTACCTCACATGGGTTTTTAAATAAGCTTTTAATCAAGTTTGGATTTATTGATGCCCCTATTTACTTTTTTGGGTTAGGGTTAAGTTCACGTGCTTTTTGGGTGATAGTACTTACTGAGTTATGGAGAGCAACGCCTTTGGTGTTTGTTATCCTTTTAGCTAGCCTTCAGGTTATAAGCAAGGATTATTTTGAGGCAGCTGATGTGTTTGGATTTAGCAGCTGGCAAAAGTTCTTTCACATAACCTTACCTCTGACTATGCCAAGTCTGCAATCTGCGCTGCTGATTAGAACGCTTTTTGCCTTTCAGATATTCGGTGTGGTTTGGCTGCTTTCCGGCAGAGATATTCCTATATTGGCAGGCGAGGTATATTATCAACAGGCAGAACTTAGTAATTTTCGTCTTGCGGCAACCTATGGTTTTATTATTGCGTTTATATGTATACTCATTAGTTGGGTTTATCTTACTTTTTTAAAAACCAAACATTCTGAATTATAAAAGTAAATTTAAGAAGTAAAATTATGGAGAGAAAATATGATGAGTCAAAAAATTCCTATTGCCTTAAAAATTAGGCAGCTGGTTACCATTTTCCTTGTGGGGATTATTGTGATATGGTTTCTGTCTCCCGTAGTCCTAATTACTATATCCGCTTTTGCTTCTCCTGGTGATTACTATCAGATTGAGAAAGTAATACCAACGCATTTTACTTTAAATCAATTTAAATCACTTTTCTTTGGGCTTGAAGCATGGAAGGCGATTTTAACCAGTATTAAAGTTGCAGGATTAACTATGCTTCTAAGTTTTATCCTTGGTTTGCCTGCTGGTTATGCTTTATCAAGATATATTTTTCCAGGGAAGAATTTCTTAAAACTGTTATGTCTTGCTACCAAGATGTTACCTTTAATGGTTTTGGCAGTGCCTTTATTGATAATTTTTATGAAAATGGGGGTCAGCGATACAATTTGGGGCACTTCTTTAGCTCATACTGCTATGGTATTACCGATAATTATCCTTATATTTTCAAGCATTCTATCGGGCGTATCTGTGGATTATGAAGAAGCAGCAATGATTTTTGGTCTTTCGCGGTTACATGCATTCTTTCGGATAACTATCCCGCTTGCATTGCCTGGTTTAGCAGCTTCAGCAATATTTGCTTTTGTCTTGTCATGGAATGAAGTATTTGTAGCTACAATATTAACTTTAACTAACCGGACACTGCCAGCTCATATTCTGAAAACTGCCATGGCTTCACCGGATTACCTAAAATTTACTGCCGGTTTTATTATGGCTGCACCGGCAATGGTCTTTATTTTCTTTGTAAGAAAACATCTGGTTACCATGTGGGGCATCTCCCTTAAATAAATGTTTTGTAAGATTGTTAACCTCGCATGAAAGAAAGAGAGGCGAAAAAGATTGGTAAAAGTTAGACTTGAAGGTTTGAAGAAATATTTTGATAAAGTAAAAGCGGTTAATGATATAGATTTGGAAATCATACCTGGGGAGTTTGTGGTATTGCTTGGTCCCTCCGGCTGCGGGAAAACCACATTATTACGTTGTATTTCCGGATTGGAGAGAGTGACAGAAGGTAAGATATTTTTTGATAACGATAATATAACCTACCTTTCACCAAGAGACAGAAATATTTCGATGGTCTTTCAGAATTATGCTGTGTGGCCGCATATGACTGTAAAAAACAATATTGCCTTTCCTTTAAGAATTAAAAAATATTCTCAACAGCAGATACAGGAGAAAGTTATTTGGGTAGCTAACCTTTTAGGAATAGATAATTTATTAGATCGCTATCCCGCACAACTTTCCGGTGGACAAAGACAACGAGTGGCAGTTGCCAGGGCAATTGTCATGGAGCCAAGAGTGTTATTGATGGATGAACCGTTATCTAATCTCGATGCGTTATTACGAGTTAGAATGCGTGCTGAAATTAAAAAGTTACAGGAGAAACTAAAAGTCACCACCATTTATGTTACCCATGATCAAGTAGAAGCAATGACTATGGGTGATCGAATTGCCGTTTTAGAACAGGGCATTATTCAACAATTTGGCAATTCTGATGAGATTTACCATAATCCAGTCAATATCTTCGTGGCCGGATTTATTGGCTCACCACAAATGAATTTCATTGAGGTTGAAATTGTACATAAGAATGAAATATTTTATTTGGGGACAAAAGGCTTAGAAGTACCTGTATTGGATATATTAAAAGATAAAGTATCTAAGCTTTCAGATAAGCGTAATTATATCTTAGGTATAAGACCGGAACATATTTATACAGCTGACAGAGCACAAACAGACAAAGTAGTTACCACAAAAGGAAAAGTCTACTTTGCAGAGTTGTTACGGTCAGATACAGTTATCCATTTAGAAAAAGAATTCGGATTGCTAGTGATTAAAACACCCGGTGATTTGAAAATAGAAGAAGGTAAAGAGCTTGAGGTATTGATTGACCTTTCAAGAATCCATTTATTTGAAAAAGATACGCGCAAAGCAATATTTTAGGAGATGAAATTTTAAACACATGGTAAATATTTTTTAACTATTTATTTCGCTTAAGTTCTTCAAAAGGACTTATGTAGGATCTTTTACTGCATTTAGAGTGAATATTATTTTTAATGAGAAGAAAAGTATTTAATAAATAGGAGAGTGTATCTTTGCCCAGGATAGGTATCTGCCACTTTAGAGTTGGTTTGATGGATGGAGTATCTTTGGAAATAGAGAAGTGGAAGAATGTTTTAGAGAAGATAGGCCATGCAGTATACCTCCTTGCTGGTGAAGCCCCTAACCTAGATGCCACGATCATCCCTAAGCTTCGGTTTGATCATCCCGAAATAAATAAAATTTATAATAACTCTTTCCATTTTCTTAGTGATTTTTCTTCCGAAGGAGCACTTTGCCAGGAAATATATAAAATCGCTGTTCAAATAGAAGAAAAAATTTATTCTTTCATTAGAAAATTTTCGATTGATTTATTAGATGTAGAAAATGTTTGGTCCCTCCCTTTAAACATTCCTGCTGCTATTGCCCTTTTTAGAGTCATTAAATCAACAGGCATTGAAGCCATATCTCATCATCATGATTTTTTTTGGGAAAGATCCCATTTTGATCATCCCACCTGTAAAGCAATCAAGGAAATCATGGTTACCTATTTTCCTCCTAAAAATAAATTGATCACTCATACTGTAATCAATACACTTGCCCGGGACGAATTGAAAAAGAGAAGAGAGATTCATTCGTTAGTCATACCAAATATTTTTGACTTTGAAGGACCGGAATGGAAGATCGATGATTATAATGATGACTTCAAAGAGGCCTTAGGTCTTAGTCCAAAAGATATTGTTATTCTTCAGGCAACTCGGGTTATATCTCGAAAAGGAATTGAATTGGCAATTGATCTGGTAAAAGAATTGGCCAAACCCGATAATTTATTACTATTAAAAGAAAAAGGATTTTATGATAAAAGAGAAATAGATGAAAAAAGCAAAGTTGTTTTAGTACTCCCTAATTTAATCGAAGATATGGAATATTTTAAATTA
>MEYH01000015.1 GCA_001773955.1 Candidatus Sediminicultor quintus | reverse complement strand
TCTTGTTTCTTCAAAGGTTCTTGACAAATCTCCGATTTCATCTTTTGCAGTGGTGTTTATTTTAAAATCGTAATTACCCTTTCGAATCTGCAGGGCAGCATTCTCCAATTGAGTTAGAGGTTTAACGATATTTTTTGATAATATGTAAGTAGTGATTGTGCTAATGATAACAATAGCAACAAGAAATAGAATCAAAATGATGAAAACCGAATAACGGAATTGTGCCAAATTTTCTAAAGTAGAGGTAACATCACAAACAATTAAAGCCTCTCCCTTGGATTCATCAGAAAAGAGAAAATCCAACTTCTCTAGATATATATTTTCGCTAAAATTAATAATTTTCTTATTCGGAAAGGACTGAATTTGCGAATTTGTTGTTTCTTCATCTAAATCAAGGCTGGAGAGAAAAGGAGAATAGTAAAGTATTTCATTGTTTTTTCGGATAATAATACCGCCATTAGATGCATTCATAAAAGCATCCAATTGCTGAATATATTTAATATCTTCTAATACTTCAGGGCTTTCTCTTATTACACGATTAACAATCCTATCTGCCATGCGTAATTCTCTTTCTAAAAGGTTAAAATACCCTCTGGATTCTTCTTCTCTTCCAAAATCTTTTGGGGGTAAACCAAACCTTGAAATATTTTGATAATTTCTACCGATAAGGATACTCACAATAATTAATAAAAAGATAGTAATTATAATCGTAATAAAATTTGAAACCCATAGTTGTTTTCTGATAATCATTTTTTAATATTATCCATTCATTTTGGCATTAAAAAAACTAATTTTATTAAATAAATTGCGTTGGAAATAAGATTGGTTGTAATTATGTTTGTAGGGGCACGATGTATCGTGCCCCTACAGTACCATTTTGTTTACTTTTTGGGTTACAACCATCTTACTGCATTATAATGTCTGTTTCTAAAAATATTATTAAAGATTTATTAAAAGTTTATTAAATAGTACTGTCAAGGGGACGGTTCTTTTGACACTTTTCTTACTGCTTCCCTGTTTACCCCAATTAATATTGCTATTTTTCGTCTTGAAAAATTTGATTTTCTTAGCAGTTGTTGTACTAAATTCTCTCTTTCTTCTACATTCTCTCTTTTTTTTAAGTTCTCTTTTTTCAAACTTCTTGATTTTAGATACTCATCTATATATTCTTCAACATTTTCTTCGTTTATTTCAGACTCTATAATTTTTTTCATCTCCAGAAAGTTCTTTTCTTCATGTTTATTACTGTAATTAATAAATTCTTTTAGTGCTTTTTTAGTATCTAAGGAAAATATCTCCAGTATCTCTTTTATCTCAGGCAATTCTATCGTCTTTCTTAATATTTCAATATAGTTAGGATAACTACTCCATTTATATTTTTCTTTTTTAGTGATCTCTGCTTTCTCGGGATTATTATGGATATATCTTATTACAGAGAGCAAATAAGGTTCATCTTCTATGGTTTCACTTTTATATCTATCTTGGAAGAGGTGTCCCACTCTTTTATATTTGTTATTAAAATAGTAGGCAAAACTGGTGGTTATCTTTTTAACTATTCGGGGTATTGGTTCCTTTTGCTCTTTGATAACCAGATGTACGTGATTATCCATAATACAATAGGCATATAATTTAAAGGCCTCATCCGCTTTCTTTTGAATAACTGTTTTAATAAATTTTTTCTTGTCTTGTTTATCAATAAATATATCTTTTCTTTCATTCCCCCGTAGCATGATGTGGTATATTCCTGTTTTACTGTATTTTCTGGGATATCTGGGCATTCTATCACCCCTTTATATCATTTTATTACTTTGATTTTGTACTGTCAAGAGAACCGTCCCCTTGACATTTCATATCTCTAAATTCCGATTATAACATAACAATTTCCCTAAAACATAATAAGGTGTATCTTGCTTTAGTATATATCTCAGGTAGGAATGTTTACTCTGATACAATATTGAAAATCCACAATTCAGAAAGAAATTCTTCGCCCCTTCAGATATGGCCCCCAAATGTACTCCTCTAATCCCTTGCCTATAAATATATGATAAATAATATTCAATCAACCCTTTACCTATTTTTTTGCCCCTATAATCTTTCTTAATGTTTATGTGGAGAGTGGCAGGGTAATCTTTTGAGAAATCCGGAGTAGAAAATTCCCCCTTTAAAAAACTTAGCAATACATGGTACAAAAATCTTACATCATTTTTATTGAAAAGAAGTAATCTCTTTATAGATTCTACAATTAAATGGGGTAAAATTTTAATAATAATAATTTTCCTTACCCTTTTTATGTCCTTCGACCCGATAATGTATCCAATCACCTTTCCGCCATCATCTGCTACAAAACAAGAATCCGGTTCATAATCTGTGAAATAATTGGTTAAAACATCTGCCAATATCTCTTCGTCTGCAAAAATATTCTTATTATCTTCACCAAGAAAAGCTGTTTCATAGCTAATCATTCTTACGCTTTTCCTGTCCTCTTTTATAAAAGGCCGAATAATAATATTGTTCATTAAACCAACCCTATATCCTCTTTAAGCAAATGGTACGTATTAATCTCATCTAAAACTACCCCTGAAGACCTCTATCATAAATCAATGGTATACTAATTTTATAAAATCATAGAAACAACAGAATATAAATTTTATCTGGACACTGAAATGAATACCTTTTAATGATTAAATACATATATGCTAAGTTTCAAATCTTTTAAAAAAATATCTCTTTGCAATCTCAACTGTTATAAAATATGCAACCAGTATCAAAAAAATGAAGATAACCAGGCTTAAAGGCATTCTTACAAACTCGAAAAATCTATTGCCAAATCTGGTATTTATAAGCATTACCACAATTAAACATGTAAATGCTGATGTTACCAATAATAACTTGCTTGGCATACTTTTAAAAAAAGATACTCTTGTCCGTATGGAAAAGGTAACTATTATCTCAGATAAAATCGATTCTAAAAACCAGGCGGTTCGGAAAACTTGTGGTTCAACTTTTATAATAAATATCAATGGCAGAACCAAGGCCAAGTCAAAAAATGTGCTTATTATTCCAAAATATATCATAAATCTTGAAATAAGCTTTATATTCCATCTCCTGGGTTTTCTTAAAAACTCCCTATCAACATTATCTGTAGAAATAGTTAAAAGAGGTAAGTCACTGAACAAATTATTAAGCAGGATCTGCGAAGGTAAAAGAGGAATGAACTTCAAGAATAAAGAAGAAGACGCAACGGTAATCATATTGCCGAAATTTGCACTGATCGTATTTAAGATATATTTGGTGATATTCGCAAATGTCCTTCTTCCTTCCATAATACCATGGGATAATACGCGTAAACTTTTCTGAAGAAGAATAATATCTGCTGCCTCTTTTGCAATGTCTGAAGCACTATCTACTGAAATGCCTACATCGGCTGCTTTTAGCGCAGGAGCATCATTGATTCCATCTCCCAAAAATCCGACAATATGCCCTTCTTTCCTGAGACTTGCAACTATCTTGTATTTCTGCTCCGGCGTTACTCGCGCAAATATGTTGAATTTATGACAACATTCCTTAAACTCATTCTCATTTAGGCTTACAAGATCATCACCGGTAATCACCTTATTACCTTGGATAATTAATCCGACATCATTGCATATTTTTCGAGTAATTACCGGACTATCTCCACTTATGACTTTTATCTCTACTTTTAAGCCCTGCAATATTCTTAATGAGGCTTTAACTGTCTCCTTGGCTTTATCTAAGAAAAGTAAAAAACCTTCTAAATTAAGATCTTTTTCAATATTAGATTTACCTTCCGTCAAACTATCTATTTCCCTGGTTGCGACAGCAAGGATTCTATATCCATCATTCTCATAATCTGAAACCTTGCTAAGTATCGTGGAAGTCAATTCACTAGTTAATCCTGTTATTTTACCATTAATCAAAACAGAATTACTGGCAGTTAAAATTGATTCTATAGCTCCTTTAGCAATAACCATTGTTCTTGAATCATTTCTAACCACAACACTTATTCTTCTTTTTTCAAAATTAAATTCATTCTTTTTAATAATCTCATATTCCTTTAAAGAATCTTCAAATTTTTCAGACACCTTACTTTGCCATATTGCTTTATCCATTGGATTGCCGAATATTTTATTGCCCTTCTCACCTCGGGCTGAATTACATAATAATCCATATAAAATAAGTCTTTCGTTCCTCTCACCATTCATTAAGACATAATCAGAGAGTGATATCTCTCCTTCGGTAAGAGTTCCTGTTTTATCACAACAAAGTGTATCGATATTGCCAAAATCTTCCACAGAGGCAAGATTTTTGATTACAACTTTTTGCTTGGCCATCTTAAGGGCACCTCTTGATAAAGTGATTGTCATAATGATTGGCAAAACTTCCGGAGTAAGCCCAACGGCCAAAGCTAACGCAAAAAGAAGGGAGATAAAAATTCCTTTTTCAAGCAATGCATTTGCAATAAAAATAAATGCTGTCATCACAATGATAACTTTAAGCAAAAAATTGCTAAAAATTCTAATATTTTTCTGAAAATCCCCCTCAACTGACGCTTTTTTTAAATAAGATGCTGTTTTCCCGAAAAAGGTATCTTTGCCTGTGGCAATTACAATACCGTAGCCTGATCCGTTGGCCACAGAGGTTCCCATAAAAGCGATATTATTTAGTTCTTGTGGTAAATAGTAACTCTGTTCTATGGGCTCATTGCTCTTGGAAACAGGTAATGATTCTCCGGTTAAAGATGATTCATCCGTTGTCATCTCTTCAGATTTAATAAGTCTTATATCAGCTGGTATTATATCTCCGATACCCAAATAAACAATATCACCGGGAACAATTTCTTTAATGTCGATTTCTTTTATCTTTTTTTCCCGTAAAACATTGGCTTTCTGCGTTAAATATTTCTTTAAGGCTCTTAACGCCTTTTCAGCTTGATGTTCCTGAAAGAAACCAAGTATAGCATTCAACATAACAATTGACGAAATAACAATTGCGTCTATTCTATCATGCAGAAAATAGGAAATAATGGAGGCTGCGATCAAAACCAGAACAAGCGAATTTTTAAATTGGGAGATAAATATATCTAAACCGGATCTTCTTCCCTTTACCACAATCTCATTAAATCCATACTTTTGGAGTCTGGCTCTTGCTTCTTGGTACGTAATGCCTTCCTCCGAACTGTCCAGTAAATCAAATACTTTCTGGATTGAGGAAGTCCAAAATAAAGATTTCTTGTTTCCATTATTAGTCATTTTTGAAAACTCTTTCACTTTAGTCATCTTATAGACCCCCCGGTATATATAAAAGCTTTTTGATTATCATAACCATTTAAATTATTATATGGTTTGTTGCTATTATGTGACTATAGGTCTACCAATCCCATTGTATTCCATTAATATAACCCTTACAATTTTATATTTACATCATGTCTTACTAATAATATACCCGGTACAAGAGGAAACCAAAGAGTAAACCCACGAAGAAGGAGTGTGCCGGTTAATGCAGTTTCAATCGGTACCCCAAGAAGAGCAAGAGCACTCACTGATCCCGCTTCAAATCCTCCAATGCCGCCAGGTAGAAATGAAATTGTTCCAGCAATAGAGGCTATGACAATTGCCACAAATGTAGTCATTATTCCGACCGAATAATTGGTTACCCGCATCATTGTCCATAAAGTTCCCGCATCAAGTAAAAAAATGGTCACATTTAATAAACTTGTTATTACAAGCATTCTTGGTGAAAGAACTCGCTCCGGTGATACGGATTTAATCGTCTCCGATGCTTTTGCAATCGGATGAAAACGCAGTAGCCAAAGAGGCAATTGATTGTTCCTATGGGCAAGCAACCAGAGTATAGTTATAGGTACGATTACCAATATTACAGCAAAAATACCAACAAGATAACAGATAATATTTGTTATGTCATGATAAAACCATAATATCGATAGAGCCAAAAACGTCACAATTGCATAAGCTGTATAATGTGAAAGGATATCAACAAGCAATGCCTCCATTGCAAGCCAATTCGGCAACCCAAGACGTCTCATTGTTTGAAGAACGACAAGGTTACCGGATATACCGCCCATTGGCACAAGTTGGTCGATACTTAATTTTTCTACCGATAGACGTGCAAGTGCTCCCAGTGGTACCCGGTGTTGTGCTGATCTTATTACTTGATTCCAAATGAATCCCGCACATAAATATGTTCCAATTTGTAACAAAATAGCCAGAAATAACCATTTTGGTTCTGCTTTGGACAAAAGCAAAGCAAACTGCTCCGCTTCAGTGAAATGAACAACAATAAATATAACAAGAGTAACCAGTACAAAAAATCCTATGAGTAACATAATCCTCGGGATCTTTATCACTTCGCTGTTTTGTTGATTCTCTATTTTCATGCAGGTCTTTCTGTTTTTAGCATCATCGTGGTATTTCTTCATTTTTTCCCGCCAATATTCAGTACAAGATAACCAGTAGACATTTCAAATAAATATGCGAAATGTCCTCTATATCTACCAGCTTCTATTCCAAGAACTGCGTTAATCAATTGTAAGTTGACCAAGAATAGATTCATTATATAATAAAAACAAGAATTAAAGAACATTTTTGATCCAATAGATAATAAGTAAAATTTCAAGTTTTCAAGGGTTTATATATACCCTACCATAGTCATTATAATAGATTACCAAACTACTCATATCACGCTCAATTATAACATTCTCTCCAGTGATCAAACTGTTTTTTTCCAATGCACAAAAATAATATATCCTTAGAAAAATCTGTCTGGATCAATTCTTCACATCTAATATTTCTATCTTTTATGAGTCTGTGTTATATTTTCTGTAAAAGTAATTAAGATAACTTGAAATGGGCCATCAAGAACCTCTATAATAAATAGAAGATAATCAAAAATATTAAGGAGGACTAATTCAAGATGATCCAACTCAATGGTAAATCAATCCAGGCAATTTTGCAAGAAGTAATCCTAAGAAGTAATCCTAAGAATATGTGTTAGAATCAATTAGTGTCAAGAGAACCGTCCCCTTGACATTTTTCTCCTCCCATCATCATGCCCAACTCTCCAATGCTAACTTCGTTTCGTTTTACCACTCCCATTATCTTGCCCTCGTAAATAACCGCAATTCGGTCAGAGAGTGATAAAATTTCGTCCAGGTCATCTGAAATAAGAAGAGTTGCTGTTTTTAATTTTGTCCTCTGTTCAATCAATTGACGATGAACATATTCCGTAGCACTGACGTCTAAACCGCGGGTAGGTTGAGAGGCAATCAGAACACCGGGTTTTCGGGAGAGTTCTCTTGCCAGAATTAATTTCTGGATATTTCCACCGGATAAGCTCTTTAAGGAAGTATGGCGGGAAGGAGTTCTGATATCAAAATCACTTATCAAGCGCTCGCTTTCCCGGGCAATGTTTTTGAAATTCATAAATATTCCATCAGCATAAGGTGTATGTAGGTGGTCTTTAAGAATCAGGTTTTCCTCTACAGTAAATTTTTGTATTGTGCCATCTCGCATTCGTTCTTCGGGAATAGACGAAAGACCATACTCCAGAAGCCGTGAAGGAGGCCAATTGGTAACCTCAGTCCCTTTTATAAACACTTTACCTTGGGTAGATTCCCGCAGACCGGCGATGACTTCTGCAAGTTCTTTCTGGCCATTCCCCGAGACTCCGGCAATTCCCAGAATTTCACCGGAGTGTATTTCAAGATCAATCCCCCGTAGAGCAGGAAGGTCATCATCTCCCTGAGCCCAAATTCCCTCCAGAGCAAGAGATACTTTACCAAGCTCTACCGAGGGATGTTCCACTTGAAAAAGAACCTCTCTTCCCACCATAAAACGTGCCAGTTTTTCTTTGGTCACTTCAGCAATGGGAAGAGATTTTACTACCTTACCGTCACGAAGTATGGTCACACGGTCACTTAATGATAGGACTTCATGAAGTTTATGGCTGATAAAAACAATAGAGTATCCTCTGTTTATCATACTCCGCAAGACCTGAAAAAGTTCTTCCACCTCTTGCGGAGTAAGAACAGCAGTCGGTTCATCCAGGATAAGGAGAGAAGCTCCGCGATATAAGATTTTTATTATTTCTACTCGCTGCTGCTCTCCTACAGAGAGTTGCCATATCTTTGCCTTTGGGTCGACATGCAAACCATGCACTTTGGCCAGCTCTTTAATGCGTTCCGAAACAACATCAAGGTCAAGAAGATATTTTCGCGAGGAAGGAAGCCCTAAAGCTACATTTTCAGCTACGGTAAGGGTGGGTACAAGCATAAAATGCTGGTGCACCATCCCAATCCCCAGTCGAATGGCATCCAGCGGAGAACGAAGGTTAGCCAATTTTCCGTTAACATAAATTTCACCTTTATCCTGGCGATATATGCCGTAAAGGATTTTCATCAGGGTACTTTTTCCGGCTCCGTTTTCACCAAGAAGGGTATGAACCTCTCCTCTATGGACATCAAAATCAATTCGGTCATTCGCCAGCACACCCGGAAACTGCTTAATTATTCCCCGCATCTCTACTTTTTCGACCTTGCTTAAATTGGTTATTTTAGATAGTTCTTTTTTCATATTAAAATGTAACCAGAGCTCCCTATGGACACTCTTAAGCTTTCTTTATTTCTCTACTTTGACCTCAATGTTTCCTTTAACTATACCCTCAATAGTTTTACCTACAAGTGCTTCGTCATTCACGACAATTTTAAGACCGCCGTTAGCCAGGTTAAGAGTAAAGATTTTACCTCCTCTCTCTCCTTTCTTAATCATTTCAATCATCGGCTTCAGTGCAATTGCCCAAATAACATCTACACTGGCGACCACATTCTGCGGGGCAAGGGCAGATTGGTCAACATCATATCCGAACCAGAGAGCTCCTCTCTGTTTTGCTACTCCGATTGCTCCGACTGTCATCTGTGATGTTCCGGTAAGAACATCTGCTCCGGCATCAATATGAGTTTGTGCTGCTTCAGATGCAAGAGCAACATCACTATATGAGCCAATCCAGGTTACATTTATTTTAGCATCCGGTTTGACCGATTTTATACCTGCCTTAAAACCTTCGGTATAACGTTTGGCATCACCGGTCTCAATGGGGCCGATTACTCCATAAATATTATTCTTGGAAAGTTTTGCTGCCAGGACACCGTTAACATAGCCGCCTTGTTCAGATAAAGGTTCGTAAGCAAATATATTGGTAATTCCAAGATCAGTAAAAACATTTGCGGTAGAACCCCAGGCAAAACTCGTATCAGGAAAATCAGGGGCAATATCCGATAAAGAGGCACCATATTGCGAACCATGGGCAATGACCAGAGCATATCCCTCACTGGCGTAGTCTCGAATAGCAGCAGCAGCGTCTGCTACTACAAACATGTTCTCTGAATAAACAAACTCAAAATTTTCCTTGCCCATCTCTTTTTGAATGGTAAGCAGAGCTTCATACATACTCTGGCTCCAGGCAAAATCATTAATAGCGCTGGGCATAAGAAATGCTACCCGGAAGGGTTCTGCGCTTGCTCCGAACCCAAACGATAATACAAATATACTGATTAGAGTAAGAATTACTATCATCCTTTTCATCTTCATTATTTTATCCTCCTAATTTTTTATACGATAATACAAATACAGAAAAACATTTATTTTTCTAAAACTTTATATCTTATCTACCACCTCCTCTTCAATTATTCCCCCCGCTCGAAGGGTTTGTTTAGCGCCGCAGGTGGATGTATACGGCGTTTAGCCATAGCGGCAAGTACCACAATAGTAACAATATAAGGCATCATCAGGGTAAAATCAGAGGGAATATTAATACCATGGACTTGAACCCATATCTGAATAGCGTTTACAGTACTGAATAGAAGCGCACCGATGAGAACCGTGGTCGGACGCCAGGCTCCAAAATATACCAGGGCTACGGCAATAAAGCCCATTCCATTAGTTAAATTTTGCTGAAATACATTAAGCAGTGCAATAGAGAGAGATGCACCGGCAATCCCCGAGAGCATCCCACCTAATACTACCGTAAAATAACGGATACGCACAATACTAACCCCCAGTGAATCGGCTGCCTCCGGGTTCTGCCCCACAGCTCGAATACTAAGACCTAAAGGGGTCTTATTCAATATAAACCAGGCAAGAGGAATCAGGGCAAATGCACCATACACCAGGATATTTTGATGGAAAAAGATTTCGCCCGCAATCGGAAGGTTAGAAAGCCAGGGAATAGATAGGGGTGAAAAACCGCTCACCGTTTGAACGGTTCCTACCATAGTGCTGAATAAAAGACTGCTTAATCCCAGACCGAATATATAAACTCCGATCCCGCTGATCCCCTGTTCGGCTTTTAAGGTAACATTAATAAAGGCAATCAAGAGGCCAAATATCGCTCCGACCACTATTGCCACCAATAAACCAAGCCAAAGATTACCGGTCTTAAGAACCGTATAGAAAGCACTAAAGGCTCCCATCAGCATTACACCGTCTACCCCAAGATTAAGGACACCGCTCAACTGTCCTATGGTTTCGCCAATGGAAGCATAGAGATAGGGTGTGGCAAGACGAATGGCAGATTTTGCTATCCCGATAATAATGGCTTCCATTATTGACTCTCCTTTTTATTTTTATTTTTGGAATTGGTTTTCGATTCTGCAGTTTGCTCCATCCGCCGGGCCTGACTGCGCCGCAGATAATCGCTCCCTACTACCAAGAGGACAATCAGGCCGTTCAAAGCACCGATCAAAGCAGAAGGTATTTGTACTGCTCTCTGCATCTTATTTGCTCCGGTAAGCAGTGCCCCCAATAACAGGGAGGCCGGTATGGTTCCGATAGGATGAAGCTGGCCAAACAGGGCAGCTACAATCCCGTTAAAGCCCGCACTACCGGTAAAACCCGATACAGAACCATCGGTAAACAGCCGGTGATGAACTCCTAACACTTCAATGGCTCCGCCTAACCCTACTAACGCACCGCTCAAGATAAAAGCAAGGACCATATATTTTTGCACATTAATTCCGGAAGCTCGCGAAGCCTGTATATTTTGTCCTATCATGCGGACACGAAACCCTATGGTCGTCCGCCAGAGAAAAATATATACCAGGATAGCAAAAACAACTGCCACTATTGTTCCAAAATGAAGGCGGGTAGGAATAAGACGGGGAAGATCAACTACATGAGTTAAACGGGTAGTTTGAGGAATAAAAGAGCCAAGTTCTATCTGAAGTGGGTCCATGATTGGTCCGCGAAGAAGATAATTCATCCCATAGGCGGCAATATAATTCAGCATGATGGTACTCAGAATTTCGTTTACTTTAAAATAAGCCTTAAGAAATCCGGCAATTCCTGCCCATATGGCTCCGCAGAGAAATCCAACAAATAAAGCAAGTATAATTAGAATCCAGCCTGGTAATTCTGCAAAGTTAAGACAAATTATGGTTGCAGAAAGAGCCCCGGCTACAAGCTGGCCCTCCCCGCCGATATTTAATACGCCGGCACGAAAGGCAATGCAGATTCCCAGCCCTACAAAAAGCAAGGGGGTTGCCTTTACTACTGTGTCCGCTATAGCATTCGTACTCCCAAACGCTCCCTTGAGCAGAGCCTGGTAAGCAATCAGAGGGTTTACTCCCAGAAAGGCAATCATAATTGTCCCAATTAACAGTGCAAGAAGAAAGGCCGCTATAGGAATAAGGGTCATTGATATTTCCCGAACATTCCTGTATTTCATTTTACCACCTTTGTATGTCAGGGGGACGGTTCTTTTGACACTTCAGTCATATCAAGGAGGCACTCTTTTTCCCGACATCTTTTTCGTATTCTAAAACTTAAAAAGAAAAAAATATTTCCTAACTTCACTCTTAGTATACAGAAAGAATGGTAAAGTAAAGAGCTTATTAACTTTTTTTATTCATATTAATTATTAAGTTAACATTTAATCTAAATCTTGTATACACTTCCCATTTCGCACCTCCTAATAAATTCTTATTTTTATTCATTTTATCGAATATTTAAACAATAGTTGATTTTGTACCAACTTTTTTAGTTTAATTTTTTTTGCATCCTTCATTTTTTCTTCTCTGGCCAGTTCTTCTATCCTGGCCACTTCTGCGTTCAGGTCTTTTATAATTTGGGTCATCAAATTTCCTGCGGTCTTCCCCTGTTCTTTTTTCTTTTTCGGAACGGCGCTCTTCTTTCTTTTCCATAGGATTTTTCCCTCCTTTCATTAATTAAATATAGAGCTTACTTTCTGGATTAGCGATCTACTCATAGATAATTAAACTGACTCATTACCCTTACTCCTTGAGATTAATTAATAAATGCTTTTATTAATACTATTATCAAGGTACGACAAGGATGAGGAAAAATCCTTCTTTTTTTAAAAAAAAGTTACAGGTTGCAAGATGCAAGTTACAAGAGTGTATTATTGACAACCATTAGCCAATTAAATTTTGGAGGAGAGAAGATAGATTCCCGCTTTCGCGGGAATGACAGATAAAGGGACAGGAATGACAGATAGGGAAACGGGAATGACACAATATTAATAAATACAGATACAGGATAATTTAGTTAACCGTTAGGCAGAGGACCCTGTCTCAACGTTAACCCAGCTTCCACTCCTGGCACTACGGACCAGTGCATCGATCACTTGCATGTTTGCCACAGCATCTTCGAGCGGTACCTGAACCTCTCTATCTTCCAGCACTGCCCGGGAAAACAGGTCTCCCTGAATCGTATACTGGTCGCAAACTTCCAGGACAACCTCTTCAATCCTGTTACCATCTCCATACCATACTTTGCACGGCCGGTCAGACGGAGTATTAAAAGGTATTTCAATTTCAATCCGCCCTTTGGTGCCAAAGATATT
>MEYH01000014.1 GCA_001773955.1 Candidatus Sediminicultor quintus | reverse complement strand
AAAATTAGAATAATTTAGTCTTGACACTGTTTTCATGGCAATTAAGAAAACGACGATAGTTACCAACAATTCGGCTAAATTTACCAAACCATCCATGATATTCTCAGTCGACCAACCTTTGATAAATAAATTTATTATAATTGCCAAAGAACCAATGGTGCCAAATATAGCAGTCAAATACTTTTCAAGGTTATCATCATAATGTTTTATTGCTTTCATTGCTTTACCCCTTCTTTTTTTATATTAGGTTTAAATAATTTCTTTACTAAATATTTTTAAAAATTGCGAATTATGATTTTCTTACTCTTTTTATTACCTATCTTACGAATAATATCCATAAGGCAACGAGAGATATTCCTCCCACGCCATTAATCGATTTATGAACATCATCTATCGTCCCAATTTTTACCCCTCTTTTATCTTTGATATAAGTTCCGTCAAAATCGGCTATTTTAATACCATGTGAATCACGAATATATTTATCATCAATTCTACCTACTATAGTACTCTTGCCATCCCGAATATACTTTCCGTCAATTCGCCCAATTTTTATTCCTCGACGATCTCTAAGATAATTACCATCTAATTTATAATCTGACATTTTTCTCTCCTTTTTAAAAATTGATTTATTACTTCCTTGCTCTGTCTATTTACCTGAAAGATTCTTCCTATAAAATTAGAAAATAATTTTTTAAGTACGCTCTTTAAGGAATTTCCCCAAAGTTTTGGAATTACCCCGAATGTAAAATCATCTTTCAGATCAGTGGAAAATCCTTTATAGAACCTTTGGAATTTTTCCCAACCATAATCATCTCCGATTAAAAACCATTTATAATTTAATGCTTGACTGGTTAGAATCGCATAGTTTGGACCGGATTCATCTTATGTTATTTTTATGTTATTTTTTTTTTGAAAAATTATTTATTTAAGCTATAATGTAAATATACGACAAGTTAATAATTTGGATCGGGGTGTCTCCCGGTCGGTAAAGGGTCTCCTGCAATAGGGGACTCTTTATTTTTATGGAAATAATTTTAAATTTAGAATTTTTTATAATTAAGTTCATATCTTCATAAAATTTTGCTTTTAAATTTAAGCCAAATAGTATTTGAAATGAACCTTCACATTTTCTTATCTCCCTAGAATGAAGAATTACATTGGAAGTGTTAAAATATTTTTGCTTAAATAAATTGAATTTCTTCTCCATATTTTCTATTTCTATCTGGCTAAAAAGACAACCACAAAGAAGAAAAATAGGAAAATTGTGCTCTATAAAACTTAATCCGTGGCCTCCAGTTTCATCTAAATAAAGATAATACAATTATTTCTCCTTCTTATAGAACGAATCATTCAAATTCAAATCCTTTTTCTTTGAAGAGTTTCAAGCAAACGTCCACTGCTTTCGGGTCATAGAGGATGCCTTTGTTCTGGGTAATTTCTTCCAGAGCTTTATCGATGCCGAGAGCTGGTCGATAAGGACGGTGAGAAGACATGGCCTCTACTACATCAGCTACTCCTAAAATCCGGGCTTCCAGGAGAACCTTATCACCTTTTAAATGATTAGGATATCCTGAACCATTTGGTCTTTCATGGTGTTGAAGGACAATTTCTGCTACAGGATAGGAAAAATCAATGGATTTTAAAATATTAAATCCTATTTGGGAATGTTCTTTGATTAAACTAAATTCTATATCAGATAGCCTGATGGGTTTGCTTAAGATTTCAGTAGGTAGGCCGATCTTTCCGATATCGTGGATGAGAGAAGCTATCCTTATCCCTTCAACCTTATCTTGAGAAAGGTGTAACTCTTTAGCTATGGCTGTGGCCAGTTGAGAAACCCTCTGCTGGTGGCCGGCAGTATAGGGGTCTTTGGCTTCAATGATACTTGACATGGTATCAATGGCTGCATCCATGGTTTTTTTGAGTTGCTGGTAGCTTTGCCTAAGTTCTTCTTCTGATTTTCTCTGTTCAGTGATATCTTTAGCAAAACCGATAATACCGGTAATTTTGCCTTTTTTATCTTTGTAAGGTATCTTATCGATAATTAACCATCTTATTCCGTCAGGGGTTGTAAAAGGTTCGATGATATCCCTTTTTGCTTTTCCGGAAAGAATAGCTTCCTGATCATCTTTTCTCATATTCTCAGCCTCTTCCTTGGGAAAAAGTGCTTCTGTCGTCTTGCCTACTATATCTTTTATAGGCACCTGCAACGAATTAGCCAGTGTCTTGTTTACCCGGATAAATCTACCTTCTATATCTTTATAAAAAATGATAGCGGGAACTGAGTCTAGAATCATTTGCAGTTCATCTTTTGCATTTTTCACATTTTCCTCTGCTAGCTTACGCTCGGTGATGTCCTTGACAATACAAACAATGCCAGCCATACCTCCTGCCTCGTCCATCATCGCAGAACTTGAAAAAATTACCGGAATATTTTCTCCTGTTTTTGTTTTAAAACTAAACTCATAATTTCTGATAGATTCTCTTTTAATAGCTTTATTCAGCAAGGTGTTTTTGATATCTTTTTCTCTAAAAAATATCTCAACTGATTTTCCTTCCAGTTCACTATTTCCGTATCCTGATAAATATAGTGTAGCTTTATTTACATTGACTATATTTCCTTCTCTATCCAACAAAATTAAGGAATCAGCCATGGTAGAGATAATGTTTTCAGCTGCTGCAGCTGGTGTGATGATCATAAGTTTATATTTAGCTATGGCGAAAACTATTCCAAACGCCCAACTGAGCGTATTAACATCTCCCAGGAGAGGTATGCTATAAATATGTAATCCTGAGAGTATTACCTCTGTTAAAGTTCCAAGAATAAGAGTAATGAACGTGGCGACAAAGATTATTCCTGCTTGTTTTTTCTTAATCGGCTCTTTTGTCTTTCTTCTGAAATTTAAAATTAGATAAAGTCCTATTACCGTAAACGAAAGATAATAGATAAAATAAGAATACCACAAGATTGAGCCTGACCAAGCAGCTTCCCACCCCCAGGGTCGTTTAATATAATCTACTGTTAAAAGGCCTTCCCACTGTGTATAGATAAATAATAAAGGCGGAATAAAGATAAGGGGATAAATAATTTTTGTTTTTAATATTTTTTTCTTTTCTGTAAAAATAAGAGAAAACCATAGAAAAAAACTAGCGAAACTAGCCCAGCCTATTGAACTGATATTATCGAATAATCTAGCAGTATCTTTTGAAATATTAAAATTATGAACAAAAATATAGGCAAAGCTCCAGAGAGCAAGAGAAGCAAAAAAAGCAGCGCAAGCCCTATTCAGTAAGGATTTTGGATCTTTCCATAGCAAAAAAATTAACAAGCAGGAATAGAACAAAAATACAAAAAAATGTAGAAATGATAAAATATTCATAATTTATTCACCACCAAAATGTGATAGGTGAGGGTTCTTTGTTATACTTCAATCCTTCCGGAATCAATCCGCTCTTTTATTATTTCTCTCCTCTTTTCTTCTAAGGCAATCTCAAGCATTTTTGATGTTTTTCCTTTAATTCTTTCCTTATTTAATTGCACTTTCCAAAAATCTGGTAGCCTATTTTTTGTTTCTTTTCTTATCTCTTCCTGCTGTAAAGGATAAAGATTTGATTTCATTCATTTTACAACTTAATATTACTACGACAAAAGGCTTATAAAATCCTTCTTTTTTGGAAAAATAGTTTTATCTTATCTAACACGAATTATTATCCCCTTTTCTTTCCATTTCTCCCATTCGAGGTTGGTTGTCTTCGGTAGTTGGGTGAGGGCTTGTGATTCTTTGAATCCTCCACTTAGTGAATCTTTTAAGGTAATTATTTTCTGGGCAGGAGGAGGAAAGACATACATTATGAAAAATAGGCACATCCCATTTTTCTCTTTTGAAAAGAAAAAAATGGGATGTGCCTATTTTTCATAATAAAAGAAGCTATCCTCTCTGCCATGCTCTGGGCAGAAGAAGAGCTGGGAATTGGGAATAGGAAATGGCAGCCAGAAATGGGAAATAGCCTGGAAGAAGTTAATAGAGATACTGACCGATAAGAATATCAGTTTAAAGAAGAGTGAAGAGAAGGCAGTAAAGACCATGATGAAAGCCAATGTGGGTAAGATTAACCAGCAGACTTATGATGTTTTATCGAAGAGAAAACTGCTGCATAAGTAATTGACCGAGGTCCTGTCATTCCCACGAAAGTGGGAATCCAGATTAATATTTAAAGATAGATCCCCGTTTCCACGGGAATGACAAAGAGAATTCCAAGATTTGACAAAGTTACCAGAAAAAGAATAATATAAATCAAACAATTTAACAAATACATTTCAATAACCTTATATTTTTTCTTTATTTTAATCTTTTAGGAGGAATAGAGATTTGAACAAAGTAGTGGAATTTTATGCTCCGGGGAAAATTATCTTTGGGCCGGGAGGATTATCTCAAGTTGGGGCAGAAGCAAAAAGATTAGGAAGTAAAGTTTTAGTGGTGTTGGGTAGGAGTGCGATGAGAAAAAGCGGGGCGTTGGACCGTTTAATCCATTTACTCAAGGGAAATAATTTAGAATATATAATCTATGAAAATATTCCCTCCGACCCTACGGTAGAAACAGTAGATACCGGAGCAAGTCTAGCCCAAAAGGGAGGCTGCAATCTGGTTATAGCGCTGGGGGGAGGAAGTGTCATGGATACCGGTAAAGCTATTTCGGCAATGGCAGCCAATGAAGGTTCGGTGGCTGATTATCAGGAAATCGAAGGAAAAGGCAGAAAATTTAAAACCAAACCCCTTCCTTTCATCGCCATTCCCACTACCTCGGGTACCGGCTCAGAGACGACCAGCAATGCAGTGATCACCAATACCAAACTTTCTTTAAAAAAAAGCATAAGAGACTTCTCTCTCATTCCGGAAGTAGCTCTGGTTGACCCTGAACTCACCCTGTCTTTACCCCCCCGTATAACGGCCATCTGTGGTGGTGATGCTTTAACTCAATGTATAGAATCTTATTTGGGCAAGAAAAGCCAGGAAATCACCGATGCCCTGGCCTTGCATGCTATAGGACTAATCGGTAAAAGTTTAGTCAAAGCAGTAAAGGAAGGAAAAAATTTAGAAGCACGTACAGATATGGCTATGGCTGCACTTTTAAGCGGGCTTTGCCTGTCCAATTCAGGGTTAGGAGCGGCTCATGCCCTCTCTCACCCTTTGGGGGTATATTACAAAATACCTCATGGTCTTTCCTGCGCAGTACTGTTACCTTATGTCATGGAGTATAATCTTCCGGTAGTTACCAAAAAGTTAGTTAAAATAGCTCAGTCCCTGGGGGAAGATATCTCTTTATTATCAGAAACAGAGGCTGCACAAAAAGCAGTAGAAAAGATAAAAGAAATACTTGCTGCGGTCGGAATTAAAGAAAATCTTTCTGGATGGAAGATAAAAGAAGAAGATTTTCCACAATTAATTAAAGGTGCAAAGGGTGGAAGTCTAAATAATAATCCGCGGGACACATCTGATGAGGATTTAATTGAACTGTTATATAAAATGACTGGCCTTTATTGATACAACAGAATTATCTTAAATTTAAATTAATTTACTAATTTATTATTTTAGTATCTGCTACGATATTCGCTTCTTGGTTTAGGTGGACGGGCTTCATCAATCTTTAAAGGACGACCGTCGAAATCGGTATCGTTTAACGCATCTTTGGCTTTTCCAGCTTCTACTGAAGAAGACATTTCTACAAATCCAAAGCCTTTGCCTTCGATAATGTTGACACTCTTAACTTCACCATGCTTTGAAAATATTTCATTTAACTGCTCATTGGTTACAGAATACTTAAGATTCCCTACATATAATTTAGTACCTTGCATACTTTTTTCCTCCTTTTCGTTATTATTTCTCTTAAGTCCAATAACGTTTCTTTGGGAGAAAAGAAGCAAGGAAATGGTTCTAAGCTCTTAACGATAACATTATTAAAACACAAGAGATCCTTTTTTAACAATCTGTTATAGAGAATTCAGTTGATTGTTGTTAGCATCTCTTTTAAGTAATAAAGGCCAGTCATTTTTTTTCTAACAGACTTTAACGTAATTAGTATACCACAACTTTTAGCTTTGTCAAATTTATTTTACTAAAATTTTACTATTTTTTTTACACTATTTAACTAATAATTTATTTATTTATTTTTTATCCTACCAAATATTATACTAATTATTTCAACAAAATTGGTGTTCTGTTCGACTGATAATTTCATCCTGTAAGGTCTTACTGAGGTTATTAAAATAATCACTATAACCTGCTACTCGCACAATAAGATTTCGGTATTCTTCAGGTTCTTTTTGAGCGGCCCTTAGAGTAGCTGAACTTACTACATTTAATTGGATATGATGCCCACCTAATTTAAAGTAAGCCCTAATCAGGTGAGCAAGGTTATTTATTCCTTCCTCTCCTTCCAGTAATTGAGGGGTAAACTTTTGATTTAGAAGGGTCCCTCCGGTTTTTACCTGGTCCATCTTGGCAGCTGATTTGATCACTGCTGTAGGTCCCAAACGATCTGCCCCCTGGACTGGTGAAATTCCTTCTGAGACAGGTTGTCCGGCCTTTCTTCCATCAGGGGTAGCTCCTGCTACTGAACCAAAATAGATATGACAGGTAGTAGGAAGCATATTTATTCTATAAACCCCACCCTTGGTATTTTTTCTTCCATTTACTTCCTGGTAAAAAGCATTAAATACCAATTTCATAATATCATCGGCATAATCATCATCATTCCCGTATCTGGGGGTCTTATTTAAAAATAATTGGCGTACTTCTTCATGACCTGCAAAATTACCTTTTAACACTTTTTTTAATTTTTCCATACTTATATTTTTATGTTCAAAGACATGATATTTAATTACTGAAAGACTGTCAGTGATAGTCCCAATTCCTACGCCTTGAATATAATCGGTATTATAACGAGCACCTCCGGCATTATAATCCTTCCCTTTTTCAATACAATCACTAATTATTATGGAGAGGAATGGGGCGGGCATATAGATAGCATACAATCTTTCAATTATATTATTTCCCCTAATCTTTATATCTATAAAATGGTGAAGTTGATTTTTGAAAGCCTGCAATAATTCTGCAAAAGAATTTAATTGGATTGGCTCGCCAGTTTCTATTCCTATTTTCTTACCAGTCCGAGGGTCAATGCCGTTATTTAAAGTTATCTCCAACACTTTTACTAAATTAAAATAACCGGTTAGGATGTAACTTTCTTTGCCAAAGGCACCTGTCTCCACACAACCACTCGTTCCCCCACATCGGGCATCCTCTATGGATTTACCCTGTCTGAGCATCTCCTCAATAACTTTTTCAGCGTTAAATACTGAAGGCTGTCCCCAACCCTTTCGGATTATTTCACCAGCTCGTTTTAAAAATCTATCCGGACTTTTCCGGCTCAATTGAATATTGGTACTGGGCTGCAATAATCTCATTTCGTCGATTACATCGAGTATCAGGTAGGTTAATTCATTTACGCCATCCTCGCCATCTATTTTTAATCCACCATTATTAATATTGGCAAAATCGGTATAGGTCCCACTTTCTGCCAAAGTTACTCCTACTTTGGGTGGTGCTGGTTGATTGTTAAATTTTATCCAGAAGCACTCTAAGAGTTCCTTTGCCTTTTCTTCAGTCAAGGTCCCCTCTTCTAATTCCTTTTTATAAAAGGGGTATAGATGCTGATCTAATCTGCCTGGATTGAAGGAATCCCAGGTATTAAGTTCGCTAATAACCCCTACATGAACAAACCAATACATTTGCAAAGCTTCCCAAAAGTTTCGGGGTGAGTTAGCTGGGACATGAGAACAAACCTCGGCGATTTTTAATAGCTCCATCTTTCTTGGGGAGTTTTTTTCGCTCCTGGCCAGTTCTAAAGCTTTATCAGTATAACGTTTAGCAAAACTGATTATAGCCTTGGCGCAGATAAGCATAGCCTTTAATTCTTCTTGTTTTTGATAGGATTCAACATCATTTAAATAATCAAGGTTTTGCAGACTCTTTTTAATATCTTTCTGGAAATCTAAAAAACCTTTATGATATATCTTATCATCGGCTACCGTATGTCCAGGGGCTCTCTGTTCCATAAATTCGGTAAAAATACCTGCTTCATAACAGTCTTTCCATTGCCGGGTCATCTCTTTAAATATCCGCCCGCGCATCGACCTGTTTTCCCAATAAGGAATAATCTTCTCTTCTTGAATTTTTTTATCTTCTTCACTCACCTTAAAGGCAATCTTTTCACGGTCATTTATTAAATTAAAATCTTCAATACTATGACAGCATAATTCTGGAAAGGAGGGAGTCGCCTGAGGGTGTTCCCCTCTTTCTCCTACAATAATTTCTCCTTCACCAATAGATATACTTTTATTTTCCAGTAAATGCCTAAAAACTAAAGCACGAAGAGCAGGAATTGAAACTGTTCCGGCATATTTCTGATAGGCTTCAGTTACCAAATTTGCTCGCTCGATAGAAATATAAGGTTGAGTATCTAAACTTTCCTGTCTTAATTTTTCCACTCTTTCATTCATATAAATTAACCTCTTAATTTTACCTTCAAATTAAACTTGCTTAAAATCCCGGATATCTCAGATAATTTTTCTTCCGAAGGAGGTTGTGTGATTACTAACTTATAAGTCCTTCCCAATCTTTTGTATTTATCTATACCTATATAGTGATAAGGGAGGAGATTCACCTGAGTTATCTTTAAGGAAGATAAAAATTCTCCCGTTTCCCTGATGTTTTGATCATCATCGTTTATACCAGGTATAACCGGAAAACGAACAGAGATATTATGGTATGCTGAAGAAAGTTTTTTTAAATTTTCCAAAATGATCTCGTTAGATACTCCGGTGTATTTTCTATGCCTTTCGCTGTCCATTATCTTAAGGTCATATAAAAACAGATTTACTTTTGGAGCGACTTTTTCTAAAATTTCCCAGGAAATATATCCCGAGGTATCGACTGCAGTGTGGATTTTCTTTTCCTGACAAGCATTAAGGAGACTCTCTAAAAATTCAGATTGCCCCAAAGGTTCTCCACCGGAGAAGGTCACTCCTCCGTCAGATTCTTCATAAAATACCAGATCTTTCTCTATCTCTTTTATAACGCTTTCTACGGTCATCTTTTTACCTATCATTTCCCGGGCTAGAGCCGGGCATTTTTCTATACACTTTCCGCAAAGAATACATTTCTCTTTTTCAGTAATCGGAATACCATTTTTTATCTGAATAGCGCTAGAAGGACAAATCGCAGAACATGCTCCGCAGCTTATACATCTGTCTCCCCAAAATATCATTTCCTGCCCGCTTAACTGGCTTTCCGGATTTTGACACCACCAGCAGCTAAGTGGACATCCTTTTAAAAAGACGGTAGTCCGGATTCCTGGTCCATCATGAATCGAATATCTTTGAATATTAAAAATTATTCCTGTAGTCATAATTATTAAATCTTATTTAATCATTCTGTCTTTCTTTTTTTATTTTTAAAACTACGTCAGACAACTATTCCCCCTGACAAAGTTTATAAAGTCTTAGAGATACATATCTACCCCATAATGGGTAATAGGTCAATTAAAAAATATGTCAGATGTTTAAACTTAACATTATTATTGAGACACATTATCAGCTTTTCATTTTTCCCATAATTTTAAGTGCTGTTTCGGTTGTTGAAAGTCCCCCTCTACCAGTACAGCGCAACTCTGCAGGTAGACTAACACCTACATCATACATAGCTTTTATGGTCTCATCAAGCGGTATCACCACATCAACACCTGAAATAATCATATTAGCCGCAGCAAAAGCATTAGTAGCGGCCATTACATTTTTTCCTAAACAAGGGACTTCGACCCGGTTGGCCACTGGGTCACATATTAATCCTAACATGTTTTGCAGGGCTATTGAAGCTGCATCAATACCTTGTTTAACATTTCCTCCAATGAGTTGGACTAAACCAGCTGCGGCCATTGCTGAAGCGGCACCACACTCTGCCTGACACCCACAAACTTCTGCAGAAAAAGTAGCTTGCTCTGAAATAAAAACACCAATAATTCCCGAAGCAAGCATCGCTTTGATTATCTTATCATCATCTAAATTCATATACTGCGCTGTGCCTAATATCGCCCCGGGTATTACACCACAAGAACCAGCAGTGGGGGCAGCGACGATTAGCCCCATAGAGCTCTTCACCTCCATCATTGCCATAGTAAAAGCAATGATATGATTCAATGCACCTCCCGGAATCAATTTATTTTCTCGATTCGCTTTTTCAATCAACCAGGCTTGAGGTCCTAAAATTCGATCTTGATAAAATGTACCTTTTAAACCAGTCTTAATAGATGATTTTAGTATATTAACAATTTCCCCCATCTTAGAAAATATTTTAGCTTGTGTTAATTTTCCCCGACTGCTTTCATATAAGGCAGCCAATTCCCATAATTCTCCACCATCTTTTTCCCAGTAGCTCAATATTTTAGAAGCGGTATTATATGGAACAATACAATCCTTTATAGATACCACCGGCATAACAGGAGCTAATTGTTTTATATATAAAATATTTTTTAATTTCTGTAACCAAAGGATTTTAGACGGAGATAATTTTGAACTAGATTTTAAATTAATAATGCCTTGCCCTTGCTTACTATTTTCCGATAAATCGATATAGGCAATTTCTTTAATTTCCTTCTTAATCTGCTCTACTATTTTCTTGGCTTCTTTACTTGTTATTCCGGAATAAAATAATAATGTTTCATAAAAATCCCCACAAATTAATAAGGAAAATTCATCAATTTTATTTATTTCAATCAAGCCACCACCAACCGAAATAGCTCTTAAATTAATCTTTTCACCCTTTTGATTGGCCAACATCATTTTTATGGTATTGGGATGATCAGCAATAAAATCGGTAATTTTAAATTTTATACCTATATTTTCTTCCCTCGCCTTCTCCAAAGAAATAGGCAAAGTCTGATCATCTGGTTGTAATCCTAATAATCCTGCAGCAAGACCAATATCAGTTCCTTGAGTATGGTAGGTGGGGGCGATAGCCCCCTGTCTTTCAAATTCAATCACAACATTCTTTAATCTCCCGCCTATTAACTGACGTGCAAGATTACCAATCCTAACTGAGGCAGCCACATGAGAACTGGAAGGACCTCTCATAATCGGTCCTATGGCATCGTTAAATATACTGGCTGGTTGTTTTTTAATAAAATCACCTGCTTTTATTAAAATCAACAGCTTTTTCTAATAGCCTATCAATTTTTTTACAGTATTCTTTACTTAATGGTAAACGGGGAGAACGAAAATTACCTCCATTTACTCCTCTTCTATCCATGCAATATTTGATAATTTGTACTAATTTTCCAGAAGTCTCAAGTTCAATACACAAAGGCAATAAAGCATTATAGATTTCTTTTGCCCTTTTATAATTTTTATTGATCACAGTTTCTTCGTAGATTGCCGATGATAGTTCAGGTAACGCATTACCAATTACCGATACCCAACCCTGAGCTCCCAGGAAAAATGATTCGAATACCAGCTCTTCACTACCACAGAAAGTAATAATATTTCCATGACCAAGCCGTTCGATTTCTCTTAAACGAATGATATCCCCAGTAGATTCTTTAATATATTTAATATTTTCTTTCTCTGCTAATTTAAGAACTGTTTCTAACTGGATATCCACTCCAGATGTCCCTGGATTGTTATAAATCATAATAGGAATATTAACAGCATCTGATATGCTCTCGTAGTGATAAATAATTTCTTCCTGTACAGGATTATAATAATAAGGTGGTAGAATAAGAACAGCGTCAGCTCCAATCTTTTCAGCATGTCTAGTATATTCTATCGTTTTAGTTGTTGTTTCTGAAGTGGTACCTATACATACTGGAAGTCTATTATTTACAATCTTAACCACAAATTCAGCTACTTCATAGCGCTCCTTTTCGGTTAAACTGGCCATTTCACCGGTACTACCCAGAGGAATCAATCCATGTGCACCCTTTTCAATATACCATTCAATATTTTCTTCCATTGCCTTAAAATTAATATTTTGATTTTCATCAAAAGGGGTTACCATTACCACAAAAGTCCCTTTTAATTCTTTTATTTCTTTCTTCATCAAAAACCTCCCTGAGCTTAATTTAATTTTTATTTCCGTTTTTCTAAATTTATTTTATAAGATAAATAATTATTTTCTAATAATCATTGATTATTAGATTAGGTAATATCAAGATCATGCAGTTTTTCTGGTAATGGTTTACCGGTTTGCTTATCCCATTCTCTTGCTTCATAATATTCATTAAGCATCCCTTCGTAATCTTTAATTACACATTTTTTTTCATCTTTATAATCACCAAATTTAGGTAACCCTCTCATTCTTTCTGGTAAAAGGTCGTCTTTATGGGTGAAGCCTTCTCTTATATTAAATAATCTTTGTAAATTAATTACCCGTTCTCCTATTTTTAATAGCTCTTTACCATCTATATCCCAATTTGTTATTGCTGAAAGCATCTCAGCATAGTTATCTAAAGTTAATCCGACATACATCAAGAACTTACAAGTACTTAAAATATCTGGCACTATTAAACCATCTTGTAATATTTTTACAATTTTCCCTTTCCCCTTTTCTTCCCATCTATCTACAGTCAAGGGATCAGGAACGCCATATTTCATCATCCCGAAGTCCTTTTTTCCAGAATCATAAGCCATTCCTTCCAAGGGATGAATATGGCACATTCCCCGGTTTGCAGTTCCATAGGTAATGGCTAAAGCCTTCCCTGATCTAGGATCATGAGCAGGGGCTTCCAAGCCTTTTCCATGAATGGCAAATTCTTCTGAACCATTTCCCAGTTTTTGGGCAGCTTGTTTGACCCCATCAGCAAGAAGTGATCCAATTCCATCTCTCAAGGCAATCTTTTTAACTAAAATCGGTAAAACTTCTGCATTCCCCCAGGTTAAATCTAAACCATCAACATCATTCTGATTAAGTATACCTTTTTCATAACATTCCATAGCAAAAGCTATCGACGCCCCAGCTGAAATTGTATCAATACCATATTCATTGCACCAATAAGTGCTATTAACCGCTGCATCTACATTTTCATTTAACACAAAAGCAGTAAATGCTGCCATTGATTCATATTCTGCCCCTTCATGTACAGGGGTTTTATATGGTCCATTTTTAACCTGTACAATTCTTCCGCATGCTACAGGACAACCTCGGTAGCACATATTATTTTTAATTAGATTATTATGGGAAAAATAATTATATATCTCATCTCCTTTCCCCCATGAATTAGACTGCCAGTTTTTGGTAGGAAAATCCCCTTCAACATCAATTCCCGGCATATCACCTATAGTTCCGCGTTCTTTAAAAGCGGTGGCATTAGGATTTTCCTTTACCACCTTCATTGCTATCCGGACAGCTTTCTTAAATTCTTCAGGTTTGGCAGGAGTTATTTTATTTGTACCTTTAACCGCTATCGCCAGTAAATTTTTAGAGCCCATCACTGCACCGGCACCACATCGACCGGCAGCACGGCCTCCAAACATCACGGTAGCATACTTTACCAAATTTTCTCCACCAGGGCCAATGCACATAACTTTGAAATCTGAATCACTCAGGTCGTTCTTTA
>MEYH01000013.1:378-13177 GCA_001773955.1 Candidatus Sediminicultor quintus | reverse complement strand
CCTTAGAGGCAGTTTTATTGAAATATGGATTCCCTCTGGCCTATTATGTAGATAGCCATTCTATCTTTCGCTTTGTACAGGGAAGAGACAGTTTTTGGCGAAACCATTACCAGCTTACCGATGAGGCCAATCCGCAGTGGAAACAGGTTTTGGAGGACTGCAGGGTAAAGGTAACCTACGCTCTATCTCCACAGGCCAAGGGTAAAATTGAAAGACCCTATAGGTGGATTCAGGACCGATTGGTCAGGACCTGTTACAGAGAGAATTTTAGGAATATTAAAGAAGCCCAATTAATCCTGAATTACCTTGTCCAAAGATACAATTTCAGAATAGTTCATTCTACCACCGGGGAGATACCTTATATTAGATTTCAAAGAGCAATAAGAGAGAAAAGATCTCTCTTTAGAGAATTTAGGATAATGCCACCATTTTTATCCAGCAAGGATATCTTCTGTTTAAGAGTAGAGAGAATGGTAAACCCTTATCGTAAAGTGTCTATCAATAATTTAGAATTAAAGGTGCCTGCTGCACCACTACATGACCTGTCTGCGTGCGTACACGCACAGGCAGAGAGAATACAACTTCGGATAATACCAGATAAAGAATCTGGCATATCTGAAGTCCGATTCTGGTATAGAGATAATTTTTTGGGTAGTCAAAAAGTTAGAAATTCTGATTTAAATTTAGTCCAGTTTTAACTAATAAATTATTTACATCTATAGAGAAAAAAATAGTATATTTTTAATCTTTAAAGTTGGCTCACTTTTAAAGTGTAACTAAGAGAAATATTGAGTTTAATTTAGTCCACTTTTAACTTTTAACTAACATAAAAAAATTTTTGAATTCTAAATTTAGGCCAAATGTAAATTAATATTAATTTTCGAAAATTATCGCTCCTTCAGTTCCTTCCTTAAAGACTCTGATAGCCTCTTCTGCTTGTTCTAAGGAAAAACTCCTGGTGATAACAGGTTCAGCCAGGACTTTCTTAATTTCTATCCAACGTATCGCTCTTATAAAATGTTTAGTTAAAAGTGCAACATCTCCACAAATCGTTAATCCTTTTCTTATTACGCTTATAGGTGCAATTGTGGTTTCCGGATAAAGCCCAAAGGTAGAAATCCGTGCCTTTGGAGCCGCTAAATCAATAGCCAGGGAAAAACATTTTGGCGAATTAGCAGTTTCAATGACAATATCTACCCCTCTTCCCTTGGTCAAATCCATGACTTTCTTGATAGGATCTTCTTTGCTTCCATTGACAATAACACTGGCTCCTAATTTTTCGGCAATTTTAAATCTTGTTTTATCTTTATCAAGACCTATAATAAAAATTTCCGAGACTCCTGATGCTTTTAAAGCTTGTAAGTGAAAAAGTCCGATTTTCCCGGGACCAATAATTGCTGCTCTTTCCCCAAGAACAGGTTTAACATTTGCTAATGATCTAACAGTTAATCCAATAGGTTCTAAGCATGAAGCATTTTTAAAAGAAATATTATCGGGCAATTTATGAACTAAATCTTGTGGAACAAGAATATATTCAGCAAAGGTACCATCACAGGTAAGGCCTAAATGTTCCCAATACTGGCACATATTTTTATTTCCTAATTTACAATCAATACATTGACCACAACCCTGTAAAGCTTCAAAGGCTACTCGGTCCCCTACTTTAAAGTTTTTTACTTCCTTGCCTATATCTGCAATGATTCCGACTCCTTCATGACCTAGAATAATTGGGATGGGAACAGGCTTCTTCCCCTTATATCTGTTCTCTAGAAGTGAGATATCAGTACCACATATAGCAGTTGCTTTCATTTGTACTAAAACATCACATACTCCAATCTTCGGAATATCTACTTCCCTTACTTCATAATCACCAAGTTTTTCGCTGTATTTAACCAATGCTTTCATATCATCACGCCTCCAAAAAATAATTTTAAACTAAGGGATTACTTTTTATTATCATCTTATATAGCCCAATACTTTAGGTAACCATAAGGTCAGAAAAGGCCAATAGGTCACTAACATAAGTGTTGCTATCTCAGCAATTAAAAAAGGTATGACTGCTATTGATATTCTTTCTAAGGAAATCTTAGCAATTCCACCGGCAACATATAAACATAATCCAACCGGTGGAGTAATTAGACCTATCATTAAGTTTAATACCACAATAACTCCAAACATAACCGGATGAATTCCATATGATACTGCAATCGGTAAAAATATTGGAACTGTAATAATCATTGCAGCAGTTCCCTCCATAAAGGTCCCTAAAAATAAAAGCAATAAATTTAACATTAATAGAAACATGACTGGGGTAGAAATATTTTCTTTAAAATAACTAGCCATTAACTGCGGTACTTGTTCAACAGACATCAACCAATTAAATATATTTGCACATGCTATAACCAAAAAAACGACACCGGTGGTCTTTGCAGTAGTTATAAATGCATCATGTAAATCTTTTATTTTTAGAGTGCGATATACCAAAAAGCCGATAATTAATGCATAAACGACTGCAACGGCAGAGGCTTCTGTTGCAGTAAATACTCCGGAAAGAATCCCACCTAATATAATTAAAGGCATCATCAATGGAACAATAGCATGGATGCAAGTCATGATAAATTCTTTCCGCCCTATTTTCTCATCTCTTTTAGGGTAATTTCTTTTCACCGAAATGAAATAAGATAAAACCAACAATGCCAAACCTACTAATATTCCCGGTAACATCCCTGCCATAAATAGTGCTGCTACAGATTGACCAGACAGTAAAGCAAAGATGACCATAGGTATACTGGGGGGGATAATAGGACCTACTACAGAAGATGCTGCAGTAATAGCAGCACTAAAATCAAGGTCAAAGCCTTTTTCTTTCATGGCAGGAATCATCATTGAACCAATGGCTGAGGCATCGGCTACTGCCGAACCGCTTATACCGGCAAGGAACATATTGGAAACTACATTAATATGAGACAAACCGCCTTTGATATGCCCAACAAAAAGATCTGAAAATTTTACTAAATTTTTAGTTATTCCCGATTTTTCCATTAAGCTTCCTGCCAGTATAAAAAAAGGAACTGCCATAAAAGGGAATACATCTAAACCAGTAAACATTCTCTGGGCAATAACTAAAAGGGGAAAATTTTTAGTATATAATATTGCTGCACTTGATATTCCAAGACTAAAGGCAATAGGAATCCCCATCATTAGACTGATTAATAACACGATAACTCCTACAATCATCTAATTCCTCCCCGTTTTACTTTTTCAAATTTATTTTTCTTCTATTTATTATCATTATGCAAACGTTTTTATACTTTACTTTTTATACTAACACATTCAACTTATCTTCTTATTTTGATTATTTAGGAAAAAAATAAAAAGATTATACAATCCTTAATCTTCCTATTTTTTAAACATTGCCTTGGCGTTCATATAAATTAAGCGAATAACTTCAATTGCCATTACTAGAGATCCAAATGTTATAGATAGATAGGGATATTTCATAGATATTCGCACCGCAGGAGAAGTTTGGACCTTTACAATTTTAAACACATTTAACGATTGGGAAAAAAGGGTAATTAAAAAAATTAAAACTATTGTATAGGTGATTATTTTAATAAGGTGACGAATAGATAAAGGAAATAAATCTACAATAACATTAACGTTTACATGACTTTCATCCCTGAAGGCTATAGCCATACCAATATAGGCAAACCATATCATCAGATATCGCGCCACTTCTTCAGTCCATGATAAGGAATTGTTTAACACATAACGATAAAAAACACCTATTGCCACATTACTAACCATAATACCTAATAAGATTACTACTAAATTTTCTTCAATGAACTTAATAAAACTGTAAATTCTATTTACGATTTTTAAGAACATGACAAGTTTTTCCTTTTTTTGTTTTTTTATAAGCACAGATGCCCTATCTATTCTTTAATAGAGCGATACAACAAAAATAGGGCATCTGTCAATTACCTATTGTCAGCTCTTGTTAGAAGCTCTAAACCTCACTTAATCAAAGCTTTTTGTTCCTCAACTGCTTTTTCCACAACTTCCAAGGCTTCATTAATTAAACTAATATCAATTTCGGTCTTTAACCACTCAATAACAGGACCTTGCGCTGCTTCTTTGAATTGAGCCATTTCTTCCTCATTTGGTGCATAGACTTCACAACCATAATCCAGCACTGTTTGTAACCCTATAACATTAGAATTAAGCAGTTGCAGACCACGACCAACACCTGCAGATATTCTGGCAGCATCGAAGATAATATATTGCAAATCTTCAGGCAAGCTTTCAAAGAATTTGTTATTTATTAAAAACCAGTCAACTCCATATACATGCCCGTCAAGTGTTATATATTTCTGCACTTCATATATCTTGGCAAAAACGGTGGACGAAATCGGATTTTCATGACCATCCACAACACCGGTCTGTAAAGCAGTATAAGTTTCAGTCCAGGCAATTGGTGTGGGGTTACCGCCTAATCCTTTTACCATATTCACATAAAGAGGATTTTCCTGTACCCTGAGCTTTAATCCCTTCACGTCTGCAGGGCTCTTGATTGGTCTTACATTGTTCGTAAAATGTCTGAATCCGACTTCGGCAAAGGCTAAATTTCTAAGCCCGGTTTTATCTAACATCATCTTAGAAAGCTTTTCTCCAAATGGACCGTCCAATACTTTCCAGGCAATGGATTCTGAAGGAAAGAGATAGGGGATATCAGTAACCATCGCTTCAGGTAAAAATCCACCCAATACGCCTGAGGCAATTCCTGCCTGAACTGTACCGGCCATAATTGCTTCCACATATTCACGCTCAGCACCGAGAGCTCCTGCTCCATAGACCTGCACTTCAATTCTGCCACCGCTTTTGGCATTAACCATATTTGCAAACATCACACACTGGGCATGCTTCCTTGAAGTAAGGACATTTGTAGCATCTGCATGGGCAAGCTTCAATATGATCGGTTCATCAGCAGCCTGTACTGAAAATACAAAACAAGTAAGCACAATCAAAATAGTCATCATTGATAATATTAACTTTTTACTAAACATTGTTATACCTCCCATTTAAAATTTTAATTTTATTGATTCTTTACATTCCCACAACACTGCTTTATTTGCATCAATCACCTCCTTTGGAGGGTAATCTTTTTCAAAGAACCTCTAATCATCGACCTAAAAAATTAAACTCTACTTTAAAATTATGACGGCCAGGCGATGGTATAGATATGCTTTCCACCATCTGATGGTCCTTTTAATAATTTATCTATTTCTTCTTTGTCTCGTTGAGTCATATATTTAGCCTCCGGTAAAACCCCCGGCGGAAATTTCTCTAAGATATCATCATGCAATTTAACAACATAATCCAGATAGGTGGTAATCGCCTTAAAGGCTTTTTCGGCTTTTGCCAGGGATGGTTTACCTAAAACTCCCTCCGGATAAATAATACATTCAATGCCTCCGCCGCCAATGTGACTTTGGCCGGGAATCGGATAATTATAGATATCTCCGCCCTTATCTATATGTCCCTCTGGCAAGAAACCCCAGGTTTTTGTATCTACTGCATTTTCCATTTGAACAAATTCTGGGAATAGAGCCAGACATATAGAATTTTCTGCCTCATCACCATGTCTAAATATCGTTTCAAATTCACCTCCATGAGCCTTATCCTTCAATCCTACACCCATGATCTTAGGCACATCTAAAAAGATAACAACTGCCGGGACTTGATACTTTTTGCCCCATTCCTGAATGGCAGATGGGATAATGTATTCCTGTCCATGACTGCTCATAATGATCTGTTTTCGAAATCCAGTATTCCAATACCCCGATATTATTGACCGAATGTAAGCAGAGTTAACTTCATCAGGTATTGGGACCGTCCCTTTTTGTCCTAAATGTGAAAAGGGATGTGAGGCATACCAAACAGGCTCAGCAACAGTACATCCGGTCTTCTGGGCAATCAGTTCTGCCATGCGCGTTACAATAAATGTATCCTCACCATAGGGTTGGGCATCACCATGATTCTCTGTGGAACCTAAGGGAATAAGAAGAATATCATTCTTCTTCAATCTTTCTTCCACATCTTTCTTGGTCATGGTCTGGTAATAAATCTTATCCGGTTTTTCCATATGGCCTCCTTGCGGAGGTAAATTCCATTTACTCATTCTTTTTACTCCTTCTTTCTTTTAACTAAGTATTGAATTAATAATATTATATCCCCTGTCTTACTTTCTATGACTCGGCAATTGAGGAGAATAAATCCAAACAAACCTTAATACTTCGTCTCCGGTATTAACAATTTTGTGGGATTTTCCCGGTGGATTATACACCACGGTTCCCGGATTAAGATCAATTTCTTCATCCTCAGTAATAAATTTACCTTCTCCTGCTACAAAATACATCACTTCCTCTTGAATATCGTGTTTGTGTTCCGGCACCATGCCACCTGGATAAGTTTCATTAACGCCCATAGCAATATTTTTTGAACCAACGGTTTTTTCCGAAACCAGTATCCATGAAGTCCTGGGCGGTTCTCGTCTTTCTCCTTTGACATCTTTTATTCGAACTACTTTTACTTTTGACATATCTATTCCTCCATTTAAAATTATTTCATTAAAATTCCACCGTTTACGTCAAGTGTCACACCAGTGATCCAATCCGATTTATTTGAAGACAAAAAGACAGCTGCATCAGCAACATCCTGTGGCAATCCATCTTTTTTGACGGCACGACCAACATTCCAACTCGCAAAAACATCTGCCGAATATTGTTTGGTCTGTTCAGTTAATATCGGTCCCGGACAGATTGAATTAACATAAATTCCACTCGGTCCAAGTTCGCGTGCTAACGTCTGAGTTAAACCAATGACTCCTGCTTTAGAAGCTGCATAATTCACTCCCACACCTGGGCGACCTGTTCTACCGCCTAAAGAAGCAATATTAACAATTTTGCCTCTTTTTTGCTTTTCCATGTAAGAAATGACACTCTTACTGCATATAAATGGGCCATTGAGATTAATATTGATCACCTTGTTAAAATCTTCCACTGACATCTCTTTAGTTGGTTTATGCAAAGAAATACCTGCATTATTTACCAAGATATCAATCTTACCAAATTTATCAAACACCTTTGACATACCATCTTTGATCATCATTTCATCCGTCACATCGGCTTTGATGGCCATAACTCTTTCCCCAGAAGAATCCAATTTCTTTGCAAGGTTTTCTACTAAATCATATTGAATATCGAATAAGGCCAAAAGAGCGCCTTCTTTAAAAAATTCTTCGGCAATGCCTTGTCCCAAGCCTTTACCTGCGCCGGTAACAATGGCAACACAGTCTTTCAGTAGCATTATAAAGCTCCTTTCTTTTCCTTCAAATATTTATTAAAACTCATCAATTGGAATTTTAACATCCCATATTCTTTTCATTTCTTCTCGGGATATATCAAATATAGTATCATTCGGAGGTAAAGGTTCCTCTCTCATAAATTCAGGGAAAGACCAAAATTCTTCAGAGACACCCGCTTTTTTATTAAACTCTCTTTCGGTTTGTAATACATCTTCGGCAATTTTTTTGATATCTTTTAATTCCAATTCCCATCCATATCTACCTTTTAAAAGAGATATATAGAATTCAGGGTGCTTTACAAATGGGGGCCTTACAAATAAACAAAGCCCAAGTGTATCTAAAAGTGCTACTCGTAATTGTAATTTTATAGAATCTTCTTCTTGCTCCAAATACCTGACCTGTTAGCTTTGTTCCGTTTCCTATTATTCGACCAATATAAGTCCCTTTACCAATCTGGTTTATAATATCCTTTGCTGCTTCTGCATCCCCAAAAGCAATTTCTCCTGATTCCATTAATACACCTATTGCAGCTCCTGTTTCTATTGCATCTACGCCAACCTGATTACACAAATTATTCATTTCTGCTATATCATCTAAATTGCCAATACCACAGTTTGGACCCAGAAGGGCTATATTTTCATATTGAATTGAAGCTACAATCTTTTTTCCTTTTACATCTGGAAAAACATTACAGCACTGAATAGTACAGCCTTTTACACAAGAACATCCTGTACGACCTACTCCACCGCGTTTTACAATAACTTTTCTAACTCTTTCACCTGTTATATTTTGTATATCTTCAAAACTTCCTGATGAAAAATTTCTTGTAGGCAATAATCCAAGCTCATTTGCTGCTTCCATAATTGCGGGAGTCCCAAACATATTTCTATTTTCAGTTTTAGGATCTTTTTTTAAATATTGTACAATTTCTTTTCCGGTCTTTCTTAATAATTCTGAATTAAAATATTTAGGGGTTTTTGTTCCATTATCATTAATTACAACAGCTTTTAATCCTTTTGAACCCATTAGTGCCCCAAGGCCCCCTCTTGCAGCATACCTAATCTGAATATCTTTCTCATCGGTAACAGCAATACCTGAGCCATATAATTTCATTTCACCAGCTGGGCCGATACAAATAATTCCTACATTTAATCCAAATTTTTTTCTAATGATATCGATAGTCTCGTCTACCATTTTACCCTTAAGCTCAGGTGCATTTATAAGTTCTATCTTATTGGCTGCTAAAATAAGAACTTTAGTCGACAAATTTTTAGGAGTATCTTCAATAACTAAAGCTCTTATTCCTAATTTAGCAAGTTTTTTTCCTGCCGAACCACCTACATTGCTTTCTTTTACCCCACCTGTTAAAGGGCTTTTCCCACCTATAGAAATCTGACCAGTTGTAGTGATTGCAGTATCGGCAATTAGACCTGATGAAAATATTAATTTATTATAGCGTCCGAGCGGTTCACAAGTTGGAGGAACTTCTCTAAGGAGTAACTTTGCAATTAATAAGCGGCCACCCCAATGCCTTTCTTCTTCAGTAGCCATAACTTTTTCTATTTTTTCGTCTCTCATGTTTACTTTAATAATCCATTTCATAAAATGCCCTCTCAATCATGAACAAGTTTTAAATTACTTCCTAATTTTTCCAAAATGTCATTCAAGCTTTCTATGATTTTTGAATCAAGTTTAATGCCTTCTTCTCGGCTTTCTTGTTCACTTATAAATTCTAATTCTCCTGGCAAATAAACTTCTGTAACATTCTTTACTTTTTTTAAATTCTTAATAGAGCAAATATAACTATCGACCATTGAACAAAAACAATCTAAGTCGTAAAACTTTTTAATATCAATAGCCATACAAAATGCACCAACTCCTGTTGCACCTTCTAACTCATGAAATGTCTTTACTTCTAATCCAAATCTTGAGCCAGATAGCATTCCTGCAATAATATCTACAATTATAGCCAAAGCTGAACCTTTTGGTCCTGCAATAGGAAGAAGTGTCCCTTTTAATGCTTCATTAGGATCAGTAGTAGGATTACCCTCTTTATCAATGGCCCATCCTAACGGTATTTCTTCTTTATTACGTGAAGCTTTCCTTATTTTCCCACGTGCTACAACACTAGAAGACATATCCATCACTATTGATTTCTTATTCTTAGCTGGTATAGATATAGAAATAGGATTTGCTCCTAAAAAGGCTTCAGAACTCCCCCAAGGTGCCATTGAAGAAGCAGCATTGCATCCAACAAAACCAATCATTCCTTCCTGAGCGGCAAAATTTGAATAATAACCTAAAAAACCAATATTGTTTGTATTTCTTACTAAGGTTAAAGCAACGTCATATTTCTTAGCTTTTTCAATGCTAATACACATCGCTTTTCTCGCTGCTAATTGTCCTAATCCATTTCCACCATCAATAATTGAAGTTGCATTATTTTCTTTTACTAAAGTAATTTTTGTAGGAAGATCTAACATCCCGCCTTTCACACGTTGAAACATTGGGATCAATAAATAAGTGCCATGCGTTGAAATTCCTCTCATCTCTGCCTTTACTAAACAATCCGCTGCTAATAATGCTGATTCCTCATTCTCTCCGTAACCCTTTAATATTTCGGATATTACTTTTTTTAATTTTTCTTCACTTACCATAGCAGTTATTCCTCTCTAAGTTCCAAATATTCAAAAATTTTATCAAGTTTATTATATTTAACGCTCGTTATACCATCCATTAATGCTTTTGCTTTTATTTTTTCTGCCTGAATTCTTGCTTGTGATTTAGCTAATACTTCTTCGCAGTCCTTAAATCTAACAACAACCGTTCCATCATCATCTCCCAAAATTAGATCGCCAGGATTAACCACTGTTCCACCAAAATTAATTGGGTAATTTATAAGTCCTAAAGATGCTTTTACTGTTCCACGGATAGCTAGTCCCCTGGAAAATATTGGAAATCCCATTTCAACAATCGCCTCAGAATCTCTAATACATCCATCAATTACTAATCCTCCTAATTTTTTTGCTTTTGCCTGGACGGACATTAAATCACCCCAATATCCATAATCATATTCACCACCAACTGTAGCAACTATAACATCTCCTTCTTGTGCTTTTTCTAAAGCTTTGTGTAACATAAGATTGTCTCCTGGAACAGTTTGGACCGTAAAAGCAGGACCACATAATTTAATTCCTTTTATTATTGGTTTGATTTTTGGATCTATAAATCCTTTCCTACCTGAAGCTTCATAAACTGTTGCAACAGAAATAGAACGAAACTTTTCAATTACTTCTTTTGATGTTCTTTTAATATTTCTTATTACATGAATCATTAAATACATCTCCTTTTTTAGTTTTATAGAATAAAATTCTATTAATATTAAATATTTCTGCATTTATTATTTTCTGTTATAATATATAACTTTGATTTACTTTATTAATTATTAGCAAATTATGGTATAGATATTTTCTATAATCAATGATAATATCCTTTTTTTATTCTCTCTTCACTATGATGGATATGTTTCATTAATTCAATAATTGCCCTTTGTTTATTCTTTTGTTTTATATATTTAATTATGCTCTCGTGTTCTTCAATAGCATCAACATTTCCTTTTTTATTAATACTATTAAGTGTTTTGTAAGAACAAATAAAATATTTATCCATAACATTTTTCATTAGATTTAGCAAAACTGAATTGTTGTATAATTCAAAAAATAACATATGAAATTTTTTATCGTACTTATGAAAGCCTTTGATATCTTTTTGTTGAAGAGAATTAACTTCTTTTGTAGTATAATCTGAAAGAGCAGTTAAATGTTCGTCAGTTAAGGAGTCAAAAACTTCTTTAAAAACATGTTTTTCTACAATTTTACGGACTTCAAATATTTCAATGATGCTTTTCATCTCTATTTGGGGAATAAAATAACCTACCCCTGCTAATCCTTCTAGTAATCCTTCTTGATGCAAACGTTGACATGCTTCTCTTATTGGGGAATAGCCCATATTGAATTCTTTAGATATTTTTCTTATGCTAAGGTGCTGGTCATTAGATGAACTAACTTTATTTTTAATTAGTCTATAAGCTTTTTCGCTTAAAAATTCTTTTTCTATTTTTCTCACCTCGTTCAACTAATATTATTTTTTATAATAATATATTTATTTCTTCCGTTAAAATATATTTATATCATTGATATATCACTTTTATATATTCTAACATTAATATAAAGTCCTTGTCAAATGAGTTTTTAGGTATGTGTTTTTAGGTATGCAAAAAGTTAAAAATTTTGAGCTTAATTTAGTGCACTTTTAACTTTTAACTAGTAATATTTTTTGTATATGTCTTTTAAAAATTAAAAGTGCACGCCATAAACTATAATCTAAAATCAAAAAAGATTGGAGATTTAGCGTGCTGCTCGTAGCTTTCTGGGAAACTAATAATTTACAGTCTTTTTCTTAACATTTGAGCTTTTTGGAATTCTTCTTTCAAGCTACTCGGATCATTTTTGAATTTACCTTCTAATACTCCAAGATAATTTCTAAATTCCTGTATCATTTTCAAAATATTTTCTTAATTAGTTTTACAGATATCCTCCTATATCTTATAAGAACTGGAGGCAATTCGATTCATATCCTTAAATCCCCCTCCAATAGCTTTAAAATAACTGTTATTATTTTCTTCTTGGGCTAACATACTTATCATATTGGTTAAAGAAACTGCTAAAATTTGGGGTAAATGACTTACTGCACCAACAATTCTATCGTGATCAAGGGGGTCTAATATCAATCTCTTTGCGCCTATTATTCTGATTATTGAAAATGTTTTTTCTAATGCTACTAAATTACTTTTATTGGTAGGAGTTAGGATATAAGTTTTATCCTGAAAGAGATGGGGATCTGCCGAATCTATGCCATCTTTTTCTGAACCTACCATAGGATGACCGCCAACAAAATGAATATCTTTGGATAACATTTTATTTGCTCTCTTTACAATCTGCTTTTTAGTACTACCGGTATCAGTTACCAGACATTCTTTTTTAAGAAAAGGATTAATTTGGGGCAATAAATCTAAAATTGTTTTTACTGGAGTAGCTAAAATTACTATATCTGCTTCTTTTATTCCTTCTTCGAGATTGACTGTGCCTTCATCAATAGCACCTCGAGTAATTGCTTTTTCGATTATTTCCTGTTTATCTATACCTACAATTCTAAAGCTTGGTTTATTTTCTTTTAGAGCTAACCCGAGGGAGCCGCCGATTAGACCCACACCTATGATAGTTATTTTTTTAAAGTCGCTTTCCTCTTTCATTTTATTTTTCTCCTTTATTTATGAATTCATACTTTCGCAGGAATGACAGAAATATTCAAGCGGGTTTGATGAATCCAACCTACTTTTCTGGTTTGTCCTTTAATAAATCTTGAAGGGCATAG
>MEYH01000013.1:0-296 GCA_001773955.1 Candidatus Sediminicultor quintus | reverse complement strand
CTTCTCGAGAAAATATATCGGAAAGATGAACTTCAATTGTTGGAATTGTACAGTCTCTAAGAGCATCGGCAATAGCATAACTATAATGAGTATAAGCTGCTGGATTAATAATTAAACCATCCACTTGGGAAGAAAAACGCTGAATAGAATCAATAATCTCTCCCTCAGAATTTGATTGTTTTATAGTTAGTTCAATATCTTCCTCTTTGGCAAAAGATTCAATTTTTTGATTCATTTCTTCCAAGGTTAAATTTCCGTAAATATTCTGATCCCTTTTTCCGAGCATATTTAAATTT
>MEYH01000012.1:394-18052 GCA_001773955.1 Candidatus Sediminicultor quintus | reverse complement strand
AAAAAATTCGTAATAATGAGTCCTATACCAACCCGGATAGGGATGATAGACAAAATCAGAGGCTATATCAATATATCTGGTAGAATCCTTTGCTTTTGCAGTTAAATATAATATTGGGTCAAGCGTATATCTATTTGTACTCGGTTCATTATGGCAGCACCAGACAGATATGCTGGGATGATTGTAGAACTGGTCTATCATATCCCCAATCTGAGTCACCGCATTTTGAACAAATTCATCGCTCTCTTCATAACTCCAGATTAGAGAAAAATCTTGCCACACCAATATTCCTGCCTTATCACAGGCATCATAAAATTCCTGGCGGTTAATATGGGCATGGACTCTTAGTGCATTGACATTGGCTTCTTTTAATAGTTCTATATCCCTGGTTATCATGTTACTATCGTACTCGCTTAACCATTGGGTAGGAATAATATTGGTTCCACGGGGGAAGAACTTTTGGCTATTTAAAAACCAGTTCCACTCATCGTCAATTTTGATTTCTCTTATACCAAACTGCAGGGAACTTTCATCTAGGATGTTTCTTTTGGAATTCAGAAGAGTACATTTTAAATGATATAAATACGGATTCCCTCTATCCCAGGTAGTCCATAATTTAGGTTTATCTATCGTCTTTACCAGATGGATATTGCTATTACCCGAAGGTAAAAAAATATTTTTGGTAATTTTATGCTTTTCCTTAAATCCCATTCCTGAAATTTCCAACATCATTTCTATTTCTTGCGGAGAAACATGATTGCACAAAGGTACTTCTATATCCAGATGCGCACGCCCATCTTTTAATAGCAAAGGTGATACCTTAACATGTCTATCCGAATGTATCTTGTGTTTTTCTTCAATGAGTACATCATTCCATATGCCACCGGTATTTTTGTCCTGTCCATATTCAGGGTCCCAGCTGCCAGGACGAGTGTCATGATGGTTGAATATCCCTTTGATTAGATGTTTCTTATCAGGCCAACAATCAACAGGTTCTTCAGGCGAATCTACCTCCACTTCCAGAAGATTCTCAGCATCTTTTAGTATATCAGTTATCAGGAAAGAAAATTTTTGGAAGTACCCTTCATGTTTTCCAATTAATCTTCCATTCAGTTTCACCTGACAAAAGTAGTCCACTCCTTTGAAGACCAGGTAATAGTCCTTATCTTTCTGAAGAGATATCACGAATGTCTTCTTATAATATACCTTGCCACTGTGATTTAATCCTTGCAGGTACCAGTTAGAAGGAACTTTTATATCATGATATTCTTCCTGCTTACTCAAACAATATTGCCATATTCCGTTAAGAGAATAGATTTTCGAAGTCAACAACATAAATAAATCTCCTTTCTTTATATCTTTATTAATTATTTTTACCCAGGATTACAGTCACTTCTACTTTTATATCCTTCTTATGATACGGAATTAAATTTCCTTTTATTAATTTTCCATTGATGAGTAAACGCTTAACTCCTCTGCTAACTCCCTCAGGATTTTTTACAGTAATATGATACTTTGCTCCACGGAAGAGCCGAATAACCATATATTCCTTCCAACTTTTGGGAATACAAGGATCAATCAACAAGCCCTGATAATCGGGTTTAATTCCTAAAATAGCCTGGGTAATGGTGACAAAACTCCAGGCGGCTGTACCGGTAAGCCAGGAGTTTTTAGCTTCACCATAGGTTGGTGCATCTCTGCCAGCAATCATCTGGGCATAAGCATAAGGCTCGCATCGATAGGTTTCAATAAAATTATTCTTCGTGCTGGGACAAATTTGTAAGTACGAATTAAAAGCTTTATCACCATTTCCTAAAATAGTCTCTGCTATAGAAATCCAGGGATTATTATGACAAAATATCCCGGCATTTTCTTTGTATCCTGGAGGATAAGAAGAAATTTCCCCTAAATTTAAATAATAGTGAGTATATGCAGGTTGAAGTGACATAATTCCATGTGAAGTCGATAAATATTTTTCCACGCTATCCAAAGCCATCTGAGCTCTACCATCTTTTAAGCCAACATTACCCATAATACACCAACCTTGAGATTCAATAAATATCTTTCCTTCTTCACATTCCTTAGACCCTACTTTATTCCCATAATAGTCATAAGCTCGCAAAAACCATTCTCCATCCCATCCATGTTCTTCAACCGCTTTCTGGATAAGTTTGTATCCTTTATTGAATTCATTCATTTTCTCTTCAGCACCAATCTGTTGACAAAGCTTTATGAATTCACGACAAACATAGAGAAACAAACCGGCAATCATTACAGATTCTGCTGCCCCTCCCTTTATGTCCCCGGCGGACTGAAAAGATTCTCCAGGCACTTTGGAAAAACAATTGAGGTTCAGACAATCATTCCAGTCGGCATGACCAATAAGAGGAAGATTGTGCGGTCCTAAATTTTTTAGGGTATAATTAATAGAAAGGTAAAGATGATCAAGAATAGTAGCTTTACTACCAGGTATATCTGAATATCCAATGACCTCATCAAGAATTGAGAAATCTCCGGTTTCCTTTATATAAGCACAAGTAGAAGCAACAAGCCATAATGGATCATCGTTAAATCCTTTGCCTGTATTTTCGTTTCCCTCCTTGGTTAACGGTTGATACTGATGATAACAATCTCCACTGGGGAGCTGAATAGCAGCCAGTTCTAAAATTCTCTCCCTTGCTCTTTCCGGAAATATATGCATGAAACCAAGCAAATCCTGATTGGCATCCCGAAAGCCGATTCCCCGCCCGATACCGGATTCATATAAAGAAGCAGAACGAGACAGATTAAAAGTGACGATGCACTGATACTGATTCCAAATATTGACCATACGTTCTACATCTTCATTATCTATTTTCACCTGATATCGACCAAGCAGTTTGGTACCATAGACTTTCAACTCATTAAATGCTTCATCCACTGCTGAGGTAGTTTTTAAAAGCTCCAGCTTAGTCCATAATGATTTTTTATTAATAATATTGGGGGCTGAAAACTTTTCATCTTCTTTGTTTTCCATATATCCTAATATAAAATGGAGTGTTCTGTCTTGTCCTGGCTGGAGGGTGACATCGAGCTGATGAACACCAACGGGAGCCCAACCGCTTGCCAGAGAATTAGTACATCTTCCCTTACTTGCCACTTGGGGATTTTCAAATCCATGATGAATCCCAATAAATGCATCACGGCTTGTATCAAATCCATCTATTTTTTGGTTACAGAAAAAATAGGCATAATGATTTCGTCTTTCCCGATATTCAGTTTTGTGAAAGATAGTATCATTTTCTACTTCTACTTCGCCTATATTGAAATTTCGTTGGAAATTAGTCATGTCGTCCATAGCATCCCAAAGGCAAAATTCAACTAAGGAAAAAAGGGTTAGCCTTTTTTCCTGCTCTCCATGATTTATTATTTTTACTTTCCATATTTCCATATTCTCTCTAAGAGGAACAAAGTAAATGATCTCTACTTCCACATCATTTTTACGTCCCGTAATCACCGAATATCCTAATCCGTGTCGGCAGGAGTAACTATCCAATGATGTGCAAGTTGGTTTCCAACCGGGATTCCAGATGGTATTACCATCTTTAATGTATAAATAGCGGCCACCTACATCAAGGGGAACATTATTATAGCGATAGCGTGTTATTCGCCGCAACCTGGCATCTAAATAAAAACTGTAACCCCCCGCGGTATTGGAAATAATCCCGAAATAGTTCTCAAACCCTAAATAGTTTATCCAGGGCAGAGGTGTATCCGGGCGGGTAATAATGTATTCCTTATTTAAATCATCAAAATAACCATAGGGATTCATCAATGTTTCCTTCTTGAAATATTTATTTATCCTTTGGTAGCTCCAGCTACTAATCCTTGAACGAATTGTTTTTGTAACACCGTAAAAAATATTAAAACAGGAAGACTAACTAATATACAGGCAGCCATCATCCCTCCCCAACGGGCTTCCTGGGCAGTAATATACCTTAGGATACCGATTGCTACTGTTGTGGTTTCATTCCCGGTAAGTACTGAGGCAAATAACACCTCATTCCAAGCCATTACAAATCCATATATTCCAACGGCCGCAATTCCCGGCCTTGCCAAAGGAATGATGACTCTAAAAAGAGCTCCTGCTTTAGAACATCCATCAATTTGAGCTTGTTCATCTATTTCTCTGGGAATCGTATTAAGGTAACCTCGCAACATCCAGATAGAAAAAGGTAGAGAAAAAGAAGTGTAAGTGAAGATCATTCCCCAATAGGTATCTCTCATCGGAAGACCTATAATCTTCCTTATCCAGATAAACATGACAAAATAGGGTATAAGAAAAAGAATTCCGGGGAACATCTGGGTTGATAATACAGATATACTATAGGCAGTTCTCCCTGGAAAAGAAAAACGAGAGATAGCATAAGCAGCTAAAGTGGCAATAACAACAGAAAAAAACATTGTCCCCAGGCTTATTATTATGCTGTTTTTAAAATAATCAAATATTTTAACCTCTTTATTTACAGTCTTGTAGTTAACCAAAGTAAAATTACGAGGTATCCAGCTGGGCTCCTTTCCCGCTATTTTACTATCTGAAGCCTGAATTTCTAATCTTGTTTTAAACGAACCAGAGATCATCCAGGCAAAAGGTACTAACACCGATATTAAAATAATAATGACTGCAAAATATAAAAATATCCTTTCCGTTAATCTTTTCGTTGTCCTATTCAATGCTCTACCTCCCCTGGTCGGATCTTTTTAATATATAAAATACTAAAAATCAACATAATTGCCATCAAAATCACCGACATGGCTGCTCCAATTCCGTAATGAAAAGAATTAAAAGCCTCTCTCAAAATTAGGGTAGAGGGAACCTCTGCGGCAACACCGGGATCGTCACCCAACATAACATAAAATTGATTAAAGGCATTAAAATTCCATAGTGTGGATAATAGTAATAGAACGGAAGTTATAGGCATAAGAAGAGGAAAGGTAATATATCGAAACTGCTGCCATATTGAAGCGCCATCAATCTTGGCAGCATCATACAACTCGAAAGGAATAGTCTGTAACCCTGCTAATAAAATTAAACAGGTAAAAGGCCAACCTTTCCAAATGCTAGCCACCATAACTGCATAAATAGACTTATCACCAACTAACCAGACCTTCGTCTCTGAAATCAAACCCCAGGATAATAAATATTTATTTACGATACCTATCCTCGCTTGAAACATAAACCTCCAAACACTATAAGCGACTGAATCAGGAATAATATAAGGTAAAAGTATCAATCCTCTAACAATGGTTCTCCCTATAAATTCCTGGTTTAAAATTAAAGCTACTCCTAAACCGATAAAATAACCGATAGAGATTACCGCAATTCCGTAATAGGTTATGTTCCATAAAGAACGTAAAAATCGCCCTCCTGTTGGGCTATTTATATCCAAGCCCTCTAAATAATTACCGATCCCAATAAACGGAGCTTTAGACCAATCACTAATGGTATATAGATCAAGATCACTAAAGCTAATTATAAATCCCCATAACATAGGAAGGATATGAACTAAAATCATACAGATAAGAGCAGGTATAATTAAATAATAAGCAATTCGATTTTTTTTTATTTTCTGAATAAATAAATGCATAATTTTTTTAAAATTTTTTATAGTATTCTTTCTAAATAGTTAATCCACCAGTCCACATCATGGTTTTATAAGGAGAGAAAACAGTCTTTCCTTTTTTGGTACTCAACTGTTTTCTCTCCTTTTGTTTAAACGAATCTATCTCTCTATTTCTCTTTAGCTAAAGCTCTATCAACTGCCGCAGCTGCCAGATCTAAATATTCTTTAGCTGTACCTTCAGTATATTTTCCATTAACGTAAGTACTTAAAATATTTTTAAATTCACTGACTACCGCATTTTCAATATCTCCCCAAACTCCTAATGGAGGATAAGCAGTGGCATAAGATAAAGTCTCTTTAAATACTTTCCAAACCCCGGTATTATAATAAGGATCTTCAAAGGCTTCAATCTTTGCGGGTAGCATATGAGTCAGGTTCTTGGTATAATCAACTAGTACCTGCTTCTCTATTAGATAATTCACCCAGGCTTTTGCCGCTTCTTTGTGTTTGCTATTGGCAAAAACGACTAAGTTGCTTCCGCCTGAGAAGGAACCTTTGCCAACTGGACCCTTCGGAGGTTCGACAATACCATAATTCAAGGTAGGATTCTCGCTTTCAATATTTGCAATGTTCCATGGTCCCATATAACACATCGCCACATTTCCATTGATAAAAGCAGAATCAGCTTGTGGTTGGTTGTATTCAGCACAGGCTTGATCTGCTAATCCCCTCTTTACTAAATCAACATACCATTGCATAGCTGTAATACCTGCACCACTATTGAAGGTTGCTTTCTTATGATCCGCACTTAACAGGTCACCTCCGGATTGCCATAAAAGAATAGCCCAGTTATGCAATAGATCCCAAGCATTGGTCCCGGCCATTGCAAATGCTCTGCCCGTTCCAAATTTGGAATTAATTTTTTCTCCTGCCAGCACTAATTCACCCCAAGTCGTAGGTGGTACTGCCCCTGCTTCCTCAAACATATCTTTATTATAGAACAGACATCTTGTTTCCGCAAACCAGGGAATACCATAATAATTGTCTTTGTAGGTAGTAGACTCTAAATTTGCTGCCATAAAACTATCTGCTCCACCAAACCCATTTATATCAATCTGCTCTAACCCGCTAGTAGCAGCAAATTGCGGATTCCAGGTAGTGCCTACCTGAGATACATCACATATTGGTTCGATGAGTGACATCGATATTTTTGACCATGCATCACCCCATCCAACTATCTCATAATTAACGGTAATACCAGTCTTCGCTTTGAAATCAGCCGCTGCTTTCTCTAGCCAAGAAAGATGGGATTCATCAGGAGCATTAGGCATAGCCCAAAAGACTATAGTTTCTTGTGCCCAGGCCATTCCTGCATAAAGAAAAAACACTACTAATACTAATAATATAATTTTCTTTAACATTTCTTAATTTCCTCCCTTTACCAGAACTTTTTAATACTTTAAAATAAATTAAGTCCCCTAGAACATTTTTAATCTTGACCTATCACCCCCTTCACTTTGAAGAAAGAGAAATTGCAGATTCCCGCTTGATTAATTCTACTGGAATGATAACTTGTCTTGGAGTTCTTCCTTTTTTATGGCCGGAAATTATCCGATCCAAGAGCAGCTCGGCTGCTATTTTACCCATCTCTTCTCTTCTTTGTTTTATGGTAGTAAGTGGTGGAATAATATACGGTGAAATATAACTATCGTCGAATCCAACGATAGAAACTTGCTCAGGAATCGATATTCCTTTATCATTCAAAGCTTTAATAGCTCCAATCGCCATTTGATCATTCGTGGCAAATATGGCACTAAAATCTAATCCATAGTTATCCAGATATTTTTTTACACTTAAATATCCGCTATCTACGGTAAAATTTCCATTCAGGACAAATTGACTTTTGATTTTTATTCCTTTATTTTTTAAAGCTCTTTTATATCCATTAAATCGTTCTTTAGAAGAATCAATAAAAGGAATTCCTTGAATGACTAAAATAGAAGAATGTCCAAGATTCAATAAATACTCGGTTGCCATATATCCACCACCAAAGTTATCTATTTTTACCGTATCAACATTTAAACTGTGAGGGTCTCTGTCCAATAAAACGATATTATAACCTCCCTCTATCAGAGAATGAATATAATCATCATCACCACTGGTCGTGACCAATATGGCACCATCGACCTTTTTTGCCTTAAAAAAATTGACTCCTGCAAGTTCTTCTTTGATAATACGATGGTTTAATGAGATGATAACGTTATATCCCTTCTCTGCTGTCACTGATTCAATACCGTCTATTATTTCTCCATAAAAGTCACCAAGTGCATCCGGTACAGCAATGCCAATACATTTGGAAAGATTGGTCTTTAAACCACTTGCCATAGCAGAAGGAGAGTATCCCAATTCCTCGATCACTTTTAATACACGTTTACGTGTCTTGGGAGAAACACCATCATTTCCATTAAATACACGGGAAACGGTAGTAATGGAAACGTTTGCTTTTTTTGCCACTTCTTTTATAGTTACATTCATATATTTTCACTTTTCTTATTATAGAAAACGTTTTCTATAATATTACCTCATAATCTATTTTTTGTCAAATAATTTATAATACTTTATGAAACAAATACCAAAAAATAGTTTAAGATAGGTTTGATGAAATTTAAAGAGATAATTATTATCATTAAAAGATAGAGGATTACTCTGGAAGAGTACGAAAAGATGAAGAACAAGGTGCTCCATCCCTGTAGAAAACAGTGCCTTGAGAAGGATATTCGATTGGGGTAGCTACGAGAAGGTCTCTTAATCTAATTAGAGGAAGCAGGAATTTGTTAGATTATGTTAAATATGTTAAAATGAAAGAAATTTAAATTTGTAAAGCTGTCTCCTCTGGCAAAGTTAAGTGAAAGGAGGTGAAGGAAGAATTTAGTTAATTAGAAATAAGAAAAAAGTTACTATATTAATTTTTTAAGGAGGTTTGTATCCATGAAAAAATTATTCACTATTTTTCTTTTTGTACTTCTTCTATCTATGACCATGAATGCAGCTGCTAACCTGGAAATTACTTTCTGGACTCACGAAGACCCCAATAGAACGGAAATTGAAGATAGATATATTGCTGAATTTGAGCAGGCCAATGCTGGAGTTACCATCAAGAGAGTTACCAGCGGTTCAGGTCAAATTCAGGAATTGATTTTGACTGCCTTTGCCGCAAATCAGGGTCCGGATATCTTCAATATGTCCATCGAAGATGAATATGCCTATATAGCCAATGAGCGTCTTGCTCCCATCGATTTTCAGGCGGCCGGTTATCCCAGTCTGCAGGCAGTTTACGATGCTTATATCCCTGGGGTGTTAGATCCGGTAACCTATAAAGGACAACTTTATGGACTGCCATTAGAATTAACTAATTGGTGTATCTTTATTAATAAAAAAGTATTTAGGGATGCTGGATTAGATCCTGAAAAGGATTATCCCAAAACCTGGGAAGAAATGGTGGAGGTATCAGATAAGTTATGTATACGTGAAGGTGAAATTCTTAACAGAAGAGGATTTGACTTCAGATACCCCTATTATCTTGTAGCCATGGTACCTATGGTTGAACAGCTGGGAGGACAGTTAATTAGCGATGATGGTAAAACTGCCATTGTTAATGACCAAGCCTGGATAAAATTTCTTAAATTTATGCAGGAATGGGGTCCCAGCGGCAGAAATCTCGGTTCACCCACCTATACTAATGCCAGAAAGCTTTTCAATATGGATAATAATGATATAGGCATGTGTCATACCGGCCTTTATCAGATAGGAAGGATTAATGCAGATAATCCTGCTTTTTATGAAAGCAAGGAGTGGATGGTTGTCCCCTTCCCGAAATTCGAAAATGCGGTGAAAGATGTTCCTGCAGCCTACTATGGACATTATTATATGGTCAATGGTCAGAAACCGAAGGAAAATCAGCAAATGGCCTGGAAATTTATTGCTTATATGCTCAGCCATCCAGAAGAATATCTGACCAAAGTCAATATTGTCCAGCCTACAGTTGAACTTATGGGTTCAGAGACCTATAAATCTATGCCTTACTCCGATGTGTTTACCAATGATATGGCAAAAGGTCATATCGTATATTATGGAGAGAATAGTGCCAAAATTCAATCACATATCAGGGAAGCCGTAGAATCAGTCATGCTAGCCGGCGTCTCACCAGAGGATGCATTGAAAACATTAAGGAGAAAAGTTCAGGAAGTACTTGACGAAGGATAATAGTTTTAGTTGAAACCACAGGGCTGGGTTATTATTTAGCTTAGCCCTGTGGTTCTCATGGAAGGAGTATAGTTGATGAACAAACGAATACCCAATTATAGTATTGAACGGAAAAAAGCCCGCTGGGGATGGATATTCGTTGCTCCGACACTCATCTTTTTTTCCCTTTTTAGCTTCTATCCGATTTTTAATGCCCTTTATACCAGTTTATTCAAGAAAAAGCTGTTATCCTTAAAACCGCCTGATTTCATTGGGCTTGATAATTATAGCTATCTTCTTAAATCTTCAGATTTCTGGAATTCTATGAGAGCTACAGTGGTTTTTACTCTGGGGACTTTTGTACCCCTTTTAATTTTTAGTCTCATATTTGCTATTTTTATAATGTCCAGAAAGAGATTTCAGAATTTTTTCCAGTTAGCTTATTATTCTCCCGCTGTTTTATCGTCTGTAGTGGCTGCGGTAATCTGGCTATTAATCTTTGACCCCAGGGGGCTGGGTAATCAGTGGCTAAATTCAATTATGAACACTCCCGGTATTGACCACAAGTGGCTGGCCAATTCAGTGATGGTTCAAATGTCTACTATGCTGGTTTATTTTTGGAAATATGTGGGTTATTTTACCATAATCTTTATTGTGGGATTGGCATCGATTCCTCAAAGTATCTATGAGGCTGCTAAAATAGATGGAGCAAATGATTGGAAAAATTTTTGGTATATCACTCTTCCTCTTTTGAAACCTACTACTATTTTAGTTTCTATTATTTCCATGCTTCAATGTTTGAGAACCTTCAGTACCCAATATTTATTTACTCAAGGAGGAGCACCGTTAGCTCCTATAAATGTAATCACTTTAAATATTTATCATACTGCCATAAGAGATCATCAGATTGGCAGAGCAAGTGCTATGAGTATTATTTTATTTGTTATTATGATGTTATTTACCTGGGTGCAATTTAAATCTTCCCGGGCTGATGAAATCAGTTATTAAGGAGAAAATTTATTATGGACTATGGCCTGACCATAAAAAAGAATAGAATTTCTAATCAATCCTTAATATTAGATATATTTATCTGGGTATTTCTCATTCTGGCAGCTTTATTTATCCTTGCTCCTACTATATTTATGTTTACTGCCTCTCTCATGCCGGCAAATGATATTTTAAAAATGCCTTATCGATGGATCCCAAAGGGTTTTTATTGGCAGAATTATTGGCAGGGGATAAGGGGTAATGATGGAAGTTTTATCTATATAAGAAATATTTTAAATTCCTTAATAGTAGCTTCAGTAGTATCTGCTACTACCGTAATCTTCTCAGCCCTGGCCGGATTTGGTCTGGCTAAATATTATTTCAAAGGCAGGGCTGTGGTCTTTATGTTAATTATGGCCACCATGATGATACCCTTTGAGGCCATAATGATCCCCCTTTATCTGGTCACTACTAAATTAGGAATTCAAGATTCTTATGCTGGGTTGATAGCTCCTTTTTTAGTAAATGCATTTGGCGTGTTTTTAATGAGGCAATATTTTATTACTTTTCCCGATGAAATATTGGATGCAGCCAGGATAGATGGGGCGAGTGAATTGATGATTTTCAGAACAATTATTTTACCGAATAGTATTCCAGCTGTGGCAACTCTGGCCATTCTTACTTTTAAATCCCAATGGGATAATTTATTGTGGCCTTTGCTGGCGGTGCAGAGTGAAGAGATGAAAACCATACCTTTATATATCGTTAAATTTATGGCGGAAAAACATACTGATGAGGGGGCAATGATGGCAGTTGCTGCCATAGCGAGTATTCCGATATTGATAGTATTTTTTAAACTATCTAAGTATTTCCTGGGCGGCGCAGCCCTGTATTCATCAAGGAAAGGATAAGCAAGATAATGATGAAGAAACTTTATATTTTTGATATGGGAGGCGTCTTGTGTTGTGACTTTAATGATATTCCCGTTATAAGCGCTTATCTGGGAATTACTGAAGAAAATTTTTTTGTTTGTGCTGGTGGAAATTTTAGAGAACTTCTTGACGGAAAAATTAACAGTAATGAATTTTGGGTAAGATTTTCTTTAAGATATGGTAAGAAAGTAAAAGAAGAATTATTTGGTAAATTTTTTAACCCGGGAATAATCCAGGGAACCAAGGATATAATAGAACAGCTAAGAAATAATTCAAGGGTTGTTTGTGGCACCAACACTATTGATTCGCATTATTACTATCTTTTAAATCAAGGTAGTTACGAAATCTTCGATGAGGTTTATGCCTCTAATTTAATGGGTATATCCAAACCTGACCCGGATTTTTACTGGCATATTCTGAGAAGTGAGTGCGTTAAACCTGAAGAGGCAGTTTTTATAGACGATACGGAAGAAAATGTACTTTCTGCTCAAAAAATCGGCATCAACTCTATTCTTTTTACCGATTCCGATTCTTTAAAAACAGGATTAAAGAATTAATGATTGTAACCCAAAAAGTAAACAAACCTGTCCTCGACCTGATCGGGGAATGATAATGTAGGGGCGCGATGTATCGTGCCCACAGGAGAAATTAGGTAATAATATGGTGAGGGCACAATTCATTGTGCCCCTACAATATGATCATAAAGTTCGTAGGACAGACGTCTAATATATCTTCATGGTCTTTCTTTTGAGTTGATTTAAGAATAGTTTTTATCTTTAAATATATATAAGGCAATGTTATAATTAAAATAATTTCATTTAAAATGGGAAACAAAGAGGAGATAAGGTGCTAAGAATTAAGAATGCCCGAATTGTAGAAAAGGATCAATTGAAAACGGTAAATATATATATTGAAAGGGGGAAGATAAAAGATATTTTACCTGCGGGTGAGGCATTACTTTCTGTGAAAAAAGAAATTGATGCCCAACGAAATGTAGTATTCCCTGGATTTATTGACCCTCATGTCCATTTTGATGATCCTGGATTTACCGAGAGAGAAGATTTTGAGACCGGGACTAAGAGTGCAGCTGCAGGGGGTATTACTACTATTATCGATATGCCCTGCACTTCTATTCCGCCGATTACCACTGCTTCAAATTATGATTACAAATTAAATATAGTAAAATCAAAAGCTTATGTGGATTTTGCTTTCTGGGGAGGTGTAACTCCCGAGCAGGTTGAATCAGGAGAATATAAAAAAAGTTTGAAAGAATTAAAAGATAGAGGTATTGTTGGGGTAAAATTTTACACTATTTCCGGGATGGAACTGTATCCCAGGATGTCTGTCCCCTATATGGATAAAGTCTTCAGATTAATGAAAGAATTAAACCTGGTGTGTGCAATACATGCTGAAGATTATTATCTAGTGGATTATTATTCTCATTTGATGCAGGAGATGGGGAGAGAAGATCCCGAGAGTTGGTCTCTAGGAAGGACATATGAGGCAGAGCCAGAAGCAATATGGTCGGTAGTGGGAATTACTGAAAAAGTTGGGAATAAACTTCATATTGTTCACCTTTCTACCAAAGAAGGGTTAAATGTTATTCGGTGGGCGAAAGCTCAAGGGTTAAATGTAAGCACTGAAACCTGTCCTCAGTATTTAATTTTCACAACAGAAGATTTCAAAAAACTGGGGTCATTATTAAAAATTGCGCCGCCTTTACGCAAAGAAGAGGATAGGGAAGAGCTTTGGAAGGGATTGAAAGATGGCTCAATTGACTTTCTCTCCACCGACCACGCTGCCGGTAAATACCCGGAGGAAAAATCATCTCCTGATATCTGGAAAAATTATGCCGGTATCCCTGGTACACAATTAGCCGTTCCAACGATGCTTCATTACGGATATCACCAAGGAAGGTTAACTTTGAGTGAGGTTCAGAAACTGATGTCAGAAAACACAGCCAAAAGATATGGACTTTATCCTCAAAAAGGAGCTATTCAAATTGGGAGTGATGCTGATTTTACCATAATAGATATGGATAAAGAATGGACCGTAGAACCCTCAAAACTGAAGAGCAAGGGAAAATACTCTCCCCTTGCTGGGAAGACTTTAAAAGGGAAAATTTATATGACTATCCTCCGCGGGGAAATAGTATATAAAGACGATGAAGGGGTGATCGGGGAAAAAGGATTCGGGGAATTGGTGAAGAGCAAGGTAGAGTAATATTTTAAAAATTAGTTTAATTAATAATTAAAAGATTTAGAATTATCTCAAATAAAATTTATCCGTTGAAAGGGAGGAAACAAATTAATGCAAACTATATTTAAAGGTAAGCATTTTATTACACTTCAAGATTGGACTAAAGGAGAAATAGACACCTTACTCGAAGTTTCTTTTGATTTAAAGAAAAAATTTGCCATGGGTATACCAACACCTTATTTACTATATAAGACAATATTTTTAATGTTTTTTGAGCAGTCAACCCGAACCAGAAACTCTATGGAAGCAGGGATTGCTCATTTAGGTGGTCATGGTACTTTTCTTGATACCAGTACCATGCAAATATCTCATGGTGAAGAAGCTAAGGATACAGCTGTTATTTTATCCAGATATGGTCATGCGATAGCTTGTAGAAATTGTTTCTGGGAAGTAGGGAATAAATATTTAAGAGAAATGGCAAAGTGGTCTACGGTTCCCATTCTGAATTTACAATGTGACTTATATCATCCAATGCAAGGAATTGCTGATTTGATGACTATGAAAGAAAAAGTTGGAGATTTGAAAGGTACTAAAGTATCTATTATCTGGGCTTATGCAACCAGTCATAAGAAACCAATTTCAGTTCCACTTACTCAAATTCTTTTATTCCCGAGATATGGAATGGAGGTAACTCTTGCCTATCCAAAAGGGTATGATTTACCAGATTGGGCTATTAAACAAGCTAAAGAAAATGCTGAAAAACACGGAGGAACCTTAACCATAACTCATGATATAGAAGAAGCGTATAGAGGTGCAGATATAGTAATACCTAAAAATTGGGGAAGCTGGGTTACTAATCAAAAAGGCGAAGTAGTTGATGCTTTACTTGAGTCCTGCAAAACCTGGAAATGTACCGAGAAAATGATGAAACTTGCCAATAAAGATGTAATGTATATGCATGCACTCCCAGCGGATAGAGAGAAGGAAGTTGAAAATTCAGTTATTGATGGACCCCATTCAATTGTTTATGATGAAGCAGAAAATAGATTACATACAGCAAAAGCAGTTATGACGCTCACCATGGGCGGTAAATAGGAGAAAATAAAAATGAACTATATAAAGAAATTAAAATGTCTAATATGTGGAACTGAATATAAATCTAAAGAAGTAAAATATAATTGTCCGAAATGCGGAGACGAAGGCGTTTTAGAAATTATTTATGATTATCCGAAGATAAAAAAAGTTTTTAATCAGGATACACTTAAAAAAAATAAGGAATTTTCGATGTGGAGGTACCTGCCGCTTTTGCCGGTGGATAATCCTGCTAAAATAGGGCCATCAAAAGTGGGTTGGACTCCCTTATATGAAGTAAAAAGAATAAGAGAAGATTTAGATATGCTAAATCTTTGGATTAAAGATGACGGAAGGAACCCCACTGCCTCTTTAAAAGATAGGCCGTCTGCCATTGCCGTAGTAAAGGCACGGGAATTGGGAGAAAAAATTGTTACCTGTGCCTCAACCGGTAATGCTGCCTCATCACTTGCGGGAGCTGCTGCGTCGGTGGGTTTAAAGAGTTATATTTTTGTTCCCCAAACCGCACCGATTGCCAAGATTGCCCAGCTTCTGGTATTTGGCTCAACCGTTTTTGCGGTAAGAGGAACCTATGATGAAGCCTTTGATCTGTCCATCGAAGCAACCAGAGAATTTGGATGGTACAATCGAAATACTGCTTTTAATCCCTATATGGTGGAAGGAAAGAAGACAGTTGCACTGGAAATTATTGAGCAGATGGATTTTGAAGTACCCGATTATCTTTTTGTACCGGTAGGAGATGGTTGTATTATCTCCGGAGTTGCCAAAGCTTACAAGGATATGTTTTCCTTAGGCCTTATTGACCATTTACCTAAACTTGTTGCTGTACAGGCGGAAGGGTGTAAACCGATTGTTGAGGCAGTAAATGGTGATGGTGAAGTGAAATTTGTGGAGCCGAATACCATTGCCGATAGTATTGCCGTAGGGATTCCCAGAAATCGTCTGATGGCGGTAAGAGATATAAAAGAATCGAAGGGATTTGGTATTGCAGTAAGCGATAAAGAGATAATGGAAGCAATTAAATATTTAGGCACGGTGCAGGGGATTTTTGCCGAACCTGCGGGTTCTACTGCCTTTGCCGGCATGGTCAAGGCGTTAAAAGAAGGAAAAATCTCTAAAAAAGATAAAGTTGTGGTACTGGTTACCGGAAATGGTTTAAAAGATGTAGAGAGTGCGAAAAAAGCAGGAGGAGAAGCTTTGGTAATAGATCCCAACTTAAAATCAGTAAAGGAGACAATGAGTTCAAAGTGAATAATACGGAAAAAAAAGAAATAAACGATCTTCTTCGGAGTCTCATTCAGATTGAAAGTGTAAATCCTCCGGGGAATGAAAATCAAATTGCTGACTTTGTAAAGAAGTTTCTCTTAAAAAATAATATCCACTCTGAGTTAGTTCCTTTAGAAGAAGGCAGGAGTTCGGTTATTGCGAAAATTGAAGGAGAAGAAGAGAGGGATATCACTTTTTGCGGGCATATAGATACGGTGAGAGTAAAAGAAGAGGATTGGACAAAACCCGTTTTTGAAGGATTGATCGAAAACGAAAAAATGTATGGTATAGGGGCATCAGATATGAAGGGCGGGGTGGCCACCATCCTTTACGCAGCGGCACTTTTAAAAAGAAGGGGAATCGTTCCTAAAAAGTCAATTCAAATAGTCCTTACGGCAGATGAAGAATGGGGATATAGAGGAGCAAAAAATTTAGTTGAGGGAGGTTATTTTGACCTGACTGATTTCCTTATTATCGCCGAACCTTCCAATCTTCAGGTATCTACCGGGGAAAAAGGAGAATTATGGATGAGAGCTAAATTTTTTGGGAAATCTGCTCATGGCTCAACTCCTGAGGCGGGTGTAAATACAGTCATTCCGGGGAGTGAGTTTGTTATGAATGTTACCGAAAGATGTAATAAAATATTTGAAGCAGACCCCTTTTGGGGTAAAAGTTCAATGAATATCGGACAATTTCACGGTGGAGTACAGGTAAACATTGTCCCCAATTATTCGGAAATACAGCTGGATTTCAGGGTAATTTCAGAAGAGGATAAAGAGAAAGCAGTGGAATTGGTCAGAAAGACCGGTGAAGAGATTGAGAAAAAGTATAAAGTGCGGTTTGCAGAAGAGATTTTTAACTACCACCCTCCAATCTTCACCAGTCCGGGTAATCCTTATGTAGAAAAGTTTCTGCAGGCAGCCGGAATGAAAGAAGTGATAGTTACCAAATACTGTACTGATGGAGCAACAATTATCCCGGAAAAGAAGATGCCTTTCATTATTTTTGGACCCGGTGATATTGCCCAGGCTCATCAAAACGATGAATATATAGAATTGGAATCTCTTTATCGAGCAGTTGATATATTTATCGACTTCCTAAAAACCTGACAGGGGACGATCCTCTGGCAGGTTTTGCGTACAAGTTTATAGGATAGAATTCAGGAGTCAGAATCCAGAACAATAGCTAATAATTTAAAGTATTTAGAAGGTAGGGGTTTGATTCATCAAACCCGTTTCGGGTCGGATAAATCCGACCCCTACAGCAAACGACTATTCACTATTCACTAACGACTATAAAAAGGAGAAAAATATAATGATTGATTTGACTATTAACGA
>MEYH01000012.1:0-381 GCA_001773955.1 Candidatus Sediminicultor quintus | reverse complement strand
AGAACTGTAAAGAGAGCTAAAGAGAAAAATATTGTTATTCCCACTTTTGAACAGATGAGGAATCCAGAACTTATTCCCGATAAAATCAAAGATAACTTAAAAGATATAGGATTATGGGATATTAATTCTAACAATCTTTTTCGGATTACCTGGAAGAATGAACCTGTAAAAAAGGGTGGCCAATTCGGAGGAGTTAATTTTTTAGAATTACCCCCTGAATTAACCGGAGTAAAAGCTAGAATATTTGCTTTAGTGGGCAAATGGTTTCCTACCGGCGCTCATAAAGTCGGAGCTACTTATGGCTGTCTGGTCCCCAGATTGGTGACCGGTCAGTTTGATCCTACTTCCCAGAAAGCAGTATGGCCTTCTACCGGCAATTAC
>MEYH01000011.1:573-13833 GCA_001773955.1 Candidatus Sediminicultor quintus | reverse complement strand
AGTAGAAGAAGGATTGGGTACCTGCATACTGGTATGGTTTAATGAAAAAGGGGTAAAAAAGCTGCTTAATATCCCTCAAGAAATAAGAGTTGAACTTATCATAACCATGGGCTATCCGGAATCTTACCAAATACGCCCCAAAAAGCGGAAGTCGATAAATCAGATCAAAAGTTATAATAGTTATGAGTTACAGAAATGAAAAAATCCAATGCTTCCAGAGTTTTAGATAAATTTAAAATTCCCTTTTATTATATTCAGTGCGGGAGTTCGGGGTTTAAAATTATATGCATCCATTTTTATCTCCCTTAAAGAAAATATGCCGGGAGAATTTATCCGGCAGTAAAAATTTAATTATGCCTTCTTATTTGGATGGCAGCGCCCTTAAAAAAAGCTTATCCAGAGAAGGCTTTTTTGCGTTGAACCTGAATATCACTACTATTTTCGATCTAGCCAGAGATTACTGTGATGATTATATCTCTAAAAATAAATTAAAAATTTTAGATAATTCTTTAGGCCAGATATTCCTGCTTCAAATATTAAAGAAATTATCCCGGGAAAAAATGCTGGATTATTTTCAGACCTCTCTATTTTCTCCCGGAATCAGCCGCTCGATTTATCTGGCCATAAAAGAGCTGAGGATAGCAGGATTTTCTTCCCGAAATTTTCCGCACCCTGTAATAGTTAACTCCCAAAAGAGCGGAGATCTGCTTAAGATAATGCAGGAGTATGAGAAAATATTAAAAGAGCAAAATTATATTGATGAGGCGGATATCTATCTTCAGGCAATTAAATATAAGAAAAAAAATCAGCAAAAAAAAGAGACATTCATTGTCCCCTCTAATATCGAATTAAATTACCTGGAACAGGTCTTTTTCCGGAAAATTATATTACCGGGAGCAAAGGTTATCTATTTCCCCGCCCCAAGAAACTTAAAAAAACCTGCTTCTTTTTATTTCTCCGGGGCTACCAAAGAAGAAGAAAATTTTCCGGAAGACCCGCTTGATTATTTATACGATATAGATAAGATAACATCCAATCTGTCTGGAAAACTTAATATTGAGTTAATTCAGTCTCACGGAGAATTTAATGAAGTAAAAACAATTGTCCGAAAGATAAAATCTCAAAATATTCCTTTAGATGAAGTGAGTATTTTTTATACTGTGCAGGAACCCTATTCCCAATATCTTTATCAGCTATCCAGACAATACTCTTTTCACATTACATTTGGCAGCGGGATAAGCATTAAAAATACTTCTCCGGCGAAACTGTTTTTTGACCTGATTGATTGGATACGCGATAATTACAGTATAGCAAAATTTTATTTTTTGCTAACCGGGGGTAATTTTGAGTTTAAAAACCAGCAGTCGAATCCGGATATACCCACTCCCCAACGAGTGGCTTCTTTACTGCGAAATACTCCGATTGGACATAAAAGGAATCGATATATCAAGGGATTAGATTTAAGTATAAGACAGTTAAGAAGTGAGATTGAGCAGGTATCCGAAGACAGGCAAGAGGGGTATCGCAAAAAGATAAAAGACTTTTTCTGGATCAGGGAATTTATAACCCAAATTTTCCATGAATTACCCCAAGAGAATTTTGATTATACTATCTCACCAAAGCAGGTTGCCCGGGGGCTTATAAATATTGTTACTAATTACAGCAGGATAGATGAAGAAAATAATTTAGACCAAGAAGCGATTAAAAAAATAAAAGAGAGGTTAACTGTTTTTATAGAAAGTGACTATCCTCTTCCTGATATGCCGGTAAATGAAGTTCTCACCTTGATAAATGATTTAATCAAAAAGGAAAGGGTTAATTGTTCGGAACCGAGAGGAGGATTTCTGCATACGGCCAGCTACAAAAAGGGAATTTGGCTTAATCGCCCTTATAATTTTATTGTAGGAATGGACTCTGACAAATTTCCCGATTCAGCGCATGACGGATCTATTTTACTGGATGCCGAGAAAAAAAATACTGGCCGCATTAATCAGGATAAAGGAAAAAATAAAGAAAGCCAATACAAGATGCTCCAATTACTTGCTTCTCTTGAAGGCAAAATTATTCTTTCCTATTCCCGTTTTGACACTCAAGGCAATCGGGAATTAGCCCCATCGAGTTTAATGCTGCAGTTACACCGTTTAAAAACCGGGGACGAGCAGAAAGATTATTCTGATTTTTACAGCAGTTTTCAAGATACTTCCGGGTTCATTCCGGGCAAGCCCCAGGAAATTCTTGATTCCGCAGATTGGTTCTTATATTCCACAAGACATAACTTTTTAGATATTGCTCCCCTTTTTGAGCACCTTTACCCTGACCTATTCGAAGGTTTTTATGCCGCTCGACAGAGAGAAAAAGAAGAGCTTAACCGCTTTAATGGGAAAGTAAAAGTAGACCCTGAATGGGTAGATCCCCGTCTTAACCGGGGGTTGATGGTATCAAGTTCCAGATTGGAATTGATTGCTTTTTGCCCCTATCTATACTTTTTAAAATATATCCTAAAAATACAGCCGCCTCAAGAGATGATTGAAGACCCGGGTGTATGGCTGAAACCTTCGGAAAAAGGTATTATCTTTCATCAAATTTTCGAGAAATTTTATAAAAAGTTAAAAGAAATATCACCACCCGGAATTTTTATTTCACCATCTTATACTAACCATTGGCCTATTTTAGAAGACCTGGTGATTTCCCAGCTGAAACAAAAAAGAAAAAGATTAGCCCCTCCCAATAATCTGGTGTACCAGCATGAAGGCAAAGAAATATTGGATTCCTGCCGCTTCTTTCTACATTGCGAAGAAGAAAAATATAAAGGAGAAATTCCAGCTTATCTGGAACTTGCTTTTGGCACCCGGGATAACCAGAACGAAGAATTAGGCAGGATAAAAGCAGTAGAGCTATCTCTGCCCGGCGGCAAGTCGATCAGTTTTCAGGGGAAGATTGACCGCATAGATAAATTAGATGAGGATACTTATCGTATTATTGATTACAAAACCGGAACTCCTTATGAATTTAGTCGAAGCAAATATTTTCGAAATGGGAAACAGGTTCAGCACGCCCTCTATGCCTTATCCCTTAAAAAAATATTAGCGAAAGCCGGGATATCTGCCTTTCCTAAAATACAAAAAGCGGGCTATTATTTCCCCACATTACCAGGTCAGGGCCGGCAATATTTCTATGGAGAAGAAAGAAGAAATCAGGTATTGGAAATAATAGATTTATTGCTTGATATTGTTGCTCAAGGAAATTTTGCTATGATTCAAAAAGCGGATGCTTTTATGTGTGCCGATTACCGGGATATCCTGGAACAAAATCAAGTGATGGAAGTAAGCGGAAAGAATGCAAAAAAATATGATGAAGAACCCGCCCTGGATAATCTGAGGAGGCTGCAAGAAAAATATGAGTAATCGTTTTCTAAAAGAATTAATTGACCAGAAAGCTCGAGATAAAATTATAAAAGAAACAAACCGTAATATTTTAGTCGAAGCAAGCGCCGGGTCGGGGAAGACTTCCAGCCTGATCCAACGCATGGCTGTTCTAATTAAATCGGGGAAATTCAAGGTGGATGAAATTGCCGCCATTACCTTTACCAGAAAAGCGGCTATTGAGCTAAAAGAAAGGTTCCAACAAAAAATTGAAAACAGTTTTAGGGAAACAGAAGACGAAATAGAAAAAGGTTATTTAAGGGAAGCTCTTTCTAATCTGGAACAGTGTTATCTGGGGACTATTCATTCTTTTTGCGCCCGCCTGTTAAGGGAAAGACCGATTGAAGCCGGACTTGATTCAGAATTTGCCGAACTTGATGACCTTGATGATACTTTATTAAAAGAAGAAGCCTGGGAAAGATATTTGCTTAATCTTAAAATAGAAGAATCCCCCTCTCTGATACATCTGGAAGAATTGGGCATAAAACCCTCAGAACTTACGGATTGTTATAAAACGGTATGCACTTATCCGGAGGTTAAGCCATTTTTCCCGATATCACCAAAACCGAATATAAAAGAAGCTGTCAAAGAGATTGTATCTTTTAGCGATGAAGCCAGCCAATATATTCCGGATGAAGAACCGAAAATGGGTTATGACAAATTACAGGAAGCAGTCTTAAGCGTAAAAAGGATGAAAGGTTTTTATGATTACATTAAAGAAGATTATAATAAGATAAAATTGTTGGAAAATTTTTCCAACTCAGAAAAGGTTACTTTAAACCGATGGACTTCACAAGAAAAGGCAAAAGAGTACAGAGATTCCATTGTTTTAAAGCTTCAAGAAAAAGTTATTAATCCGACCCTGCAGCAATGGCGGGAATACTGTTATGCCGGTACCATTAAATTCGTCCTGCCGGTGGTAGAATATTATCACCAATTACGCCAGAATGTTTCGATGCTTAATTTTCAGGATTTGCTCTTAAAGACCTCTCGACTGTTAAGGGATTACCCCGAAGTACGCCAATATTTTCAACAAAAATATAAATGTCTGCTAGTAGATGAATTTCAGGATACCGACCCTATTCAGGCAGAAATAATCTTTTATCTTACCGGCCAGGATGTTTATGAAAAGAACTGGCAGAAATTGGTACCGCGCCCGGGTTCCTTATTTGTGGTAGGAGACCCCCAGCAGTCCATTTACCGGTTTCGCCGGGCTGATATTGCCATCTATAATCTGGTAAAGGGACTGATTGAAAAAAGTGGAGGGGAGGTCTTAACATTACAGGCCAATTTCCGCTCACTATATTCTATCGGTTCTTACCTCAATCCTATATTTGAAGAACTATTTTCAAGTGGTCAGGGAAAATTCCAGGCCGTATATTCACCGATGCAGACCGTTTGGGAAGATAATCCGCAATATCTTTCCGGAGTAAGGCAGATGACTATTTCTAAAGGAAGCAAAAAAAGTGATACTATCCGGCAGGATGCCCAGTCCATCGCCCGAGTCATTCGTGATATGGTCGATAAGGGATTTAAATTAGTGCGGACAGAAGGAGAGATAAAGGCTGGAACTTCTACATCAGCCACCTATAAGGATTTTATGATTCTTCTGCGCTACAGAAGCGGGATGGATATCTATGCCCGCACTCTGGCAGAACATGGAATACCTTTTACGGTTTCAGGTTATGCCTCTTTAAATGAATCCCGCCAGATAAAAGAACTGTTAAAGCTGTTTCGCTTAATGAGAGATATAGAAAATCAGGTGCTTATTGCCGCTGTCTTGCGGGGAATATTCTTTGGATTTTCTGAGGATGATTTGTATCAATTTAAAGAAGCAGGCGGTGAATTTGATTTTTATGAAAAAATACCGGAAAAACTAAACCGCACACTAAAGGAGAATTTTGACAGAGCTTTTTGCCGGCTAAGGGGATTTCATCTGTGGACTAAAAAACTGCCGCCGGTTACGGCTATGGAAAAGATTATTGTAGATTCAGGCCTGCTTTCCCATTCCTGTTTAGAGGGTTACAATCTAAATAAATGCGGGGAGCTTTATTTCATTCTGGAGAGATCAAGAAAAGCGGAGGCGGGAGAAGTTATAGGATTTGCCTCAATGGTAGACCAATTAGAGAAGATGCTGGAAGCCGGGATCGAAGAGGAGCTGGATATACTGACCGAAGAAAATACTGTCCGGATTATGAATTTACATAAAGCCAAAGGTCTGGAATCCCCGGTGGTATTTTTAGCAATTTCTTACAATGCTGCTGCCCATGAACCAACTTATTATATTGAAAGGACAGGGCAGGAACCGTATGGTCATTTTTTAGTGTGCCGCTCTAATACTTACAATAAAGGGAAAAGATTGGCTCAACCTAAAAATTGGGAGGATTATTGTCAGCTTGAGGCATCTTTTAATAAAGCAGAAGGACTCCGTCTGCTCTATGTAGCGGCCACCCGGGCCAAGAATCTCCTGGTTATCAGCAGTTTAAACCATCAGAGTAATAAGAGTAATCCCTGGCTGCCTTTATTGAAAAATATTGGAGGAGAGATGAATGTTACTGTTCCGGAAGCAGGATTGCCCAGGGCGGAAGTAAAAGAAAAAGAATCTTTGCTTGATGGTTATCAGAAGATTCAAAAAGAATGCGGGCAATGGATGAAAGATTTATCAAAAAGTAGTTATGATGAAAAAACACCGACTGATTTTAAAGATGAAGAGAAACACCGAAAGATTGCCACGGTTGATGTTGGCGGGACTGCCTGGGGGAGTGCTGTTCATAGAATCTTTGATTATTTAATTAAAGAAGATCCTGAGGAGCAGTTATTGTCTTTACATGCGGAAAAAGCCCTGGAAAAACAGGGGATATCTCCCAAGAGAAAAGTAGAATTAGAGGAGCTGGTGCAAAAGTTTAAAAAGAGTGATTTATATCGGCGCCTGAAAAAAGCAGAACTTAAGTATAGCGAAGTTCCCTTTACTATAAATATTGAGCCCGCTCACCCTCTTCATGCCGAATTAAACCAGCAGGATTCCCGCCCGATAATTCTATCCGGAACTATTGACCTGGTCTTTAAGGAAACCGATGGCTGGGTAGTGATAGATTATAAGACTGACCGGCCAAAAAATGAGAAGGATTACTCTAAATTAACCGAGGTCTATCAAAAACAGATTGCTATTTACAGCCAGGTATGGCAGGATATTACCGGAGAACCGGTGAAACAAAGCAGTATATATTTTGTTTAAAAAAAGAAGGATTTTTAATAAAAGCAGAGTATATTATAAATAGCAGTAATTATTTTTTTTAATATTCGAGAGCTCTTCATAAATGGGCAGGGTGAATATATATTGTGATACAGAGAACCGTCCCCTGTATTATTTTATTTTAGAAATGGGGTGAGAGTGTTTTAAAATGAAAATTCAAATAAAATATTTAAATGGTACTCGATTTAAACGTTTTATTATAAATTCTGCCAAACGTATAAATCAGATGGAACAGTATCTAAATGATATTAATGTTTTTCCGGTAGCTGATGGGGATACAGGTACTAATATGGCAGAAACTATGAGAAGTATTGTAAGAGGGGTAAAAAAATGTAAAGAATCTTCTTTTGCCAGGATTAGTAGTATTATTGCCGATTCAGCTTTGATTGGAGCGCGGGGTAACTCCGGTGCAATCTTAGCTCAATTTTTTCAAGGACTGGCAGAAGCAACAAAGGATAAAGTACGTCTTTCCACAGAAGCTTTTGCCCAAGCTGCCACTAAGGCAGCAGAACAAGCCCGGCAAGCTATTTCTCACCCTCAAGAAGGTACAATTATTACCGTAATGAAAGATTGGGCAAACCATCTTGCGGAAAATGCTCACCACACTCCTGATTTTGTCGAACTTTTTAGGAGCTCATTATCTAAAGCAAAGGATTCTTTGGCCAAAACGCCCGATAAACTGCTGATATTAAAAAAGGCAGGCGTAGTCGATGCCGGGGCTCAGGGTTTTGTTAACCTATTAGAGGGGATAGTTAATTTTATTGAAAATGGTAAAATTAAATCATTAAGAGCAATTACTTCTTCTGCCAATAAAATGAGGAGTTTTAATTTAGATAAAGTTGATTCCGGAATTAACTTTCAGTTCTGCGCTGAATGCTTGCTAGAAGGTAATAACTTAGACTTGGGAATAATTAAACAAAAAGTTAATTTTTTAGGGGATTCACTGATTGTTGCTGGTTCTAAAAACAAAGTCCATGTCCATATTCACACTGATAAGCCAGAAGATATTTTTACTGGATTGTCTGAATTCGGAACCATAGTGAAAACCAAAGTTGACGACATGCACAAACAGCATACCAAGATTAAACTTGATACTCATAGGAAAAATGTCGGGTTGGTTACTGATTCAACCTGTGATTTACCGCCGGAGATAATTAAAAAGTACAATATTCAAGTTGTGCCTATAGTGATTCAAGTTGGGAAAAAGAGTTATTTGGATCAAGTCGAAATGAAGCCAGAAGATTTTATTCATATTTTAGAGACCTCTAACGAAAAGCTATCTACTTCTCAGCCTCCTCCAGCTTTTTTCACAGAAGCTTATAATAAAATTGCAATAAAATACGAATCGATAATCTCTTTGCATATCGCTGAAAAATTAAGCGGAACGATTCAGGGTGCACGTATAGGTTGCAAGGATATGAAGCATAGTAATAAAGTTCACATTATCGATAGTAAAACAAGTTCAGTTGCTTTAGGATTGTTAGTTGCTGAAGCGGCTCAATTAATTCAAGAAAGGTTTAGCCTTGAAGAAATCATTGATCGAATAAAAATTGCTGCTGACCATGTTAAAATCTTTATCAGTATACCTACCTTAAAATATCTAATGCGTAGTGGGCGTTTGAATAAAACTAAAGGACTTTTAGGTACACTTCTTAACTTGAAACCTATTTTGACTATAAATTCTGATGGCAATATTGTCGAAGCAGCTAAAGTGGTTGGGCAAAAAAGAGTTATTCATAAGACGGTAGATTTGGCGATTCAATTTGCTAAAAAGGTTAAAAATCCCCGCTTTGCAATTACTCATGTAGGGGCACCTGAACTGGCTCAGTGGTATAGTGATAAAATTCGAACCATCTTTAATTCCTCAAAAGTAATAATGATTGCCGAAGCATCTCCTGCCTTAAGTGTACATATTGGTATTGGAGGAGCGGCTATCGCAGTTCTGGGGGATTCTTAAAAAATGACAAAAGAGCTTTAGGCGGTGATAAGCAGGATATGAAAAAAATATTAAAAGACATTTTAGATTGGTTGGAACCAAAAGTAAGCTATGCTGATTTAAGATTTGTTCAAACTGAAAAGGAGAACATCGAAGTAGAAAATGGTATCCTTTCTTCCTATAATGTCTCAACTGATAGGGGAGTGGGGATACGAGTATTGGCTGATGGTGCCTGGGGGTTCGCTGCCTCTAATAATTTAGACGAAGCATCTTTACAGGAAACAGCCGCCAAGGCTCTGGATATTGCCCGAGCCTCTGCCCTTACCAAAAAAGAAGATATTAGACTTGCTTCCGAAGATAAACATATCGACACTTATATTACTCCAATAGTTAAAAATCCTTTCCAGGTTAGTCCATCAGAAAAGATAGATCTTTTAGTAAAAGCTACCAAGATGATGTTAAAAGATAAAGTAAAGAAAAGCGAAGGTTCATTTAGTTTTTATAAGACTTATAAAATATTTGTATCTACCGAAGGTTCTGAGCTCGAACAGACTATATTTGAATCAGGCGGTGGAATTACTGCTTATGCTATCGGTGAAGGTGATTTCCAAAAACGTTCCTATCCCTCCAGTTTTGGAGGAGATTACGCAACGCGCGGATATGAATTTATAGAAGAGATGAATTTATTAGAAAATGCCGAAAGAATAGCTGAAGAGGCTAATCAATTATTAATTGCTCCTCCCGTCCCGGAAGGGATAATGGATATTGTATTGGGAGGGTCTCAACTTGCGCTACAGGTTCATGAATCCTGCGGGCATCCCGTAGAATTAGATAGAGTTTTAGGGAAAGAAATTAGCTATGCCGGAGGGAGTTTTTTAACTCTGGATAAATTAAATAATTTTACCTATGGAAGCCCGGAAGTGACTATAGTGGCTGATGCAACTGTCCCGGGAGGGTTAGGTACTTTCGGCTATGATGATGAAGGCGTCCCTGCCTCCAAAAGTTATCTGGTAAATAAAGGAAAATTTGTGGGGTATTTAATGTCCAGGGAAGATGCCTTGAAATTAGGATTGAAAAGTAATGGTGCTGCCCGGGCAGAAAATTGGAACAGAATCCCCCTGGTTAGGATGACTAATATCAACTTATTACCGGGAAATTTAGAGCTGGATAAACTTATCGGAGATATAAAGGAAGGTTTATATCTAGATTATAATAAGAGCTGGAGTATAGATGATAAAAGGATAAACTTCCAATTTGGTACAGAGATTGCCCGGGAAATAAAAAATGGAAAATTAGGAAAAATTTATAAAAACGCAGTCTACCAAGGAATAACGCCGGAGTTTTGGAAATCTTGTGATGGAATAAGCTCTGAAAAATATTGGCATGTCTGGGGAGTACCAAATTGCGGCAAAGGGCAGCCGGGTCAAGCGATGCGTGTAGCACATGGCACATCCCCAGCGAGATTTAGAAAGGTAAAGGTAGGTGCTTCCAAATGAAAGATATAAATTCGGGGAAAGAACTGGTTAATAAGATAAAAAGTTTTATTAAGAATTACGACTTTGAAATAATTGCCTCAGAGGGCAAAAGTGAACTTACCAGATTTGCAGAATCTTACATCCACCAAAATGTGGCAGAAAATAATATAAATTTAATTGTAAAGGTAATAAATGAAGATAGAATTAGTACAGTAGAAATGAACAGTATTGATGACCACACTATAGCAAAAAATATAGAAAAGGCAATTGAAGTAGCTAAAATCGCTCCAAAATTAGATTACCATTATCAATTATTAAAGCCCCAATTATACAAAATAAAAAGTAAATATTCTAAAGATACGGCCAATTTTAAGCCTTTAAATCGAGCCCAATTAGTAAGTCAACTGATAAAAGAAGTAAATAAAAGAGAGTATGAGGCGGCGGGAGCTTTTAGAACAGAGGAGTCTACTCTCCTGGCAGCCAACTCAGAAGGAGTTTTTGCCTTTGACCGGGGGACCAAGGTAGATTTCAATTGTGTCATCACTCGAGATAATTCTACCGCCCATACCTCATTTATAGACAGTGATATTAATAATTTTAATATAAATAAAATAACCGATGAATTATTAGGGACTGCTTTAAAAAATGTAGAACAGATAGAGATTGACCCGGGGATCTATACGGTTATCCTATCTCCGGAAGCAGTTTCAGAAATCTTGAACTATGCCGGCTATACTGCTTTTAATGGTAAAACAATTATGGAGGGTAAAAGTTTCGTTTGTCATAATCAAGGCAAGAAGATTTTTCCGGAGACTATAACTGTATCTGACGATCCTTTTGATGAACTTACTATGCCCATACCTTTTGATCTGGTGGGATATCCTCGGGAAAAGACAGACCTCATTAAAAACGGAGTAATAAAAGATGGAGTTTATGACCATCTTACTGCCTTAAAATATAATAGAAAATGTACCGGAAATACTTTACCGCCAGAACAGGCTTCTTTCGGAGCCCTCCCTTTTAACCTGGTGATGAAAGAAGGGAGTAATTCTGTTGAGGAGATGATATCCTCTACTAAAAAAGGAATTTATATTTCCCGTTTTCACTATGTCAATATACTCAATCCCATGAGCGTTCAGTTGACCGGGATGACCAGAGATGGGACTTTCTTAATAGAAGATGGAAAGATAGTAAGGGCAATTAAAAATATGAGGTTTAATACCGGTGTAATAGATATGTTAAAGGCAGTTGATATGATCTCCAAAGAAAGACAAACAAAACCAGGATTTATCGGCCCGGCTGTGACCCCCTATCTTCGCACCAACAACTTTACCTTTTCCAGCAAAACAAGTTTTTAGAGAAGTACAGGTAAGTACAGGGGACGGTTCTCTGTACCTAATGCTAATTACTATCTGGTACAGAGAACCGTCCCCTGTACTATTTATTTAACTGAGGCGATAAAAATATCACCGATAGCCAGGAGATCCTCTTTTTTTGGTTTTCTTCCCTGGGATACATTTTCAAAAATAGCTCGTCCCAGGGCAGCAACCAGGGAATATAAAAATAGATCTCCGCTTATTCTTTTACCTGAAGATAAAGTGACTTCCCCGAACAGGTCACCTGCTTTCTTCTGCTTTTTTCTTAATTTTTCGAAGAGCTCATTGATCTTCTTCTTGCTGTCTTCCTTTTGCATAAAATCATAACCAATTCTTTGCATAATAATAAAAATCTTAGAATTTTTTTCTAAAAGATCGATATAAAAATCTACTATTAACTCAATCCGTTGTTTAATACTATTTGTAATAGAAATTATTTCACTAGTCTTTTCAAAAATCTTTTTTACATTTACCTCCAGAAGTTGTGAAGCTAAATCTATTTTAGAAGGGAAATAATAATAAATAGTAGATTTTTTTACCCCGGAAAGTAAAGCAATATCGTCCATAGTAGCCTCATAAAAACTCTTTTTAAAAAAGATATCCCGGGCAGCTTCTAAAATTTGTTCTTTTTTATTCATACTTTCTATTTCCATTAAAAAGACCACTCTCCTAAAATATATATTCCCTCAACGCTTCCCAGCTGGCCCAGCTTTGAATATTGGTCACCGAAAACAGAAACGTAAGAAAGGGTAACTGAAAAGTCATCGGTGAAATCATAACTTGCGCCAATAGAGTGTATCATACTTCCATCATGAAGACTGATTATGCCTAAATAGTTAGGAGTAAGTTTGCTGTCTTCTAATTCCTTTTTGGCATTTAAATAGATATAAGGGGAACATTGGTCTCCTTCTTCAAGGATAAATCCCCAGATGAAACCGGCATTTAAGTAAAGGTTAAAAGAGGTGGTATAATCAGCGCCAACTACTGCTTTTATGTAAGGGTCTTTTAGTACATCTTCACCCTGTACTTGCCAGGGTTGTGGAACTATATAAGCCAAATCACCTCTTAAAGTAGCACCTTCAATGCCGGGAAAATCTCCCTGAAATTCAAAGCCGAAAACACTTTTTTGGGGATACCCCAATCCCAAATTTAAAATCATTCCGGAAAGCCCGGGAGTGAGTTCCACCGTTTCAGGATAAGCGTTTAAATAATAACCATTATAATAACTTATTGCGGCATCAAAAGAGGTAAAACTTCTTCCCAATTTTATTCCCCAAACCGGATTTTCCGGAAAGGTATGGGTTATATTAACAGAATTTATTTCTATTCCCTGTGCCTGAAACACTGGAGAAAACATGTAAAGATATAATTGTTCTTCATACTCCTCAGGTATAAATGAGGGGGTAAAATTAGGAAGACATATGGCCTGCAGATAGGTGATATCATTAAGATAGTAAGTTGCATCAACCGCCCAAACTCCGCTCTTTCTGGACATATCTGTAAAAGATATCCCTGGTGGCGAAGGATTAAAATTATCTAAAGGACTAAATATATCTGATGACCCCCAGTTTACAATTAATCTGCCTGCGCTTAAATCTAAATTAGGAATAAGGTCATAGGTGCCGATATAAAGTTTTTTGGGCATAATTATCAAAGGATTTGTAGAGGATTTATCAGAATATCTAATAACCAAATCTCCTTCTGCAAAGATTTTATCAGTGAGACTATGAATATAGTTCAGGTCTAAATTTAAAGTATTGCTTAGATTATATTCAGTAAAACTATATTGTCCGGAGTA
>MEYH01000011.1:0-542 GCA_001773955.1 Candidatus Sediminicultor quintus | reverse complement strand
GCAGCTAAAGTAGAAAATAGCACCAGAATGAATACTACCAGAAAAATATTTCTTTTTGAACTCATATTCTATTCTCCTTTTTCGTATGGTGTATTTTTTTATTACTTACTATGGGCAAACACAAGGTTTGCCCCTACAAATTATCTCCTGAATTCTGATTCCCTCTTTAGTAACTAAACGCTATTCGCTCCACGCTATCAGGGCGTATAGCAATACGCCCCTACTTATTACTTGTTACTATACTTACTATTCACTATTCACTAACGACTAACGACTATTCTAAAGTGTCGGCTTTGATAAGGTCCTGATACTAAAGAAATCAGAGGATAATTCTACATTATATTCCATTTCTTTAATAACAATTTTTGTTTTTTTATTTTTCTCGAGGTCAGTAAAAACTATTTCTATTGGAGTAATCTTATCATTCTCATCAATTTGTATTTGAACAATTTCCAGGGTTTTGGTAAGATCATCGATCACTTTATAAAATTCAACTTTTTTTGCGTAAAACTTTTCCTTGTCTACTGTGAGAATTATCTTCT
>MEYH01000010.1 GCA_001773955.1 Candidatus Sediminicultor quintus | reverse complement strand
CAAAATATCCTAAAAATGGCACCAAAAAATCAGGAATTAAATCATAAGGTGATATTATATAGGCAATTGCTCCATATACCACTAATTTTAAGTAAAAGGGAACTCTCCTATCTTTAAGCAACCTTAAGGACAATTTTATAAAATTAGGTATATGAAATATTATTCTGGCTAAATACAACTGCTTTTTTAATTTACTATAAGGGTCTTTATTTTCTGACATACATTAATTCTCCGTACTTCTATGTCATTACTTATGAAAGTAGAAATTCATCTTTTGTATTTCTTATCTTATTTTATTTGCTAACGACTATTCACTATTCACTAACGACTACTTTATTCCCATTTCTATAGATCATTGCGACCGACCAACGGGAGCGCGGCAATCTCAAGTAATATGTCATTCCCGTTCCTCTCTGTCATTCCCACTTCCCTTTATGTCATTCCCGCGAAGGCGGGAATCCATCATAATCCAAAATATAGATCTATCCATTCGGGATTACTATTTTTAATTAGATTTATTTTCCATTTCCTATTCCACTTTTTAAGTTGCTTTTCTCTTCTTATAGCACTTTCAACATCGTTAGTATTTTCATAATAAACTAATTTATGAATATTGTATTTTTTAGTAAATCCTTCAATTATATTATTTTTATGTTCACACGCTCTTTTAACTAAATTTGAGGTAACTCCAATATATAATGTACCATTCCTTTTATTTGCCAAAATATAAATTTAATATTGATTCTTTATATCATTCAAGGTATTTTAACTCAGCTTATTTCCATTGTCTTGTTTTTTTCTGGATTCCCGCTTTCGCGGGAATGACAAAGGAGGTTAGGAATCTTTCTTGGTTTTTAATTTTGTAAATGTCAAGCACTTTTCCCATCCCTTCGGTAAGTACATTTCCAAATATTAATTTATATCAAAATAAATACGTTAATTGTCTTACTAATTTTAACATAGCTGCCGGAGAATCGTCAATTAATCAAATATAGTATCGAGTATATAGTATTGAGTATCGAGTTAAGAAAGTGAAAGGAAATATAGAAAAAAAGTTTACAGTAACCATTATCCACCGCTTCTGGATTTCCACTTTCGCATGTGAATGACAGAGGGAAAGTTCCAATGGGAATACATCTTAGGCTTAGAATAAAAATAACCCCGGAATAAATCTAGGGTTATTTTTATTCTAATATTAAATTTATTTAGGGGGGGATAGCATTACGTGTTTAGAAACTTACTAACAACCGCGATATCGTGAAAAATGGTCAGTTTCAAAACAACCACTACCATCGTAATCATCTACTTCTACCCACTCACCTTGTCTAAAAGTGAATACTTTTTCCGGTGCTACTTCAAAACAAATAGTAAATGTTCCATTAATTTTTATTTCAGGCCCAAATTGATATTCACCATCACCAAAATAGATGATGTGAATTTTAGTGTCCTTTTTCAGGATACCTGGACCAAAAGTAATGGTAACACCTTCTAGTGTGATAGAACCGCCATCTTTTGCGCTTATCCACTCCTGAACCATTTCTTTTTTAGCAGTCATGGCAAAAGTAGATAAAGCAAAAAAGACTAATACTATCAAAAAGAGAATAGATAGAAGTTTAAAATCTATTCTTTTCTTCATTTGCATCCCTCCTTCGGCAGCCCAGCCATCTTAACTAAATTAATAGTTTTAGATCTGTGACTTTGCGTCTCAACCTTTCGATTGATTTGCTATTATCGGGAGTTTATTCTGAAATTTTAAACTCCTTTATACTATCCCCCTCTTACATTATACAACAAATAATACAAAATGCAAATGAAGCAATTATTTTTTTAAATTATTCAATTTTTCTTCAATTTCAATAAGATGTTTTTTTGCGCCAATATTCTTTAATATTTTTTGCGATTTAATCAAATTTTTTTTAGCTAAATCTATATCTCTCTTTAAAATTAACATATCGCCCAATTCATAATGGGTTTCACCTTCATTTATCTTATCACCGAATTTTAAATAGATTTTTATAGCTTTTTTGAAAAATATTTCAGAATCTTTCCATCTTTTCAGTTTTTTGAACAACTTGGCTTCCAGTCTATATATATCTGCTAACCCTAATTTATCATCTAGTTCATCAAATATTTTTTCTCCGTGGAAGATATAATATTTTACTTCTGTAAATTCATTCTTTTTTAAATATTCCTCTCCCAAATGAATATAATTAATTCCCTTATTATATATGTCTCCAATTTTATCAGCTATTTTAACGCTTTCCTTTAGATAATAAATAGCCTGTTTTGATTCTCCCAACGAAGAATAGGCAAATCCAATGTTATTCATAATATTTGAAATAACAATAATATTTTTAATCTTTTTAGCAATGGATAGGCTTTCTTTATATGCTTCAATTGCCTTTTTCCACCTGCCTAACATATCATAATATATCCCAACGTTATTTAAAGCCATCGCATAAACATCTGAAGCTTTTATCTCTTTGCAAATATTTATGCTTTCTTTGAGATAAGAGTATCCGGTAGAGGTATCGCCCTTAAATAGACATGCTAACCCTATACCCTTTAAGATGCTTGCTTTTCTTTTAAAATTATTTATTTCCTCACTAATCAGCAAACTATTCTTAAAATATTCAATTGCCTTGTCCCACTGTCCCGTATCACCGTATAAATTTCCCATACTCATTAATATCAAAGATTCATTATCTTTATCTTCGGTTTTTCTACTATATTTTAAGGCCTTGGTAAAATTAGTCTCCGCTTCCTTTCTCCCTCCAACAATCGATTGGGAAAAAGCTAACTTATTATAGGTTTCTGAAAGTTGAGTCAGCTGTTCCTTTTCAAGTTCCCTTAATTCTAAAATCTTAATAATATCCTGATAATAATTTATGGCATTTTTAAAAGCATATAATGATTGAGCTTTATCGCCAGCTTTATTTAAATATAAAACAGCTTTTTCTTGATCATCACTGTTTTTAAAATGATAAGCTAATTCTTCAATTTTAGCATCAATTTTAGAAGAATATATCTCTTCTATAAATGAACCTATTATTTCATGCAGGTCTTTTCTGGCTTTAAAAAGAAGACTATTGTAGGCAATCTCCTGGATGATTGAATGGGTAAAGCAAAAATATTGTGGAGAATTTGGTACCCTTTCTAATTCCTCGATAAATTCATACTGCTGTAATTTCTTAATCATTTCTGATAGTGTTATATCTTCCAGATTGGTAATTTTTTGTAAAAGTTTTATTTCAATATCTCTTCCTAAAACTGACGCCTGATATAAAATCTCTTTTAAGCTTGCCGGAAGTAGATCAATTCTGGCACGTGCAATGCTCTGAACCGTATCCGGTATTTGAAAATTAGCAAACATCTCGGGATAATTAGTTAATCCCTCTTTATCTGCCGATATTTTTTTTTCTTTAATTCCTCGAACAATTTCTTCCACAAACAAGGGATTTCCATTAGCAGTCGAAATAATTCTATTTTTCAATAATTGATAGATATTATTTTCTTTGATCAATAACCTGGTGAGCTTATCCGATTCAGCATTCTCCAGGGGCAATAGTTTTATTCTTTTAGACCCGGCAAGAGGTTCCTCTTTTCTAAGGGATTCTCTAACACTACAGATGATCAAAATCGGATATTCCTTAATTTCTTTAGAACACTGCTTTAAAAATTCTCCTGATGCCTCATCAATCCATTGCAGATCTTCAATGATCATCAGCAGTGGTTTTTGGGATGAAAAACTCCACAACAGTTTTTTCATTACTCTTATCAGTAAATTGCTTACCTCTTTTGATTGCTCCATTATTTCTTCCAAAGATTTAGTTCTTGAGGACAAAAGTCTTGAAAAATATGAAGAAGTAAATAATAGTGAAGAATCAATTTGCTTTATTTTATTTTCTATTTTCTTATCAATTTCATTAAAATCATCATCAAAATTTATTCCAAAGATTTTAATAAATATCTCACTCAAGGGGGCATAAGGTTTCGATTCCTCCCAGGACGAACAATGACTGGATAAAATATTAAATTCTTTGGCCAAAGAATCTTTGGTAAGCTCTAAAATCAATCTTGATTTACCTATCCCTAATTCGCCGCTTATCTCAATTAACTGTCCTTTTGATCGGTAAGATTTTTTTAAAGCTTCTTTTAAAACTAATAATTCTTTTTGTCTCCCCATAAAAGGCGAATGACTATTTTTCTTTTGTTCAAGAAAACTAATTTTTTTCTTTTCGTCCTTTAAGGTATAAACCGAAACCAGGTCTTTCTTGCCTTTTATCTTCACCTTGCGGGGAGGAGAAGTTATAAAATTATCTTTAATTCTATGGAAAGTTTTCTCACCGATCAATATTTTCCCTGTAGCTGCATTTGCTTGCAGACGCGAGGCTAAATTTACTGTATCTCCGATAACGGAAAATTCTTTTCTTATGCTTGAACCAATCTCGCCGGATATGCATAATCCGGTATTAATTCCAATCCTTGCCTTTAAACTTTTTGTTTTGCTGCCAATTTTTGTCTTTCCATTTTCTTCTATGGATTTCATTATCTCTAAACTTGCTCTTGCCGCCCTCTCAGGGTCATCTTCATGGCTAAAAGGTGTTCCGAATACAGCCATTAATCCGTCACCTAAAAATTTATTGATACTGCCACCGTATTTATCTATTATGCCGACTATCGGCGCAAAAATATTATTTATTATTTCAGTAGCTTTCTCCGGGTCCAGTTGACCAGCAAGTTCAGTAAATCCTTTTATATCTACAAAGAGTATGGTAGCTTCACTTCTCTCACTGGGTAAGCTTGCTTGCCCTTCTAATATTCTGGAAGTAACCGCTTGAGGAACATAGGGCTTAAATAATTCTAAAATATTATTTTGTTTTTTCTCTTTCATTTTTTCTTTTTCCATTCATCGAACCCATAGCTTTTTTCTTAAAAGGCATCCTCATGTTTTACTATAGCCAAAATATATATTTCTTCTTTTTCTTTTCTATATATACATCTATAATTTTTATTGATACTAAATTCCCAGGTATTCATGGTACCTTTTATGGTTTTATTTCGCAAGGAAGGATGCTGGGGATTCTTGGTAAGCAGGTCTAAACACCAAAGGAATTTTTCTTTTATGGGTGCAGATAACTTTTTCTTGTTTTTAAGTTTCTTGGTCAAATTATCCGGAATATGTATTTTCCTAATCACTATCTACTGCTTGCTTTAAATCTTTAACCGATGTAAAAGAAGAATATTTTCCCTCTTTAAATTCCTTCTCTGATTCTCTGATCTCCTTCTGGCATCTTTCACTAAAGAAATATGCCTGTTCTTTGTCCACAATAACCCCCGGGGGAATCACTATCTTATTGTCTTCTACGCTAAATCTTACAATATCACCATCTTCAATATTTAATATTTTCCTAATTTTACTGGGGATAGTAAGATGTCCATTTCTGGCTATTCTACCAATCACTTCTAACATCTTCCATTCACCTCTTTTTTCTAATTCACTATGTACTTTTCTATTAAAAATATAACATAAATTACAAAATATATCAA
>MEYH01000009.1:3618-4869 GCA_001773955.1 Candidatus Sediminicultor quintus | reverse complement strand
GTTGATTTTAAAAAAATAAAAGAGAAAGGAGACCTGTCTGCGTGCCTGCCTGAGCGAGGACGATTGCAGTCAGGCAACGCACAGGCAGAAGAAAAGATGCAGGTAATAAGGGAACAGTTAAGGGATTTAGATTTTGAGGGGAAATTTATTGAACAATTACTGAAAGACTTTAACCCCAAAAAGATCAAAGAGAAATTAGATTTGCTAATGGAGAGGAGGAACATACAGAACCCTGCCGGCTGGCTGATAGCCGCACTTAAGAATGATTATCAGGATGTGGAACAGGAGTCTCAAATAACACCTCACCCCCACCTTGATCCTCCCCCCTCAAGGGGGAGGAAATTTAATGTCATTGCGAGCTCTGATTTATCAGAACGCAGCAATCTGGTAAATACCCCGAAACAGGTTTCTCGCGAAAAAGCCCTGGAGGCAATCAGGTTGATTCAAAAAAATATCTCTAACTGTACATCAGTGAGAAAAGATCCTCAAACCAAAAACCGTAAACTGAAAACTGAAAACAATTTTCGACTGAAAGGAGAAAATCAATGTCCGAACTAAAAGAGCTAATCGCCAAAGCTAAACAAAAAAAGGTAAAAGCAATGGAAGAGTTATTCAATCAATTTAAACCCTTATTAAAATCAAGGGCAAATAAATACTCTGGTTATGGGCTCGAGTATGATGACCTTTTTCAACAAGCATCGTTAATTTTTATCCTGTCTGTTTATGATTACCAGGAACAACCACCGGTCACTTTTGCCGGTTATATTAAAAAACGTCTTGAATGGGGCTTATGGATATATGTTAGAAAATACTTAAAAGAGCAAATAGAAATTTCTTATGGACTAAAAGGAGAAAAGGATTGACTATTCTAAAAACTATATTACTGAAAAACAATTTAGAAGAAGGTTTCAAGCTTCTGACTCAAAGAGAAAAGAAGATTATCAGTCTTTATTATCTTGAAGGATATAAAGATGAAGAGATTGCAAGATTATACGGAATCAATCGCCAAAATGTAAACCGGCAGCGTAAAAGAGGAATATCAAAATTAAAAATATTTTAATTTTTTTAAAGTGACTGTAGCGAAATCACCTCTTTTTTGCTCTTACTAAGTAGAGGGAGCAACTAGTCGTTAGTGAATAGTCGTTAGTCGTTAGCCAGAAAAAAGAGAAAGAAAAAGAACGGACTAACAACTATAAGCTAAAAACGGTAATGAGTGATTGGTAAAAAGTGTCCTAAAGGTGCCTGGCACCT
>MEYH01000009.1:0-3541 GCA_001773955.1 Candidatus Sediminicultor quintus | reverse complement strand
TATCGCTTTGTCGATACTCTTGATCTTTCGCATCGATAGGTTTATGCAGGAAATCGTGACAGCGCAAAAAGAAGGTTATCGGCAGATATTGGAAAATACTAAAGAGATACATCATACGATCACCAGCTTAAACCAGCAGAATAGAGAATATTATTCTCTACGCTTTTCGGAAGTGCAAAAGGAATTGATGGGGATGAAGATAGAGTTGGGGAAAATTAAATAGAGATAAAAGAGATAAAGTAAGTGTGGTATATTTTTATAGATTCTTATATTCGCTATAAACTTATTTTATTTGATCCCAAAAATACAGAGGGTTAAAAGAATAGAAACTTCAACGATTTCATTTATCGCCCCCAGTATATCTCCGCTTATACCCCCTATCCTCTTTTGGCAATATTTTAATATCAATAAGACTATTCCTATTCCTACCATCACCAGAGGAAGTAAGTATAACCTAAATAATGGGATACCTATAACGACCATGGTTAAACTGGCGAAGATAAACTCTCTCCAGCTAATATAGTCCATAAATAATTTACCCATACTGTCTTTTAAACGAGCGGGCTTACCTAAAAAAGCAGCTATTACCATACTCCAACGTCCTATAACTGGAGTAAAAAACAGGGCCGCGTCTTTTATCCATAGAGACATCTCTACCAGAAGGATAAACTTCAACAATAAGAGAGAAACTAAAGCCACTACCCCTTTAGCCCCGGTAGAGCTATCCTTCATAATCTTTAGTATTTCTTCTTTATCGTGCCCTCCCAAAAATCCATCTATGCTATCGGCAAAACCATCTAAATGTAATCCACTACTTAGCCAGATCCAGACAATTAGAACTAAAGTATCACTCACCAATGAAGAAATGGCGAAGTAATAAAATATCCGTCTTAAAAGTACCAGCAATATTCCTATTAACATCCCTACAAGTGGAAAAAAAGCCATAGAATTGGCAAAATTTTCTGCTAATGCCTCTTCATTTTGGTTAGTATTATTGGAAGGAAGAAACGAAATTACCGGGATAATAGTTAAAAACCGTATGGCTAAAGATAAGTCTCTTAAAATTTTCATTATTTTATCAGCCCTTTACCTTTAATGGTATCCCAGAGATCATGATAAAAACCTCATCCGCTTTATTGGCAATGATACTATTTGCCCTGCCCAAGATATCCCGATAAACTCTTCCGAGGGGATTATCCGGAACTAAACCCATGCCAACTTCATTAGATACAATGATTACTTGTGCAGGTACCTTGTAAGAAACCTCAGCTAATTTCTCAATTTCTGCTAAAATTTCTCCTTGCCACCTGGAGTCTTCCACTTTATCTTCTTTTCTTAATAAGAGATTAGAAGTTAACAAAGTCAAACAATCTATCAGGATTACTTCTTTTTCTAAACCTAAGCGGCTCACCAATTCTCGAACTTCTATCGGTTCTTCATAAGTCTCCCAGGTGTTTGGTCTCTTTTCTCTGTGTTTTTTTATTCTATGAGCCATCTCTTCATCCAGAGGTTGACCGGCAGCCAGATAAGCCACTTCTTTACTTGTTTTAGCGGCTATCTCCTCAGCAAAACTACTCTTCCCGCTCCTTGCTCCCCCGGTGATAAAGATTAATTTCCCTCTCGACATAAAATTTATTCTTCCTTCTATTTTCTATTCTTTTAGAAAATCGAACCCCTACTTCTGACATCTAATGTTCTTCACGCAATACTAACGACTATTCACTATTCACTAACGACTAATTTATGAGCTTTTATTATCTACCCCGGCCTCTTTAAAAGTAGCCATTTGGGTTAATATTTTAACCCCGGCCTCAATAAAGCTTATACCCAAAGCAGCACCGGTTCCTTCACCGAGCCGCATACCAAGATCAAACATCGGAATCTTCCCTATATATTTCAGGGCAATTTTATGCCCTTTTTCCACCGAATTATGACTCGCAAATATGTAATCCTTTGCCAAAGGAGCTAACTTAATGGCAATTAAAGCACTCGCACAAGAAATAAAACCATCAATTACAATAGGAACTCGATGGGAAGCAGCAGCTAAAATACAGCCTGCTAAGCCTCCAATTTCAAATCCTCCTACTTTTGACAAAACATCAAGTCCGTCTTGGGGATTTGGTTTATTCACTTCCAATGCTTTTTTTATTATTTTAATTTTATTCTTGATTTGTTCCTGGTTTAAACCGGTCCCTGAACCGGTAACATCTTCAACCTTAGATTTCGTCAAACATGCTGCTATAGCACTACTCGAGGTAGTATTGGCAATCCCCATTTCTCCTAATCCTATTATGTCGATTCTCTTTTTATTTAACTCCTCTTCAAAGACTTCAATTCCGGCAATGATTGCTCTTTCTGCTTCATTCTTACTCATAGCCGGCCCCTTAGCCATATTATTCGTTCCATAGGCTATTTTCTTTCTTATTATACTCTCTTCCAGGGGAAAATCTTTCGCTACACCCATATCCACCACCACAATTTCGGCTCCCATATGTCTGGCTAATACATTAATACCTGCTCCGCCTCGAATAAAATTATATACCATTTGAAAGGTAACTTCTTGAGGATATGCACTTACACCTTCTTCGACAACTCCATGATCCCCGGCCATTACAAATATTACTTTTCTTTTGATTGCCGGGGAAAGAGTTCCGGATATTCCTACTATCCTCCTGGCAAAATCCTCTAATTGTCCCAGGCTTCCCTGAGGTTTGGTAAGATTATCTAATTTTTCTTGTGCTTTTTCCATTAATTTAAAATTAATTGGCTTAATATTTTGAATAATTTTTGCTATTTTTTCATTCATCTTTCTTTTTCTCTGTATTAGCCTTTAACCCGTTTTCCCACCAATCTTCAAGATGAGCAGTATCGTTTAATAGTGAAATAACTCCTCTATCGTCATAATAATCTATAACATTTAAAGCAGTTGATTTTTGTTGGATATACCACAGATTTTTTAATTCAAGATTTAAAGCATTACACAGAATCATTCGGATAGCTCCGCCATGACAGACTATAGCTATAGTTTTATCTATCTCTTTATCTTTATGTTCTTGTAATATCCTATTTACTTCAGCCATAACTCTTTCGTTCAATATTGCTAAGCTCTCTCCCTGAGGAATAATGCTTCTTTCATCGGGATTTTCTATCCAGGAAGTAAATTTAGCTCCTTCTTTTAATTTAATCTCTTCAAAGGTCTTGCCTTCCCAAATTCCGAAATTCATTTCCCGTAAATTTGGATTTATTAGCATATCTATATTTCTATTTCCAAAAACTATATCTGCAGTATGAATAGCTCTTTTTAAATCACTACAATAAACGGCATCCACTGGTACCTTTTTCAAGCGATACGACAATCTCTCTGCTTGCCATATTCCTTTTTCGGTTAAGCCTACATCCTGAAAACCAGAAAATTTTCTTTGGGCATTACTATCACTTTCTCCATGCCGAATTAAAATTAACTTTATTGGCATTATTATAAGCATTCTCCTTTTCTTAGAATGTCAAGGGGACGGTTCTTCTGACACTTATTCTCGCAGTT
>MEYH01000008.1:9970-11615 GCA_001773955.1 Candidatus Sediminicultor quintus | reverse complement strand
TCTTAAAAGAACCGATGAGCAAGGGCTGGAAATCTGTATATGAACTACCTTATATAGGACAAATAAATAGTCTATAGTGAACAGTTATTTGTCATTGCGAGCGACCGTAGGGAGCGCGGCAATCTCATAATATAGCGTATAGCGGGTAGCGTAGTGCGCTTAGCAAGTAGGGGCGTATTGCCATACGCCCTCAATGATCTATATAAAACCCGAGGACAGGCGTTTCGTCTGTCTATTATTGTCATTCCCACACCCACTTTCGTGAGTGTAAACTGCAGTGGGAATCCAGAATAATATTTAAAGATAGATTCCCGTTTCCACGGGAATGACAGAAAGGGAACATATTGCCATACGCACTATATAATCATAGAAATTATAAAACCTGTAGGATAGACGTCTCACCTGTCTATACATCATTCCCTCTCCCCTGGAGGGAGAGGGTTAGGGTGAGGGGGAATCATCCGAATAATCGTGGTTCGAATAAATTTGGCTTCTTGTGTAATATTTATTTTAATTATAACAGGAGTATAAAACAATGAAAAAAAGTATAGTAATTTCCACTCAACCTACTAAATTTTCCGCTTTAGCCTTTAAAGAAGATTTTGAAAATAGTGTTAAGAAAGTTGCAGACTTAGGTTTTGACGGTGCAGAATTAGCGGTTAGAAATCCTAAAGATTTAAAAGTAGATGATGTTATCAATATATTAAAAGAAAATAATTTAGAAGTCCCGGCTATAGGTACAGGGCAGGCCTACGGAGAAGAAGGTTTAAGCTTTTCTGATCCTGATGAAATGGTTAGAAAGACAGCAGTAGAAAGAATAAAAGACCAAATATTGTTTGCTTCCCATTTTGATGCTCAGGTAATTATTGGGTTGATAAGAGGAATAATTGTAGAAAACGTGAACAAAACAAAAGCTGAAAAATGGACTATTGATTGTTTGAGAAAATGTACGGAATTTGCCAAAAAATACAATATACGGCTTACTTTAGAACCGGTAAATAGATATGAAAGTAATTTTATTAATACTCTCAATGAAGGAGTTGAATTTATTAAACGGGTAGGAGCATCTAATTTAGGATTATTAGCCGATACTTTTCATATGAATATCGAAGAAGTTTCGATTTATGACAGCATTATTCAAGCCAAAGATTATATTTCCCATGTCCATTTTGCCGATAGTAACCGCTGGGCACCCGGCTGCGGTCATTTGGATTTTGTCAAAATAGTTCAAACTTTGAAAAAGATAGGTTACCAGGGTTATGTCTCCGCCGAAATTCTCCCCCTGCCGGATTCAGACAGTTGTGCCCTCCTTACTGCCGAAACATTAAATAGATTGGATATTAGGTAAATATATTTTTTCCCAAAAAATAATTTTTAGAAAATAAGGAAAAAGTTTTACACAAAAAGTTGACAAAACTAAAATTCATCTTGTATAATATAGATAACCTAAAATATAGAATTAATTTCTATAATACAGAAATACAATAAGGAAAACAAGATGAAAAAATCAAAACCCAATTACCCCATAAAAGTTCTAGAAAAAACCTTCTCTATTCTTGAAATTTTACTTCAACATGGTTCCTCTATGCATATGACCGAAATCAGTAAAAAACTAGGATTATATCCCAGCACGATCCACCGCATA
>MEYH01000008.1:9610-9849 GCA_001773955.1 Candidatus Sediminicultor quintus | reverse complement strand
AAGCCACCCCTTATTTAAAAGAATTAGTCAATCAGTGTAATGAAACTGTTCATTTAGGAGTTTTGGAAAAAGAAGAAGTTCTTTACTTGGCCAAAGAGGAATCTTCTCAAACCATCAGGATGATCTCTTACGTGGGCAAAAGAGCCCCTCTTCACTGTACTGCTTTGGGGAAGGTGCTGTTAGCCTATCTTTCAGAAGAAGAAAGAAAGAAAACATTAGAGGGAAAAGTGCTTCCTCGC
>MEYH01000008.1:8344-9480 GCA_001773955.1 Candidatus Sediminicultor quintus | reverse complement strand
ATTATCAGGGGGAAGTAATAGCTGCCCTGAGCATTTCCAGCCCTATTTTCAGGATAGATAGAAATGAACAAAATAATTTAAAAGAAGCGCTTATCGAGACAAGTATAAAAATATCTAAAAGATTGGGATACAATGGTAAATTATAATGGTTCTGGAGAATTATATAATGTAAATTAATAACACAAGGTGAGAGCGAGAAGTTTTAACCCAAAGGTCACTGCTATCATGATATTTAGAGAAAATAGTATCCTAAATCCTAAATTTTGATTATAGTAGTTGCGCCAGAATACTTATTTTAGATTTATCAAAAAGTCTAAAGTATTAAATGTTCAGGGAAAAATCAATTTTATAATGGGCGCAAAAAAGAAGAGGGGGGTGATAGAATTTATATTTAGAGGCTTATCCGGCCAAAAATCCTAATATAATTTTAAGGAGGCAGGGAAAGCATAAATATAAAAGTATAAATATAATTGATTTTTTGTGTGTGATTAAATTTATATTAATAAAGGAGGATTAGTAAATGAAAAGGATTTACATTATTTTAGTATTAACCCTTATTTTGCTTATAGCCAGTGTAGGAGCGGTAAGTGCTGCGGAATATGTCCGGGTAGCCACTGCCGGGGCTGGAGGAAATTACTATCGTCTGGGAGCAGGTATGACCAGCCTGTGGAATGAATTATTTGGTAGCGTGGGCAAGATTGATACCCAAAAGTATTATGCAAAAGATCTTTTAAGTACCATTCAGGCTACCCAGGGCAGTGCCCATAACTGCGATTTGGTGGCAGATGAAGAGGTGGAAATTGCTTTTATATCTGCCGCAGTTGGTTATGATGCGTATTACAACCTGGGTAGATATGCAGAAAGACCGAAAGATCGTTATAAAAACATGCGTTTTTTGGCCTTCATTTATCCAAATCCCAATTGGTTAGTAGCCATGGAATGGGCTCCGGAAATCAATGGTATTCGTGACCTTAAGGGTAAAAGAGTGTCGGTAGGTATGATCGGAAGCCAGGGAGAATTGTATTGGCAGAGAATGATGGATTTCCTGGGCTGGACATATGACGATATTAAAGCAGAATATACCGTACACGGAACTGCTATCGATCAGGTCAGAAACCGGCAGATTGACGCACTCT
>MEYH01000008.1:6305-8108 GCA_001773955.1 Candidatus Sediminicultor quintus | reverse complement strand
AAATAAGAGTTACATAGTAGATATTTATAACCTGGGAAGTTTTATCTCAATAGAAGATGCTCCTTATGGTCAGCCATTCCCTCTCCATCCTGGGGCAGAAGAATTTTTTAAAGAAGTAGGCGTTTTAGAAAAATTTGTACCACAAGTTGCACCTTAAATAAAAACTAAAACAAAAAGTAAGAGAGGCAAAAAGCCTCTCTTACTTTTTGTAAATTAGATTCGGTTTTAAATTCTATGGTTATATTATACTATAAATAATAAAAGGAAGAAGAAAAGGGGGTTTCTTTTTGAGCAATTCAACAGAAGAAATAAAACAAGATATAATTGATTTGAAGAAACTCAGTGCACAGACCTCGAGACCCAGTGAAAAAATGCGCTATTTAAAAGGCTCCTGGGCCAAGCTGGTAACGGTCGTTGGAATTATCTCGTCTTTATTTCATTTTTATACCGGTGGATTTAAACCTTTAACCACCATGCAGCAGCGTCCCATCCATTTAGCGTTTGTTCTTTTCTTGATATTTATGGTTTTTCCCAGTTCTGAAAAACAGGATAAACATAAAAACCCTACCCTGATGGATTTAATTTTTAGCATTGTCGGTGCGGGATCTTCTTTGTACCTGGCTTATCATTATGTGACAATCGTTAGACGTGGCGGATACATGGTGACTTTTGATATGATTGTCGGGTTGATTTTTTTGATACTCATCCTGGAAGCCGCAAGAAGGGTGATTGGAAACTTTATTGTCATTCTGGCTGGTGTATTTATTGCCTATCTATTCTTCGGACAGTATGCTCCCGGGATGTTTAATCATGCAGGTTATTCCTTATCCAGGGTCGTACATCATATGTATATGACTACAGAGGGCATATTCGGGATAGCTACCGGGGTTTCCGCTACCTATGTTTACCTGTTTGTTCTCTTCGGTGCATTTTTAAACAAATCCGGATTAACCGAATTATTTGCAAATTTTGCTCTTGCTCTTGCCGGTCATAGTCCCGGTGGTCCGGCAAAAGTTGCTGTTATAGCCAGTGCATTTATGGGCACTATCCAGGGATCATCGGCAGCAAATGTAGCAGCAACCGGTATGTTTACCATACCCCTTATGAAATCGATTGGATATCAGGGGTATTTTGCTGCAGCGGTTGAAGCGGTTGCTTCCTGTGGAGGACAATTTTTGCCTCCTGTCATGGGAGCTTCGGCATTTATTATGGCTGAGTACCTGGGTATGCCTTATGTTTATGTTGCTGCCGGAGCAGTATTGCCGGCAATTTTATACTATGCTGCAGTTTATTTTCAAGTACACCTAAGAGCCAAAAAAATGGGCTTGGAAGGCGTTTCTCGTGATAGATTACCTCCCTTAATTGCAGTTGTTAAACTCCAGGGTCACTTAATTATTCCAGTTATAGTTCTGGTTGCCATGTTACTGAATCAATACACGGCTTTATTCGCAGCATTTTGTTCTATATTAGCTGTAATTGTGGTAAGTTCATTTCGTAAAAACACCAGAATGAGTATTAATGATATTATAGAAGCCTTAGTTTTAGGTGCAAAAAACGTTTTATCTACAGCTATTGCCTGTGCTGTAGTGGGATATGTTGTGGGAACAGTTAACCTGGCCGGTGTGGGACTATTGATTACTCAATCTATTGTCCGCATAGGGGAAGGCAGTTTATTATTGACCTTAGTATTGGCAGCAGGTGCCTCTGTCATCATGAGTCAAGGTCTGCCAACTACCTCTGTGTATATTATTAACGCAACTTTAATAGCCCCGGGCTTGATTAGACTTGGAGTAGCCCCCTTAG
>MEYH01000008.1:0-6281 GCA_001773955.1 Candidatus Sediminicultor quintus | reverse complement strand
TGGCTGTATATGTAGGCGCAGGTATTGCCGGTTCGGATATCATGAAAACAGGTTATACGGCGATGCGTTTGGGTATGGCTGGTTATCTGGTACCTTTTTATTTTGTTTACTGGCCGGTTTTGGTTACCAGGGCAGAAGGAACAATTACTGAAATTGCTTTTGCTTTGCTGGGAGGAGCAGTTGCAGTTTTCTGTATGGCCGTAGTTGGAGAAAATTATTATACCCGCAAACTTCCTCTATGGAAGTTGGGCATCCTTATTATTTGTATTATACTGATTATTTACCCCTCTTATCTTTCTCAAATTATTGCTACTGCTGCAGCTCTGTTTGTAGGCTTGAGTGAACATTTAATATATAAGCGTAATCAAGTTCAAATAAAAGCAGTATAAAAACAAGGGGTAAAACTTAATAATTTAAAAGAAGCTCTTCTTTAGATAAACGAAAAGATATCTAAACGATTGGGATACAATGATAAATTATAAAAGGAGGACACTTAGTTGAATAAAACCCTTGAAAAAATCGGTGAGCTGGGGATTGTCCCGGTGGTTAAAATCGAAAAAGCTGAAGATGCTCTTCCCCTGGGGAGGGCACTTATGGATGGTGATCTTCCTATTGCCGAGATTACCTTCCGGACTTCTGCTGCCGAGGAATCAATTAAGGTTCTAAATAAAGAACTTCCTGATCTTTTGATCGGAGCAGGCACAGTGTTGACCATCGAACAGGTAAAAAGGGCGGTTTCTGCCGGTGCTCAATTTATTGTTTCCCCGGGCTTTAATCCCAAGGTAGTCGATTATTGTGTAGAAAACAACATTCTGATAACTCCCGGCCTAAACAACCCAACCCAGATTGAGATGGCTCTGGAGAGAGGAATTGAGGTAGTAAAGTTTTTTCCTGCTGAAGCGTCAGGGGGACTGCCACTGCTCGAATCTATGTCGGCACCTTATTCCGGGATAAAGTTTATTCCTACCGGAGGGATCAACCTGAATAACTTAACTTCTTACCTGTCTAACCAAAAAGTACATGCCTGTGGAGGCAGTTGGATGGTAAAGGATAATCTTATTTCTTCGGGCAATTTTGAGGAGATTACCAGGCTTACCCAGGAAGCGGTTGCTGTCATGCTCGGTTTTGAATTTGCCCACCTGGGGATCAATGAGGAAGATGAAGCCAAAGCCCTTGATTCTGCCAACCTACTATCACACCTTTTTTATTTACCCCTAAAGGAGGGAACAAGCTCTCTCTTTGCTGGCCCAGCTTTTGAGGTGATTAAAAACAGATACCTGGGTGAACATGGTCATATTGCTATCGCCACTAACGATATTCACCGCGCCATCACCTACCTGAAAATGAAAGGCATTTCCATTCTTCCAGAGACCGCTAAAGAAAAGGAAGGTAAACTTAAAGCAGTTTACTTAAATCAAGAAGTATCCGGATTTGCCATACATCTTTTGCAAAAATAATGGTTGAAAAGGAGGAGACTATGAAAAAATATATTACCTTTGGCGAAATAATGTTGAGGCTTAAGCCGCCTAATTGGGAAAGATTTTTCCAGAGCCCTCTTTTGGAAGCAACCTTCGGAGGGGGAGAGGCAAATGTAGCCGTCGGACTGGCCCGATTTGGCCTGAATACAGCCTATGTTTCGGTAATTCCTGATAATGCCATTGGAGATGCCTGTATTAGAGAATTAAAAAGACAGGATATTGATACTTCTCTTATCCTGAGAAAAGGAAACCGGTTGGGTATCTACTTTTTGGAAGCCGGGGCCAACCAAAGACCTTCGGTGGTTATCTATGATCGTTCCCATTCCGCTATTGCCGAAGCAAGACCTGGTGACATTGATTGGGATAAGGTATTTGATGGGGCAAGCTGGTTCCATATTTCCGGGATTACTCCGGCTATTTCCCTTTCGGCCTCCGAACTTTCTTTAGAAGCAGTCAAAAAAGCGAAAGAAAAAGGCATCACTATTTCCTGTGATCTTAACTTTAGAAAAAATTTATGGCAATATGGAAAATCTGCTCCCGAGGTAATGGGGGAGCTAGTAAAATATGTGGATATTGCCTTGGGAAATGAAGAAGACTGTCAGAAATCTTTAGGAGTGAAGGTAGATATCAACGTAGAGTCAGGAAACCTGCAAGCTGAAAAATATAAAGAACTAACCGAACGAGTACTGGAACTGTATCCCAATATAAAAAAAATAGCCATTACACTAAGAGAAAGCCATTCTGCAGATTACAATGGGTGGGCGGCAGTGCTGAATAATCGAAAAGAATTTTATATTTCCGGGAAGTATGAAATTCATGATATTGTCGACAGAGTGGGAGGGGGAGATACTTTTGCTGCAGGCTTAATCTATGGTTTTGATCATTTAAACAGTGATCAAGAGGCTCTTGAATTTGCAGCAGCAGCATCTTGCCTGAAACATTCTATTCCTGGTGACTTGCCTCTGCTTTCGCTGAAAGAAGTAGAAAGTTTAATGGGGGGAGTTTCCTCCGGGCGAGTCCAGAGGTAAAAGAGAGTAATAAAAGGTTAAAGCCGATACTCACCGGATGATTAGGACGAAATTTAGGTATGGCTTTAAAGAGGAGGTGATAAGCTGAGAGAAATGATATAAAAAGTATATTTTGTAACTAACATTAGTAGTCCAAGGTTAAATAAAATCAATTAGGAGGAAAAATGGAATGAAAAAACTAAGTATAATTTTATTAATGGCTGTAATATTAATATCGGTATGTTCTTTGATGGTATCAGCTCAGGCAAAATATGTGTTAAAATTTAACCATGTGTTATCACCCAATGAACCATATCATCAGGGTTTTCTCAATTGGGCTGAAAGGGTTAAAGAAAGAACAAATGGTGGATTGGAGATTCAAGTTTTCCATAGTGCACAGCTGGGTGTTGAAGAGGACATCATAGAACAAATCCGCCAGGGCGTTAATGTGGGACAGAATACCGATTCAGCACGCCTGGGAAATTATGTTCCCGGAATTGCTGTAATGAACGGACCTTATTTTGTAAACAGCATTGAAGAGGTTAAAAAACTTAATGAACTGCCAACTGTGAAACAATGGAATGAGAAATTGGCTACCGAATATGGCCTAAAGGTTCTTTCTTTTAATTGGGTGCAGGGTTTTAGACATTTTATGACCAACAAGCCTATCAGATCACCGGAAGATTTAAAAGGACTTCGTATCAGGACCCCCCCTGCTCCTATCTGGCAGGAATCTGTGAGAGCACTGGGTGCAGTACCCACAGCTATTAATTTCGGAGAAATCTATACGGCATTACAACAGAAAGCAGCGGATGGGGCGGAATTGGTTTATGCCAATATCTTTGGTGCCAATCTATTTGAGGTGCTGAAATATGTTAGCGAAACCAAGCATTTTCTGCTGATAAACTTTGAAGTGGTAAGTGCCAAATGGTTTGACAGCCTTCCTGAAGAATATCAGAAGATATTGGTTGAGGAATGTGATCGGGCCGGATTGGAAACTTCTTATGGAATGGAAGAAGGGATTCCGGATTTTAGAAAAAGAGCTCAAGAAAAAGGCATGACAATCATTCAAGATATTAATATAGAGGCATTCAAAGAAGCAGGAAAAGCTGCCTATGAAGTACTGGGTATTGCCGATGTCAGAGAACAGATCATTAAGGAATTAGAAGCTTTGCCATAGGTGACATCTTGCTTTGTCTATCACTATAAACAACGGTTTTTTATAAAAATAAGAGGGCAAAGATATTTACTAATATTGGAGTAAAGATAAACATTCTTTGCCCTCATTCAATCAAAGTTATATTGTTGTCTTATATAAATATTTTTATTATTGTCATTGTATTTTTTTCATACATAATTATGAAGTAAGCTTATAGTTTAAGCAAGATAGGTAGATAAGCCAATAATTTTAGGTCCATGCGAAGGTTTGGTTTCTTTGAATTTACCATAGTTTGCCTGACAGATAGGGGGGTATTTCTTTGAATAAATTTAAAAAAGCTTATGAATTTATCGGTCAAGCAGAAAATGTGCTAGCCAGCTTTTTTTTCATTGTTATGGTGTGTATCATATTTGCAGCAGGGTTTGGAAGGACTATAGGTTACCCTATTGGATGGGCTATGGATACCTCGACCTTTCTTTTTGCCTGGGCTGTATTCTTCAGCGCCGATATTACCATGAGGAAAAATCGGCATGTAAGTGTAGAAATATTAGTAAACAGATTACCCAAAAAAATTCAAAGTTATATTGCTTTACTTAATTATGTCATCATCGTTGTCTTTTTAGCTTTTCTGATTGTCTATGGAATCAAGCTTTGTTTTATTACCAGATTCAGGGCTTATCAGGGCATTCCCGGATTTAGTTATACCTGGGTTACCTTAAGTATTCCGGTTGGATGTACATCTCTTCTTATAACTATTCTGCTTAAAATATGGAATTTGGTTAAAAGTGAGAAGATTCAAATATTTAAGATGAAGTATAGAAATAAAGGATTATGAAGAATATGATTGATAAGACGATTAAATAATCCCGGGTACTTACTAAGGAGGAATAATAATGTTACTTGTCTTTCTTTTATTTGCTGTTTTTCTGTTGTTGGGGATGCCGGTAGCTTTTGCCATAGGAATATCGGGATTTGTTTTTTTTATCCAACAGCCAACCTTGCCTTTTACTATGCCGGTTCAAATAGTCCTTTCTCAAACCCAAAATTTTACTTTGCTGGCTATACCGACGTTTATTTTTGCCGGTAATCTTATGAATAATACCGGGATAACCAAGAGACTTGTAAGATTTTCTTCGGTTTTAGTCGGGCATAAACCCGGTGCTCTTGCCCAGACCAGTGTAGTAATGAGCACCCTAATGGGTGGTGTTTCAGGTTCGGCTATTGCTGATGCTTCTATGGAATCACGTATATTAGGACCGGATATGACTAAACAGGGTTATGCCCGGGGTTATTCAGCCGGTATCAATGGTTATTCAGCTTTAATTACCATATCGATTCCACCAAGTATCGGTATGGTATTATATGGAAGCATTGGTGAAGTTTCTATCGGGCGTCTTTTTGCGGGCGGTATTGTTCCCGGTCTTTTAATGATGCTTTTCTTAATGATTACCGTATCAATTACCGCTAAAAAAAGAGGTTATCTTCCGGAGAATAAAGAGAAAGCACCTCTAAAAGAGATAACGGTTACATTTCTTAGTAGTATCTGGGCAATTTTATTCCCGATCATCTTGTTAGTGAGTCTGAGATTTGGTCTATTGCTCCCTTCGGAAGCCGGAGCTCTTGCTTCTGTCTATGCCTTTGCTGTAGGCTTGGTTGTTTATCGTGAATTAACCTGGGAGAAGTTTAAAAGTGCCATTTATGATACCATCCTGGATGTTGGTATGATTATGTTTTTGATTGCCATGTCAGGTTTAATTAGTTATGGAATCACCTGGGAGATGTTACCGCAATTTCTATCTCAATATCTTTTAGGATTAAGTGAAAATCCTCTAATTATTACCTTAATTATTTTACTATTTCTCTTATTATTGGGGACTGTGATGGATTCAACAGTTATTATCTTATTATTGACTTCGATCCTTGTTCCCATTATGAAAGAACTGGGCGTAGATTTAGTATATTTTGGTGTTATCATGGTTATCACTTGTGCAATTGGTCTGTTGACTCCACCGGTAGGTGTGGCCATGTATTCTGTTTGTTCAATCATGGATTGTTCTATAGGGGAATTTATGAAGGAAAGCTGGCCTTTTTTCTTAGCTGTAGTGTTTGTAGTCTTCTTATGTATGTTATTCCCGGATCTTGTTACTTTTATTCCCAACCTGATTTTTGGGTAAAATTAATACAATGAAGATTAGATAGAAACATAAACTATAAACATATCATTTGAAAAGGAGACTGCTCTATGTCTAACAAAAAGTTTAAAATCATCATTACAGATTGTGATCATCCGTCTGTGGAAATAGAAAAGAAAATATTGAGTGAAATTAATCCGGAGCTTACTTTGGAAACTTGTAAAACAGAAGAAGATGTAATAGCAGTAGCGTCAGATGCCGATGGAATTATCAATCAATATGCTCCTATAACAAGAAGAGTAATTGAATCATTGAAGAGATGTAAGGTAATTGCTCGCTATGGAGTAGGAGTGGATAATATTGATGTTGAAGCAGCTACTGAACATAAAATTATCGTGGCTAATGTTCCCGATTATTGTGTTGATGAGGTCTCTACTCATACTATAGCTTTAATGTTAGCCTGTGCCCGAGGAATAACTTTATTGGATAGAAAAATAAGAGATAA
>MEYH01000007.1:3853-14431 GCA_001773955.1 Candidatus Sediminicultor quintus | reverse complement strand
CCTTTTCAATATAAAAGAGCAATTACAGAAGATGTTTTCGGTTGGTATGATATATTTTGCGGTGTAAATATTGGAATAGTAACCGGGAATATAAGCAATTTAGCAGTCATTGATGTTGATGATCTTAATCTGTTACCGGAGTTAGAAGAATTATTACCATATGTATCTTGGACATCACTTCTGCAAAGATATTTTAATCAAAAGAAATTAACCGGAAGAATGAATCGTTTTTGGAGTTATATGAAAAATGCTTAATTTAAAACAGATAGAAACATTTTACCCTGAAAATTTGAGAATCTTTAAAAGGAATTTACTAAGGGAATACTTATTTGGTCTTTAGTAAGGTGTTTTTATTACTTGAAACTTTTACTTCTAAAAAGAAGGATTTTAACAACCCTTTGTCGTATTAATATTAAGTACGTAGAAAAATCGAAAAAGTCTAATTCTTTTAACCGCTGGTGACGATTCAATAAGGTAAATAATATACTTGAAGTGTGACAAAGAACCGTACCTGATACATACCGATAAACCTATATTAGGCTGCAGGAAGGAGAATATATGATAGATTATCTAATCTATTACTACAAGCAGGGTACAGAACCATTTCGAAGCCTGTCTGTGCTACCAGATGAAGAAGTCATAAAAATCATGGAAGAACTTTGCGATGACACTCTTTTTGGGGCAAGATTCAAAGATCCAATTCAGTATATGCGTAATCGAAGGCAAACTGAGCAGTGGGTACGTGAGGAGTTCATGGCAAAAGGGGGGCAACCTCAGGAGGCTTATCCGATTCCAATGGTGCTTGGGGCATCCAAATGGATGGTGAAACAAGCTCCTGATCCTGATGCTCATGGGGAAATACGCATACCTCTCTCAGTCTTTACGGAGTATGATGTCAGTTTTACTTATCCAGATAGCATGATCTCCCTATGGTTTGGTAGGGAGAAACCAAAAGAATATTACCTGCCAGATTATCACGGCAAGGTTTTCACCTTATCAGAAATACTTTCAATAGTAGGAGAAAAGGGATTGCCTGAGGAAGACTGGGAAACAAATCTCCCCAGCGACCTTGCCCCTTACATTGAAGCGCAAGTATGGAATCATAAACTGCTTGAAAGATACAAGCAATAATAATGGGTAAATCAAAAAACTTTGTTTCTAATATCGAAGAAAACATGTTTAGTATGATAATACGGCCTAACTCTGTATGTAGGTAAACCGCTTTTGGAAGGAAGAAATATATATGGAATAAGAGGATTATCAGTTTTTATAGGAAAAAATACTAAGGCTTTAAAACACAGAAAATATAAGGCTTTCAAGAAGCCTCAAAATATTTCTCTTTTACCCTATTTCCTGAAGTATTTATAAAAGTAATAATGTATTACATACACTTGTAATAATAAGTAACATATGCTATAGTATATATGGTTATATGATTTTAAAGGAACGAGGTGTAACAAAATGCCTACATTATATAAAAATCTAGGTTTTAAAATTAAAAAATTAAGAGAGAAAATAAATATATCACAGTCCAGTTTGGCTGAAGCATTAAGTGTAGATCGGGTGACCATTTCAAAAATTGAAAACGGAGAAAGAAAAATATGTGCAGAGGAAATAAAAAAGTTTGCTGAATATTTTAATATTTCTTCAGATATATTGCTTGATTTAAAGGAAGATATAGAAGTAATCATTGAAAAAAATACAACTAAGCAGAAACCAAAAAAAGAAATACGAATAAGTGTTCCTCAAAAAAATCTGCAGAAATTCAAAGAAATATTGCTTTACATATTAAATAAAATAGGTTCAAAACCAAATATAGGGGAATCGGTTTTATATAAATTGCTCTACTTTATTGATTTTGATTTTTATGAAAAATACGAAGAACAATTCATTGGAGCAACCTATATAAAAAACCATTATGGTCCTACTCCCAAGGAATTTATAAAAATAATTAAAGAGATGGAAGACAAAGACTTAATTAAAGTAAAAGACAGCTATTTCAAATATCCTCAAACGAAATATTTATCTAAAAGAGAATCAGATTTAACCCTATTAAAAGCTCATGAAATAAAAATGATTGATAGCGTATTAGATAGATTATCTGATATGAACGCTGCTGAGATAAGTGATTATTCCCATAGAGATGTACCATGGTTAACCACGAACAACGGAGAAATAATAGATTATGAATCTGTATTCTATCGCACAAAACCTTATTCGGTGAGGACCTATATTGAAGAAAATATTTAATGAAGTGCTAATGCTTCCTGATTTCAAGAAAGATTTTAAAAAATTAGAAACAAATTATCCTACTCTAAAGCAGGATTTAGAAGTATTTGTAAGTACCCAGCTTAAATTATCTCACAAATTGAATATTGATAATGGCGGAATTGTTCAAATTTCAGGACTTTCCATATCCATTCCCAAAATATACAAAGCCAGGAAATTTACCTGCAAATCTTTAAAAGGAAGGGGATCTTACAGTGGGATAAGGATTATTTATGTGTATTTCAAAGATGACGACCGAATAGAATTAGTTGAAATGTATTTTAAGGGGAATAAAGAAAACGAAGATCGACAAAGGATTCAAAAATACTATTCAGATGAAAAACAAGAAAAATAAGCAATGCAAAATATTTAATTATAAACCTTTTTATAAAAAAAGAATGTCATTTCCACTTCTCTATATGTCATTCCCATGAAAATGGGAATCTATCTTTCTCCTCTTTTCTAAAAACCAGAAACCTTTTCTTTTAAAAAGAAGGATTTTTTATATCTTTTGTCGTATTAATATTAAGGTGTAGAAAAATTGAAAAAGCTAACTCTTTTAACCACTGGTGGCGATTCAACAAGGTAAATATATGTTCTTGAAATATGGCAAATAAAACGTCCCCTTGTCTTATATTCGTAGATGAAGAAAATGTTAACGAATATATCAAGGGGTATCTGAAGTCAAGACACTTAAAAAAAGAGGATTTGAAAAGAAGAGAACATACTAAACAAAAAGAAGATTTGATCCAACAATTCACCAACCCTTTGACACTCTAGTTCATTTAATATCACGAATAGAGGGGTATTTGGGGAGCAAATATATAAACAGACACATACAGGGAAATTTCCGAAATTATTTTCTACTAAAACATCTCACGTTATTGAACTTCTAACTAATTATTTCTTAATCAAAGTTATCTAAATATATTAACTAATAATAAAATATAATAAAATATAATATATTATGTTAAATAATATTGCAATATATATTATAATATGCTAATATATTAAAAAGCAGGATATTACAAATCTAACCAAAAAGGAGTTTTAAAGTTATGCCTATAAAAGTGGAAGAAAAGAAACTATATTCAGTAGAAGATCTATATAAGCTATTACCTATTACCCCGTTAACTATCCGTGCATATTTTAGAAAAGGTAGAATTAAAGGTCATAAGATAGGCAAAAACTGGTATGTGACTAAAGAGAATTTAGATGCATTTTTAGATGGCGAAAAAACAAATACTTGAAGAAATATCGAAAAATGAAATATTAAGATGCTTTTGGTTGTGAAAATTATTCTATCTGAAAGGAGGAGAAGAACATGTCTTTAATTTCATTATTGGTTGCTTTAATTGTTGTTGGGGTAATTCTGGGGTTAATTAATACCTATATACCAATGGATGCTAAAATCAAGAAGATTTTGAATGTTGTTGTAGTTGTTGTAGTCATTCTTTGGTTATTACAAGCATTTGGAATATTAGGTAACCTTAGAATTTAGACCTTGTATTCCTCCGATTGAGAAAAGTAAAATGAGAAACTAGAAGGTAAGGTGTCTCTAAAAATATTTTTAGTTCTATAAGTTATTTTAACTTAAAGAAAGATTTTGAAATTAGTATTTACGTAAGGAAAATATAATAAAATAAATAAATAGAAGGTAATTAAAAATGAATAAAAGTTATTTCAATAGAAAATTAATGAACAGATGGTTGTTCATTATCCCCATTTTGTTGCTTGTATGTTTCTCCTTCAGTATTTCTGTTTACGCTCAAAGTGCCGGACAAACAGAGTTCAAAAAAAACATTCAACTGATTAACCCTCATCCTGCATTTTCATTAAAGCTGCAATTAGGATTAGAGAGAGGGGATAGCACCAGTTATGTCCCGGGAGAAAGAATGGTTTTATCTTTTGAATCCACCAAAGATGCCTATGTCACGATCTATCAGTATGATTCGGAAGGAAGAGTAAAAATTATCTTTCCTAACCAATCGAATCCCCATGAATTTGTTCGAGGGGAACATTTGTACCAAGTTGAGGAGCTGCTCCTTCCCTTGGACAGTGGATTTGGACCAGGCTATATTCAGGGATTTGCCACAGCCAGGCCTTTGTTAATGGTGAGGGATAATAGATATCCAGATATTCTGACGCAAGAATTTCCCGTCATCAGTTTTAAATTGGGGGACTTCACCATCAGTTTACGCAACTTATTTAGTCAACAACCCTCCGAAAACTGGGTTTCCAGTAATATCCTGGAATATCAAGTGGTACGCCCGCACTATGTTTCTGAGAGAGTGGGTAGAGTCATGGCAATTTCTTTTCCTCGAGGAGCCGAAGTTTACCTGGATCATGAGTATCAGGGAGTATCTCCCAAGCGGATTGAAGATATTCAAACCGGCCAACACCTGCTTGAATTTGTCATGCCCGGCTATGAAATATGGAGTAAAACCATTACCATCTCCAGAAATCGCACCACCCAGGCGGAAGCCAATCTTGTCCCGGTGGAAGCTTACGGGGAAATTTCCTTGACCTGTGAACAGCCTAATGCCCTCGTCTTTGTTGATGGGAAAGAATACGGTAAAACCCCACCAAAAGGCACCTTGGTTATCCGTGATATAAAAGAAGGATATCATGAATTGACGGTTATGAAACCCGGGAGTCAAAACTACCGAACCTGGACTCAAACAGTAAAAGTATTGGGTGGCGAAACCTTACCTATCTATGTTTCTCTATCTAAATCAAACTATTAAATAATGCAACAAGTTTGCTGAAAACTTGTTCTATGGTTTTTAAAAAAGATATAAAATATAAAATGAAAAGGAGATTTTAAAAATGAAAAAGTATATACTTATGCTCGTCTTGGTTATGGGTTTTACTCTGCTTATTACCGGTTTTGTCCAGGCACAATTTACTGATGAGGAAATTAAAATAGATAGATGTATGGCTGTATTGTCGGAAATGGCTTCACGCAAAGATCAGGCCGGGGCATTTAGCCAGCTATTATCCCATGCGCAAGGAATCGTTATCTATCCCAGATTGGTCAACGTGGGATTGGGTTGGGGTGCCATGTTTGGTGATGGCATCGTTCTTCGAAAGGATAGACTCACCCAGGAGTGGTATGGCCCGGCATTTATAGAGCTTAAAACAGCTTCGGTTGGTCTGCAGATTGGTATTCAGGAAGTGTCCCTGGTATTATTGCTTATGGATGATAAAGCTCTGGCGGTCTTTAAGAGTACTGATTTTGAGATCGGAGCAGATATCAGCATTGCCCCGGGACCCTTGGGTGATTCTTTACAGGCTGCCGTTGATTTAAACGACTCTATCTACGCTTACTCTTATAGCAAGGGTCTCTATGCCGGTTTTACCCTTACCGGTTCAATGATTCATGCCGATGTAAGAGCAAACAAGAAATTTTACGGAGAAAGCATTACCTGTGAAAGTATTTTGAATAATAAAAAAGTGAACAACGAAGTTGCTTTTAAATTAGTGCAGTTGATCGAGCAGATTAGTCAGTAAGAGAAATCATCTATCTAATAAAAGAAAGGAGAAAATAAATGAAAACAAACACAGTGTTAGCCATTATCCTTATTATCGTGGGGATCGTGGCCTTTGCCTATCAAGGCATACAATATACGTCCAGTGAGAAAGTCATTGACCTTGGTCCGGTTCAGGTAACTACTGAAAAGACAAGAACGTTTCCATTGCCCCCGATCGTGGGTGGTATTGCGCTCGTAGGCGGTATACTGCTTTTATTGGTGGGAAACAAAAAGACCTGATTGGCAGGTAAAGTGTTTCTATTTAAGAAATAGAAATAATTTGAAAGAAGATATATAAATAATTTATATTAAGAAGGTGATTAGAAATGAAATTAAATAAGCAGACATACTATACAATAATGTTATTACTGTTCTTTATCGTTTCTCAATTTTTTATTCTGAATTCTGTTGCTCAACAACTACAGATTTCCAGTAATACACAACCTCAGGCAGTGGACTACCTGCAAAGGGCAGTGAATAAGATGGAGGAAGCTCTGAATGCCTACCCGGAAGGTACCCATTATCCAGGGAGAAAATTATGGGCTGAAGCAATTGATTATGCCCAAAAAGCTCTTTACATTGATCAGAACTTTATTGAAGCCAATTATTACCTGGCACTGATGTATCAGTATACCAACTGGTATTACCGGGAAGCGGAACAATGGAAAAAATACCTGGATCTAATCAAGGGAACAGATTTGACCTCTACCTCTCTCCAGGTCCAACAGAATTTAGCCCATGCCTATTATCGTTTGGGTTCTAATTCCTATCAGAAAGGTGATTATGAACAGTCTCTCACCTACTTCTTGAACTCGATTAAAGAGTATCCTGATTTAATTGATTCCAATTATTGGGCTGCCCGGGTCTTTTATGAAGCAGATGATTTAGAAAATTCCTTATTTTGCTGGGAGAGGGTACTCAACCTTGATCCTAACTATCCCAGAGCACAGTATTTTTATGACAAAATACAGGCATCCATCAAGTATGGCAAGCAAGCATACAACCTATATGAACAGGGGTATAATTATTATGAAAGCAAGAACTTCAACCAGGCAATCGATTCCTATCGTGAGGCAATTCGCTTAAATCCAAGGTTTGCCGAGGCCTATTACTGGCAGGCAAGGGCATATTTTGAAACCGGAGATTATCAGCAAGCAATCCAAAATTACCGAAAAGTCCTGGAGATAGAACCCGATAATGCCAAAGCCGAGTACTGGCTAAAAGAATCACAGCGGCAGCTTGGGGCGAAGCAATAAGAAAATAAGAATTAATCGAAAAGGAACAGAGAACGGTTCTCTGTTCCTTTTGTTTTTTAAAATAGGCGCTTAAAATCACTTAAAATGGCTTATTTTAGATGTAGGTGAAAAGCTTTGCTATATAAGGCTTTTAAGGAGATATTTTCCCACAGACTTTACACATTTTCCCCATTTGTAAGTAAATCTTGTTAATATTAATTCCTCTGTCATTGTGACCTTTCGAAGAAAGCGCGGCAATCTCATTACTCTTTATGTCATTCCCATGAAAATGGGAATCCATCTTTCTCCTTCAATCCAGAAACTTTTTCTTTCAAAAAGAAGGATTTTTTATATCTTTTGTCGTATTGATATTAAGATATAGAAAAATTGAAAAGACTGATTCTTTTAAGCACTGGTGGCGATTCAATAAAGTAAATATATATTCTTAAAATATGACAAACAAAACGTACCTTATCTTTTCCAGTTTATAATGACAATATTGAAATGGAAAATGATTTACCGAGATATTACAAAACTTTTAAGGGAGTAAAGTTTTAAGAAGATGGATCAAATAACAAAATCATTCCTTGCTTCAATGGAAAGTATTAAGAAAAACATCGATGAGAATAAAAATATTGAAGGTATTCATAAGTACATTATTTATTTTTCTCTATTAGATGTTCTTGGAAAGTATGCATTTCCAAATAAAAAACATAATGAAAGATATAAAAAACTGCTTCAATGTTTTTCGTGTTGGAAGTATAAAAAATACATAAGCTCTCTACAGCTGGAATGTAAATTGGATCAAATCAATAAAAACTTAGCAGTTGTAATTAGAAAGAAAATTAATATGAACCCTCTAACCCATGATCATTTTTTTAATAAAATAGTGGATTCTGATGAGGTTGATTTTACTGAGGATAAACTAAAAGAGGGGCTAACAGAATTAGAATTGGGAATATATAATAAAAATATTTCTGCAATACATGAGGCCAGGTATGATAATTTATTTTATAAACTAAGATGTTTTGTTATTCATGAGTACAGGTTGCCCACGCCAAATGCCTTAAATCTTGATGAAAATAGTTTAGTCCCTATCTATTATTGTTTTAATAACCAATATAGGCTTTGGTTTTCACCAAAGATAATATCTTTGATTCTTGATGAATGCATCGAAAAAATTAAAGTACTAAATATCCATAGCTATGAAGATGTTTTTGAGTTTGTACCTAAATGTTGGATATAGTTAAATATTTAAAAATTCTTTCTACTTCCGATAACCCTAATTACAGGAAGTATAATTTGCAAAAATTTATAAGGCTATATAAAATTTATATAATATTAAAGAATAATTAAGAAAAAGCGAGGATCTTAAAAAAGCAGGTGAAAAAATGGGCCAATGTTGTATCAATATTAAGGTGTAGAAAAATTAAAAAATACTAATTCTTTTAAACGCTGATGGCGATTCAATAAGGTAAATATTTATTCTTGAAGTGTGATAAAGAACCGTCCCCTGACACATACTCCTTTAAGAAAAGGATTAGGAGAAACACACCGTGAAGAGCTGGATACACTATTAAGTAATTTTACCCAGGTCAGTAAAAAGCAAATACTAGCCTGGTTGGATAAATTTACCAATTTAAATACCTACGAAATTTCTATTCCCGGGCTTAAAGATGCCGAATTGGTTCCCCCGGGGAAAACCGGTGTCATTATCAGTTGCCTTGCTGAATATGATCTGTTTAAACAGATACAGTAGGAGCAATCACCGGTTGGGCATTTCAGGAATCCATGCCGGTCATAAATAAAATACTAATCTCCGATCGCTCAGTTTTAACACCTGTACCTTCTGTTTTTCAGGCAGGTCAATGGGCTTACAGCCCTGCAGGTGTTCCCATGTCTATCCTTACGGGGAAGTTAGCAGCCGATAAAATTATTAAAGCAAGTAAACCACTTTTTTAACCAATATCGTATACCTCTAATATGCATTATAGCAATAAACTTACAATTTAATTTGATTCAAAACCAAGAACCTATTTTTATTTTAGATTTTGATTTAATTGATTTTCAGAAAAATCATCAGAAAAATCTTTATTGACAAGTTAAAATTTGTATAGTATAGTATTTAATAATCATTACAAAAAACGACTAATTATAAATTATGAGAGAAGGATCATATATGGAGCTTTTATTTAAAGATTTATCAGCCGAATTGAAAAACAGAAGAATCCACCCCTCATACCAAAGAATCAAAGTATTGGATTATTTAAACAAAAACCAATGCCATCCTACTGTGGATCAGATATTTAAAGATCTGCAAAGAGAAATTCCCACTTTATCGAAATCTACTATTTATAACACATTAAATCTATTTTTAAAATCCGGTTTGATAAAGGTAATAAACATTGAAAATAATGACGCCCATTATGACATTATAACTAAAAACCACGGACACTTTAAGTGCGAAAGTTGTGGAAAAATATTTAATTTCAGTATAGACCTCAATACCTTTACAACAGAAGAATTATCCGGTTTTAAAATTATTGACAAGAACGTATATTTCAAAGGCATATGTCCAAGATGCCTTTGAAATACAAGTAACAATGATTAAAAGGAGGAAATATCATGAATGAAAAAAGCAAATGCCCGGTAACGGGAAGGACTAGAGATGTCACTGCAGGCGGTGGCACTTCGAACAAGGATTGGTGGCCAAACCAGTTGAACCTCAGGATTCTTCATCAGCACTCACACCTGAGCAATCCGATGGGCGAGTCTTTCAACTATGCTGAAGAATTTAATAAACTCGACCTCAAGGCTCTGAAGAAGGACCTCTATGCTTTGATGAATGACTCGCAGGATTGGTGGCCTGCTGATTACGGTCACTATGGACCATTCTTTATCCGAATGGCGTGGCACAGCGCAGGTACCTACCGAATGGGTGACGGCCGCGGGGGTGCGGGATCTGGTTCTCAACGCTTGGCTCCACTCAACAGCTGGCCAGATAACGTTAATCTCGACAAAGCACGCCGTTTGCTCTGGCCAATTAAACAGAAATATGGCAAGAAAATTTCCTGGGCTGACCTTCTGATCCTTTCTGGTAACTGCGCCTTAGAGTCAATGGGATTTAAGACCTTCGGTTTCGCTGGCGGACGCGAGGATGTCTGGGAGCCGGAAGAGGACGTTTACTGGGGTTCTGAGGGTAAGTGGCTTGGAGACAAACGCTATTCTGGTGACCGAGAACTTGAAAATCCCCTCGCCGCCGTTCAAATGGGTTTGATCTATGTGAACCCGGAAGGGCCGAATGGCAACCCGGATCCGGTCGCCTCCGGTCGGGACGTTCGAGAGACCTTTGCACGTATGGCCATGAATGACGAAGAGACTGTCGCTCTTATCGCAGGCGGTCACACCTTTGGCAAATGCCATGGTGCCGGCCCTGCTTCCCATGTGGGCCCGGAACCTGAGGCCGCTCCTATTGAAGAGCAAGGCCTCGGTTGGAAGAGCAGCTTTGTTAGCGGTAAAGGCGGCGATACGATCGGTAGTGG
>MEYH01000007.1:3158-3815 GCA_001773955.1 Candidatus Sediminicultor quintus | reverse complement strand
ACATGGGTTATCTCAGGGTGCTGTTTAAATACGATTGGGAGCTGGTCAAGAGCCCGGCAGGTGCGCATCAGTGGTTGGCCAAGGATGTGGCCGAAGAGGACATGGTGGTTGACGCTCATGACCCGTCGAAGAAACACCGGCCGATGATGACCACGGCAGACCTTTCTCTTCGCTACGACCCGAAATACGAGCCGATCGCGCGGCGTTACCTGCAGAACCCGGAGGGATTCGCGGATGCCTTCGCTCGTGCGTGGTTCAAGCTGACTCATCGTGATATGGGTCCTCGCTCGCGCTATCTCGGTGCCGAGGTTCCCAAAGAGGAATTGATCTGGCAGGACCCGGTGCCCCTAGTCGATTATGAATTGATTAACGAGCAGGATATCGCAGACCTTAAAGGTAAGATCATTTCTTCTGGCTTGTCTGTCTCCCAGCTGGTCTCAACGGCTTGGGCTTCAGCATCAACGTTCCGCGGTTCCGATATGCGTGGTGGGGCGAACGGAGCACGAATACGTCTTGCACCACAGAAAGATTGGGAAGTCAACCAACCAACCCAACTGAAAACTGTGCTTCAAACCCTTGAGGGAATCCAAAAAGAGTTCAACAACGCGCAGTCCGGCGGGAAGAAGGTGTCACTTGCCGACTTAATTGTTCTGGGTG
>MEYH01000007.1:2888-3093 GCA_001773955.1 Candidatus Sediminicultor quintus | reverse complement strand
GGACGTACTGATGCGTTGCAGGAACAGACTGATATTCAGTCATTCAAGGTGCTCGAGCCAGTTGCAGACGGATTCCGTAACTATCTTAAAACCAAATATTCGGTATCAGCAGAGGAACTGTTGCTTGATCGTGCACAACTTCTGACATTGACCGCTCCTGAAATGACTGTTCTCCTTGGTGGTATGCGTGTCTTAAATACCAATT
>MEYH01000007.1:0-2746 GCA_001773955.1 Candidatus Sediminicultor quintus | reverse complement strand
TGGTGAACTCAAATGGACTGGCACCCGTGTTGATCTCATCTTCGGTTCAAACTCCCAACTCCGGGCTATTGCAGAAGTCTATGCATGTGAAGATGCTCAGAATAAGTTCTTGCATGACTTCGTATCTGCCTGGAATAAGGTAATGAATGCAGATCGGTTCGACCTTGCCTGAATCGCCTCATAAATGACTTTGAGGGTTTTTGAAGAGGGGTCAGCCTGTTGAAAACTGACCCCTCTTATGCTCTATATTACATTTCAAATCTCTGACCTAGATTTTGTTCGATCCATTTTAAGCTTTCTTCCATGAATAATCTGTTCTTTTCCTCTTTTTCTTTCTTTTTAAGAGCTAATTTATTTAATTTTACTATTTTACTTTCCGATTCTATTTCTTCTGTTTCCATTATTTTTTCTTCCTCATCATTTTCTTCTTTAGATGATTCAGGATTAAGATAATTAGCTTTTAAGGCAGCAATTATCCAGCCGGCAGGATTTATTACATTTCTCTTTATCCGGAGAAGGTCTAATTTTTCCTCAATATCCTCCAAGGAATAATTTAAGATTGTTTTATAAATTGATTTTTTATCCATATTTAATTTTTCCAATTCTTCTTTTATCCTTTCTGTCTTTAGAGATTTTTTATTATCAGAAACTACTTTATTGGGATTATCCTGATTGGAATAAGGAAATTCTTCTGATATTCCGGAGATGATTTCTTCTTTTTCTTCCGGCAGTTTTTCTTTCGGGGGATAAAGAATATTTTCTTTATCTAAAAGGACTATTTGATAAAGATTATGGTCATATCCTCCGGAGGAAGATATTTGTTTTACTATTTTTTTGATTAGAGCATATTCTAATAGAGTATTGCGGTATTTAATTAAGGTCTTGGTGGTAGTGCCCATTCTTTTATTTAGAGTGTGAATGGAAGGCCAGGCAATGTCTTTTCCTTTATGACAGTAACTTAAGAGCTGAAGATAGAGCATGGCTGGGCCAAGACCGATGGTACTTACCCAGTGAGCCAAGAAGTAGTCCTGGATAGTAGTATAAGAATTAGTTTTATTAGCTGTTATTTTTCTTTCCATAGTTTTTACCTTCCTTTGAATAGTTTTTCAATTACAGGTTTCAGGTTGCAAGCTACGAGTCGAGATTGCTTCGTCGATTCTCTCCTCGTAATGACAGAAAATATTCCCTCTTCTATTTATATAGATCCAAAAAGGAGGCAAAAAAACAACCTATGGATGAAAAAAATTTGAAAAATTTTAGAAGCAGCAACAGCAGCAGGGGAAAAATTACACCCAAATGTTGTTGCTGTTCTATTTGTTACTGTTCTTGCTTGTTGCTGTTAGTGTGGAATAATTCCACTAGGGGGTGTGGAGAATTTCCACTAGGGTAGTGGAAATTCTCCAGTAAGAGGTAGGATAATATTTACCTCATCATACGGAGATTGATAAAGAATTAGAGGAAAATAATATTATTTTAAAAAAAGAAGGATTTTTTAAAACCCTTGTCGTATTAGTATTAAGACGTAGAAAAATTGAAAAACTAATTCTTTTAACCGCTGGTGACGATTAAATAAGGCAAATATATATTTTAGAAGTAGGTCTTTCAAATATATTGACCAGACCCCAAGAAATTATTGACCCGAGAATTTATTTAAAAATCCTGTTAAGAAGGAAATGAACTTTGTTAAAACAATTATTAGAACAATATCTTAAGAATCTTACCAATACTTTTCAACGCGGTGATGCCCGTGAAGAAAGCTATTATACTAACCTGGATGAATTAATCAAAAAAACAGCCGCTTTTCTGAAAGTAAAAAATATCGATGTTACCATACTTCCCAAAAAAACGGAAGCCGGGAATCCCGATTTTCGCATTTGGGACGGGAAAAACCATGTTACCGGATATATCGAAGCCAAAGATCCTTCTACTGCTAATTTGGATTACATTGAAGGGACTGAACAGTTGAAACGTTATTGCGATACCTTTCCCAATGTCATCCTTACTAATTTTTATGAATTTCGACTATATCGGGGAGGTCAGCGAATCTCCCAAGCAATGATTGGAAGGTCTTTCATTGCCAGGCAATTACACACCCCGCCACCGGTCGAAAATTGTGATCAGTTTAAAGATTTATTCGAGACTTTCTTTTCCTTTTCTCTTCCCAAAATAAAATCAGCCCGCTCACTGGCTATTGAATTAGCCAAACGTACCCGTTTTTTGCGAGATGAAGTAATTGCGGTGGAAATAGAAGAAGATGGAGCCAAAGGGCAAAAACAAATCATTGGTGTTTTTGAAGCCTTTAAAAAATATCTGATTGGAACATTAACCGAAAGACAATTCGCCGATCTTTACGCCCAGACGATTACCTACGGTCTTTTTGCTGCTCGTACCAGGGCAAATGGTGAATTTAATCGCCGGCTGGCTTTTGATTATATTCCGAATACCATCGGTATCCTGCGCGATGTTTTCCGCTTTATTTCTCTGGAAGAACCGCCCAAGTCCCTGCAAATTATCGTTGAAGATATCGCCGAACTATTGCATGTCACCGATGTTAAAAAGATACTGCATGAATATTACAGTACCGGCAAAGGTAAAGATCCGATTATCCACTTTTACGAAACATTTTTATCTACCTACGATCCCGAAATCAGAGAACGGCGTGGTGTCTACTACACACCGGAAGCGGTGGTTGGCTATATCGTCCGTTCCATCCACTCTATTTTAAAAACCCACTTCGGTTTATCCG
>MEYH01000006.1:19390-20590 GCA_001773955.1 Candidatus Sediminicultor quintus | reverse complement strand
TGATAAGGAAAGCATCACTTGTAATAAACTGATTTCCAGGAAAAAGACATTAATCAGACAATACAAAGAAAGAATAACGCCTTCTAATAAGCCCAGGATCACCATAAACCAATAGAATTCAAATTTATAGGAAGCCCAGATCCTGCCAATCCCCAAGGTAAAGGCGGCGGTCCCCCATCCACCAGCAATAAACGCGAATTGATTGGTATAAGAGGCATATCCGGGTAGGGCAATCTTAAACAGAGGGAAGAAGAGAGCTATTGCTGCCAATAAATCAACCACACCGTTGCTCAATAGAATCATTCGGATGAATTGGATTTTCTTCTTTGTTTCCATGGATCTGCTTCACCCCTCTGGGTAGATTAAATAAATAATATTACTTCAGTCAAATAATTTACTTCAGTGTATAATGCCTGATAGCACTTATAATAATAATTCAATTTTCGGGATCAGATCAGATCTTGATTTATTAGTTTTTTCTTCATTTTCAATTCTTTTTCTTTTGATTACCTTACTACCTTTAGTATAATGCAGCCTGGCAAACAGAGAACCTTCCCCTGTATCATCTTGGATCCCTTTACTCTCAATATGAATACGACAAAAGGTTTAAAAAATCCTTCTTTTTAAAAGAAAAAGTTATTAGTTATTAAATGGAAGGGAAAAGACTGGATTCCCACTTTCGTGGGAATGACATATGGGGAGTGGGAATGACATATGGGGAGTGTGAATGACAGAGAGATTAAAACTAATAATATTTACTTATATCTGGGGAAAATGTGTAAAATATGTGGGAAAATACCTTCTTGAAAGCCTTGTAGAATAAGGATTTCAAGAGAATATCGCGAGGATTGCTTGTACGAGCAAATTTTGCCTTAACTGATACTTTACCCCTCAAAAATGGCACTTTTTTAACTAAAATTCCATCATCTCAAAATCTGAAAGTGGCTATTTATAAGGGTTTAAGGATTTCGGGGAGGCAAAAATAGGCCAAAAACGGGGGTCGTAATTACTGATTTTTCGAAATTTGAAGCGCGTTTAAAGGCACTCTCCGTGCGTTTTTAGGGCATTCCTGAAGGGGGTCTGAAAGCTTTGTAAATAAAGGGTTTTATAGATAGTAAATAGGAACGGAGAACCGTCCTCTGTTCCTTCCCTTTATTTATTTATTTAAATACTACTTTTAAAGTTTTCCTAAATCTCCAA
>MEYH01000006.1:0-19373 GCA_001773955.1 Candidatus Sediminicultor quintus | reverse complement strand
TTTAGTTTGCCACTTACACTTAGCCCAACTTTAATTTTGTTTAAAAATTTAAGAATATAATTAAGATTAGTGCTATTCTCATTCATTTTCACTTCTATAATATTAAATGATTTTGCAAATTTTTTGGCTCCTTTTTGGAAACCTAAGGGTGATACTAAAATACCACCTTCTGCGTCTAAATCCTCAATTTTCCCTCTTAAGCTTGCAAGATCATCTTGAGGTATTCGCTTGGTAGTACGTCTACGAAATTCAATTACAAAAAATGCCTTACTATCTTTTGTTATACCTATAGCATCAATTTCCCATTTTGTACCAGAAATTTTTCCTACTAATTTCTGTTTGCTTTCTACTTTTTTTAAATTAAATTCTTTTGCCATTTCATTCAGTAAAAACGTTCCAATTTCTTCATAGGTTTTCCATTCTTTAGGCATTTTTATATCTCATTTTATAAGGTCTCTATATAAGAAGTCATATTAATCAAAATAAAATCTTCTTTTCTTTTTTTTAAATTTAATAAAAATCATCAGAATTGTTATTTTCATCAAAAAAATTCGATTTCCAATTTATCGGCGCATTATATTTTTTTACAAATTCTTGAAAACATGTTTTAAATTTGTCATCAAGCCATAAACCTATACTTTTGTGCAATTCATCTATTTTATTTACTTGATTCTGTCCTATTTCTAAATCTGGAAATCTATAATACCATGCACAATGAAAAACTACATTTCTAAAATCTTTGAATTCTGACAATGAGAAATTTTTTATTTTTTCTGGTACATCAGGGAAAACTTCTAAAACTCTTCTAGTTTGTTCTTCCTTATTATTATGTTTATCTAATTTCTCAGTTAAACCTTCGTGTACACTTCTTAAAAGAGATATCCATAAACACAAAAACATATATTTTTCAGAATTATAGTATGTATAATTAGAAGGTGCTACAATTTCATTATTTTCTCTATCTAGTTTAGCGTAGAACCAATTAGCCCAATTCCATTTTCTCTTGATTTCGACAAGTGCCCAAAATTTTTTCCATACTTTGATATCCGATTTATGTTTTTCCCAATTATCCAAATATGACATATCTTGACTTTTATTAGGATTATTCAAAATACCACCCACTTTTTTAAAATCACAATTTATCATTTATATCATAGTGACACACTACTTTTTACTTAAATCAATTAATATTAACACTATATCTATTTATTTAATTTAAAAGTAAAAATTAATTATCTAAGAAAATAGAATGGGTTCCTATTTTATTTTAGTACCTTTTATTAAATATTCCATTAAAATCTAATCTAAAAGGGATATCAGGAGATAATTTTTTTTCTATATCATACATCAAATACATTATTTTCTAGTCATTGGTTTTCTATATGATAATAAATCAAGTATTCGTATGCCTAAATCAAGCAAACGGTAAAGTTGTTGATTTGTAAGTTGAAATTCTGAACTATGAACTGCTTGATTTCTAACTATCCAAAAATCGCGAATTAGAGATTGGAGTTCATTAGGAACAAGTCCTCGGTTTGTAAGAACATCAATTGTTCTAATTGGAGATATGTGTTTAACATTTTTAAATAATTGATAATATGTCGCTAATTTAGAAATCATAGAATTAATTTCAATCGCAATTGAAATTAAACCACCTCTCGGATCTTTTGTATACTCTATAATTCTCTTCCTTATTTCATCAGGCTTTGATTTAAATTCAAATTCTTCTATTTCTAATTTTTCAATATCCTCCTCTGCTTTTTCTGTTTTTTCTGTTAAGCTATCCAATTTACTTTCTAGTTCAATTTCGAAATCACCTTTCTTGAGTCTTTTAATTCTAGAAAATAATTCTCCAATATTTGGAATAACAAATATAATAACAGCAAGCAATGTTAAATAAAAAGATGTATCATCATAGTTTATATTTGGCCAAACAATTCTGGCAATAATAATTAAACATATAAAAATTACGATTAAATATGGAATTTGAAAAACATTTTTTACCCATTTCATAATTTAATCTCCTTTTAAATATTTTCAATAAGTATAACTTATTTTATGTTATACGTGTTATTAAGATAAAATTTTTATTACTGACAAATTATATTTAATTTTTCTAATTAAATCCTGCAACCTAGAATTATAAAATATTTTTCCTTTTAACCTTTTTCTTTCTACACTAACAATGCTATAATTTAACCTCATTAATTAAAATATGTATACATCCTATTTTTTCTACTAAAATATTGATTTGGTACACTTTCTATATTTATCTACATTAAAAGTAAATATTAATTACCTAAGAAATAGGATGTGTCTATTTATTCAAGATCGTTGTTGTGTGGGTATGTTTTTGTAAATAATTTTCCCAAACTAATTTCTTGTAAAGTGTAATCTTCAAGAAAATCCCAGAGTTTGAGATATTTTTTAACTTATGTTTGTGATGGTTTATTCATAACTAAATGCTTTCCCATAATTAAGTATTACTATCTATTTCTTTCATAATTCGATTGGTTTCCGCCAGTGCTACAATTATTTTCTGATAGTGCTCGATATCCGTATTGGTCAAAGCACGTCCCTTGCGGTCTTTCAACCACTTCTGTGCTGGTTGATAACCGCCGATATAAAAATTCCAAGCTACTTCGGGAATATTGCCAAAGTATTGTTCGGTATTGATAAATACTTTTCCGTCTTTATAAATTAATTTTTCAACATTATCAGAACCAGCGATGGGATAAGTGGTTATGAATTGATTTACCTTTGGCGATTCGAGGAGATGTAAAGAGCGCAATTCTGCTCCAATCGAGACCAGCCTTTTGAAACTCTTTGCATCTTTTGGATACGGTACGCGCGGAAAATCAATTTTGAGAAATTCTTTGTATTTTTCACGGTAGCCTGGTGAGTGCAGAACAGCGTAAATATAATCAAAAAAATCTTCGGGTGAAACTTTGCCAACGGCTTTTTCTATTCTATGAATAATTTCTTTTTTTAAATTTGGTATACACGTCCCGTCATCAAAGTAAATATAGAGTGGTGCTACGAAAGTATGATTTGTAACGAAATCTTCACATGTTACATTTTTTGTCACTTGCACTTCAACGCCATAATTACGCCCTTGATGAATAAAAGCAAGTGCTAGATTTGGCTGAATAAGATTACTCATAACTTTCTTTCTACTTCTAGACAGGAAATCATGATCAAAATATACATACCTATAATCGAAAGGTCGGTAAGCGAAAGGTCTAATTTTTGATTCATCAAAAACTGCCTTCATTGCTTTTTCATATTCCCATGTAGTATTTAAGCGTAAATTATACTGATTGATTATTTCTTTTAGACTTGGTTTCTCGGTAAGAATTTCACTGATCCTATTAGATAGGCTGCTTTCGTCAAAATCAGTAGCTATTGAATCTATTTTTGTTTTTATCCCAGCAGAATAGGTCTGGAATAGTTCAGTTATGTAAAATCCATCAAGGTATTTTACCCCTGCTGAGAAATCTTTAGGCACAAAGAAATAATATGGCTCGGAATATTCGAGCTTCTTCCATTCAATTGTTTGTAAATTGCATTCATTAAGTACTTTAAATTTATCTTCTCTCTTGCCATATAGTTCAGAGTGATAAACCGTTCCAAGGTCTCTCTTCTCGACTAATTTACGCACAAATATTGAAATTGACACTCCTTGCATAATGTCAAAAATATTTTCATCCTTGCCACCGTCCGGTGCTTTTTCTTTTTTCTTAGAATTGCCATGAAGGTCAAGAATATAAATCTCGTCAAAGGTTTCCAGCAGGTGCTTTCGCATTTGCCGGTGAGTAATGCCATCAATGAATGAATTATTGGTAATCATCGCCACAATACCGTTTTTGTTTTTCTCGATAAAATGTTCGGCAAAGCGAATAAATTTTATGTAGTCATCGTCAAGATTAATTTTTCGTTCACCTAATCCTCTTTTATAGTCCTTTATTAGTCGTAGAATCCATGTACCTTTATTTTGTGAGCTGATACTATACGGCGGATTCCCAATAACCACCATAATAGGTGTCTCACTTTTAATTTTATCAGCTTCCCTGGCTTCCTCTGCAATACTTTCGGCAAAGCCAAAAGAAAAAAGATCTTGCTGAGTTTCGCTTTGTTCAAGGGAATTAGTAAGAAAAACCCGAAGACGTGTTTTCCCGGTCCTGGTCTCGTTAAAGTATTTAAATCCTGTTTCTCTTAATGCTATGCTTACTTTTAAGTGTGCTATTGTATAAGGTGTCATCATCAGCTCAAAACCATGCAAACGCGGTAAAAGGTCATGGTGTACATAAGCCGGCCAACGTCCAGTTTGCCCCTGTTCTTTAAGCCGTTCATGAATAACCCCAATAGTGGCACTGACAAATGTACCTGTTCCTACAGCAGGGTCTAAAATTTGAACGCGATGCTTACCGTTTGGCAATTTTGATGTATCGGCCAACCCATTTGCAAGATTAAAATCCTTCTGTAAAATTTGATCGACTGAGCGGACAATAAATCGCACAACCGGAAGCGGCGTGTAGTAGGCACCCATTTTTTTGCGTAATGCCGGATCATATTCCTTTAAAAAATCCTCATAAAAATGAATGACCGGATCGGCATCGTCCATATATTCCTCAATGAGTTTTTTGGTATCGGCATGCTGAAAAACCAAACAAAGCTCATCAACAATAAAACTTAAGCGTTTATCGAAATTGGGGCCGGCAATGTGATCGAAAAAGTGCTGAAGAAAAGGGTTGGAGGCGGGCACAAGATCGCGAGCTTCTTGACGAGTAAAGGTATCTGGCGAATCATCGTAGTATCGGGCAACAAATAATCCATAAACCAAGGTCTGGGCGTACATGTCCGAAAAAGTATCTATGGTAAGATCGTGCACTAGCATTTTCTTGATTGCCTCATAAATATGAACAAGTTCTATATTTTGTTTAGAATCAAGGATCAGAAAATGTCTTAGGTTGTCTCTGATTCTTTGCGCTTTTCCTCCCATAATCTTGGAGAGATGTTTGCCTGATTTTATGGGTTCCTTTTGTGACTGGGTAAAATCGAGCAGTGTTTTTGCTGCAAGCTCATAATTTTTTGGAAATGGAGTAATGGTTCGATTTTTTGAATCATAACTTGCTATTTTAATTGGTTCCTCATAGGGAAGACCATTTCTGTAAAATCGAAATTCTAGATAGTCGGTAAGAACCAAATTTGTATAACCGAAATATCGTGCCATTTGTTCCGATTTTTCGACTTTATCCAGAGATATTCCGATGTCTTTTGCTTCTATATATAAAAGGGGTACATCTTTATTCAGGACAATAAAATCCGGTCTGTTCCCCTGCCTGGCCTTGGCGTCATGATCTACGCGTTTGACCTTGATTGATTCAAAAATACCTTTTAGTAAAATTTCAAAATCGGCACGGTAACCCATTTCACTGGTTTCCGGGTGAGAAAATTTAGAAGAAATCGATTGAATATAATGATTAAAAATATTTTGCATAGCTTGTAAAGTACCTGGTTCAAATTTTAATTCTTGATAAACAGTTGAGCAACTATCAAGAACAAAGATTTAATCCATTTCCTTTCAATAGTTGCGGGAGGACAAGAGAAGATTACAGCCTCCCTTTCTCTTAGATTAGTATGAGGTTGAAATGTGATACCCATTTATATATTCGACATTAGTTTTAAAAATCCTGCTTTTTTTGAAAAGTTTTTTAGTGTTGTACGCAGTATTTTCGGTAATCTACTTTTTACCTTTCGGACAAACAGATATACATATTCCACATATACTTATTTCCTTTTTGATTTTTTCTGCTGATATTTGTCTGCAATATTCTCTGCATTTAAAAGGGTCAAAAAATACATCTCTATCAATTGAAGTAGTCCATAATTGTCCGGTGGCAGCTTTAGCAGGACAATGATTAACACAAATATTACAACTCCCGCATTGACTTTCATCTATTGGAACCCCGTTGTTAGAAATATTTACTGTCATTAATATGCTGGCAAGTCTAACTCTTGGACCGAATCTTGATGTTACCAGTAAATCTGTTTTCCCAATCCATCCTATTCCTGATCTGGTTGCGGCCAATTTATGAGAAAAAGAATATCGTAATGTTTTTTTATAGGCATCATCAAGCTCACTGTCTTCTACAGTTGCTTTGATAGGGTATGATTCGATATTATAGGTTTTTAATAAGTTGGATATTACTTCGATTTTCATGTTTAACTCATTATTGATGTTACAATAAAGATCATAGTATAAATCAGTAGGGCCATTTGAAATTTGATTAATAATTTGATCATCTAATTTCCTGGCTAATGATATGCCGTATTTATATTTTAAGTATTCTGGTTTTAATAATCCCGAGAGTGAAGCATACCCAATTTCATAATTTTCTTGTGGGCATATCTGTTTGATTTCATTAATTATTTTATTCATTTAATTCCTTTTCCTTAGGTTAGTATAAGGATTATTGAAATTTGAGTTTTAATGCCTTTCCGTCTAAATAATTAAAATATCTTCCCTGGCAGGTTTCCCTTTCCTCCAATGCAGATTCAATTTCCCGTTTAATTGTCCGCCAACTCTGGTTCCAGTTTTCAAAAATTGTTTTATCTCTATATGTATCCTGGGATCAGATCCTGCAATATCACTTTTCATTTTCCCCTCAATTTTTTTAATCGCTCTACTTACTGTAGTCTAATGCACGCCAATATATTTTGTTATATCTTTTAATCTTTCTCTATCTCTTATTAATTGATAAATTATAAATAAAGCCCTAAACCATAAAATGGCCAGGGCTTTAACTAAAGTATTTCTTTGATTTTTAGTAATAAGATAAACTCATTATATAATTTTTTGTAGAGTTCGTTAGTCTATTATTCATTTAAAGAGTTAACCCAGAGTTTTTATATAGGAAGTTTATTGATATCACTATTTAGTAGGTTAATCTTCGTCTTTATCTTTTCCTTTTCCTTTTCCTTTATCTTTTCCTTTATCTTTTCCTTTATCTTTTTTCCCGCCACAGCAAGGCATCAAAATCACCTCACTTTCTAAAAAATATTAAACAAGAGCAATACAATCAGCGAATTTAATCGACCTTTATGATAAGATATATACAACAAAAAAGACTTTTTGTCAATATTTTTAATCTTTAATCTTTATTTTTAATCTTTATGTTACTAACAAATCAAAAGTGGACTATTTTTTGCTGTTTCAAATTGGATATCTTTTGTAGGTTATTCTTTGATTTGATTTATTTTACCTCTTGCAATAGAAGCAAATATACCAAAAAAACAAAGTATTGTAAGTATAACAAAAGTTACTTTAATGCTTATAATAAAATTGGGATGGTTACTGCGGCTGATTTGAATATTTCCCATATAAAAGACCATAACCAAGGAAGTTATACCCATGCTAAAGGCCTGCCCTATTGAACGTGCTGAACCAATAATCCCTGATGCAACACCATAGTATTTTTTTGTCACTGAACCCATGATTGCATTGGTATTCGGCGATGAAAAAAGTGCAAAACCAAAACCGACTATCGATAATGCGGCAATAATATACTCCAAGCTGGTATTTTCAGTTAGAAAGATAAAAAAGGCAAGACCAGCTGAAGTTACGGCCATACCTAAGGAGGCAACCACTTGAGGCTCCATTCGGTCTGACAACCTACCGGCAAGAGGTGAGAACAAAGCCTGGATTAAGGGTTGTGCTACCAGGATTAAACCCGCTTGCTGGGGTTCAAAACCTTTGATATACTGCAAATACAGGCTAAAGAGATAACTAATGGCAAAAGTCGCACTATAATTAATCAATGCCGCAAGAGACGAAAAGGTAAGTATTTTGTTGTTTTTTATTAAAGTCATATTCAGTATAGGATTTTTTACTCTATCTTCATAAAAACCAAAAATGATCAACAATATGAATCCCATGAGCATTAGTGTAGGACCCCAAAAGGAGCGAACAAGGGAAAGGCCATATACAACCCCAAAAAGACCAATACTATAAATTATCGAACCTTTATAATCAAACTTCTCACCCTTTGCCTCAGCCCAGTTCTGCTTTAAATTCAATAAAATGATGATAACAATAATTCCTATAGGTACAACCAAAAAGAAAATACTTCTCCAGCCCAGGTATTTGGTTAAAAATCCGCCTAAAAAGGGTCCGGAAGATAAACCGATATAAGTTGCAGCCACATTAATTCCAAGTGCCCTCCCCCTATCTCCATAAAAATATACCGAACTTAGTATGGATATCAAGGTTACAGATATCATGGCACTGCTTATTCCCTGCAAAACTCTAAAGGCAATTAACATACCTGCGTTGAAGGATATACCGCAAATGATAGATGCAAGAGTAAAAACTGACATACCATATAGAAGAAGCCTCTTTCGGCCAAAAATATCTGCTAATCTTCCAAATGGCAAAATAAAAACGGCTATAGATAACGTAAAAGATAAAACAACCCAATTCAGTAAAACTGTATTCATGGCAAACTCTTTACCGATAGAAGGTAAGGCAATATTAATAGATGACACCATAAATGGTACAATAAACGCTCCTAAAGTAGCGATTAATAATACTATTTTTTTATTTATTTTATCTTCCATTAAATATTTCTCCAATCTAACTCTCTTCTCCATTTACATTATCTTTTCTTAAAATAAAGTGGAGATAATATCTTTATATAAGGATTATCTTCAATCAGATTTAATCTCATTTCTTCCTTTATTAATTCAATCTCAAAGAGTTTTGGCCAAAACTTTCCGGTTACCAAGAGGCGATTATTCTTTGCATCATAGGCAATGCCATTAAGAACATCGACCTTCTCACTACGGTCTTCCGGACTTAAAATTCCTTTCAGATCTATCCAGCCAGTTACCTGACCGGTCAGAGGATTAATTCTGGCAATACGTTCGGTTAGCCATATATTAGCAAAAATTTCCCCTTGCACGTATTCTAATTCATTGATTTTGGTTACCGGAATATTGTTTTCATGCACTTCAATCTGGCTAATTTCCTCAAAGGTTTCAGGATCTAAGAAATGCAATATTGAGGTGCCATCGCTCATAATTAAATAACTTCCATCATAAGTAATGCCCCAACCCTCAGTGGGATAATTAAACTCCTGTAGTAATTCAAAATTAGATTTATCATAGACCAGACCAAGATGAGATTTCCAGGTCAATTGAATAATCTTATTCTTATAAATAGTGATACCTTCACCAAAATATTGGCTCGGCAGTTCACGAATCTGTAAGACTTTTCCAGTTTCCAATTCTACTCTGCGCAGGTTAGAATATCCATAAAGACCGGTGCCTTCATATAAAACACCATCTTCAAATACCAATCCTTCAGTAAAAGCACTCATGTCATGAGGATAAGTATTGAGAACCTGATAAGTATAAACGGGAATAACATTAAAAGTGGTGGGAAATTCTAAATTTGAGCAATAACCAACACGCAATACTTCTAATAATGCAAAGAGTCCTATAAAGGATATTCTAAAAAATCGATTCATTATAATTTCCTTAAGCCGCCATTACGCCTGACTTAAAATATTTAAACCATCTCATGATATATTCAAATTTACAAAGTCCCCTGTACCAAAGTAATTTACTCCGACAATGCCCGGCGGAGTTTTTTCTTCTTCAAGACTTTAAGCCGGAAAAAGTCCTCTCTCTCCTTTTCCTCCAGCACTTCGGAGATAAACTTCACCAGGGCTTCGTACTTGGGTATCTGGATGTTCTTGAGGGCATTAGTCCTTTTCTGGGTTCTCTTTATCTCTATAGCCAGTTTATATACCGAATCCTCCACTTCTGACAGTTCATAGAGCAGGTATTTCACCTGGTGGAATTTCTGTAGAGCCACATCCAGAGCCGTATTGGTATGATAAAAGCTGTAGTAAGGCACGATCTCACGCTTTTCATACTTTATTTGAGGTATCTCAACACCCATAACGCTATAGGTAAGAATAGTAAATTCAGTGGCTTCAGGTATGGACCTGGCCACTTCATGAACTTCATTTATTCCAAGGGTGATGTTGGCCACAGTTAGAGCTTCATAGGCATCTTTGAAGATCTCCCGCATTTTTTGCTGAATTTCTTTAGCTCTGTCCATAAACTCCATCATCTCTCTAATGAGTACGTTCCTCTTTTTATCCAGAAGTTCGTAACCTTTTTTGGAAAAATCCAGAGAGATCTGAGCAGCTATTAGATTGGCCTTAGTCGAAGCAATATTTTCCTGCATTCAAAATCACTTCCTGAAGTATTTTTTCACCAAAGAAGGGTCTATTCTGGTGAGTTCCTGTTCGGGCAAAATCCTAAGAAGTTCCCACATTAGTTCCAGAGTCTGATTTATATCCCGATGTTCTTCAAAGTCTTGTTTTGCAAACTGCTCTTCAAACTGCCGCCCAAATTCCATATACTTACGATCTATCTCTGAAAGCTCATCTTCCCCTATGATCTGAGCCAAAGCCCTTATCTCCTGGACCCTGGAGTAGGAGGAAAAAATTTGGTTTGCCACATCGGGATGGTCTTCCCGGGTGTATTCCTCGCCTATTCCATCCTTCATAAGCCGCGACAACGATGGAAGGATATTAATAGGGGGATACATTCCCATCTGATACAGTGACCTATTCAAAACTATTTGCCCTTCAGTGATATACCCGGTCAAGTCTGGTACTGGATGGGTGATGTCATCATTGGGCATGGTGAGTATGGCTATCTGGGTGATGCTTCCTTTAGAACCCTTCAACATGCCTGCCCTTTCATAGAGGTTGGCCAGATCTGAATAAAGGTATCCCGGATATCCCTTCCTGGAGGGCACCTCTTCTCTGGCTGAGGAGATCTCCCTCAATGCCTCACAGTAACTGGTTAGGTCGGTCATTATCACCAGTACGTGCATGTCACATTCAAAAGCAAGATATTCAGCAGCAGTAAGGGCACATCTGGGAGTGATGATTCTTTCCATTACCGGGTCATCGGCCAGATTTAAAAACATTACCACCCTGCTCATGACGCCAGCCTCTTCAAAGGCCTTCCGGAAAAAGTTAGCCTCGTCGTGCTTTATGCCCATAGCCGCAAAAACCACCACAAAACTAGCGACCTCTTCACCGGAAATCCTGGCTTGTCTTACAATCTGGGCTGCTAACTGGTTGTGAGGAAGGCCGTCTCCTGAAAAAATAGGCAATTTCTGACCCCGTATTAAGGTCATAAGACCATCTATAGAAGAAATCCCGGTCTGGATGTAGTTTCTCGGGTAAAGTCTGGCTACCGGGTTCATAGGCCGGCCATTTATATTGTAATTTTTGTGGGAATATATCTCGCCGGCACCGTCTATAGGCTTTGCCATGCCGCTAAAGATTCTGCCAAGAATTTCACTTGACATAGGTATTTCCATGGGTTTGCCGGAAAAACTCACACTTACACCATTTAAAGAAATGCCTGAGGTCCCCTGAAAAACCTGTATGATAACTTTTCCCCGGTCAATCTGGACTACTTTACCCATGCGGTGTTCTTTGTTAGACATCTCTATATCTACTACTTCACCATAAACCGCATCTTTGACTTCATCCATTATTATAATAGGACCTTCAGCTTTGTCTAATTTTAAATATCTAACTTTCATCTGCCCTACCTTCCTTGTACAAGTTCTCTATGCTGTCATAATAATGATTTATCCTGTCGGTAAGCTCCTGGAAGAGCCCGGATTTTGCTTCAGTAGCGTTGTATTTCATCATTATTATATCGGAAAAAAGTTTCTCATCTTTAACTTTGGAAAGGGGTATGCCCTTTTTTACGCAGGAATATGCCCGGTCATAAAGGCGGTCAATAACCTTAAGCATACTATACTGACGGGAAGGAGCCACATAGGAATCCTGCGGATGATAGGCGTTTTGCTGAAGATATCCCGTCTTTATAATTCTGGCTACCTCCAGTATAATTCTCTGGTCATCGGGCAGGACATCCTCTCCCACCAGTTTCACGATGTCCATGAGTTTGTTTTCTTCTTGAAGAATCCTCATCATTTTAGATCTGAGTGTCATCATGTCTGATGCTACATTTTTTTCAAACCAATCTTTCAGTATAGAAATATAGCTGCTATAAGATGAAAGCCAGTTTATGGAGGGGAAATGTCTGGCATAGGCTAGATCTCGGTCCAGTGCCAGAAAAACCCCAACAATCCTCTTGGTAGACTTGGTAACTGGTTCTGAAAAATCCCCGCCGGCCGGAGAAACCGCTCCAATTACGGTGATAGATCCCTCGCTACCGTTGAGGTTTTTGACATATCCTGCCCTCTCATAAAATGCTGCCAACCTTGAGGCAAGATATGCGGGGTAACCTTCTTCAGCAGGCATCTCCTCAAGTCTGCCAGAAATTTCTCTCAGGGCTTCAGCCCACCTGGAAGTGGAATCAGCCATAACCGCCACATTATATCCCATATCCCTGAAGTATTCAGCTATGGTAATGCCGGTATATATGGAAGCCTCTCGAGCCGCCACCGGCATATTAGAGGTATTGGCTATTAGCACTGTCCGATCCATCAAGGGATTGTCTGTATTAGAGTCTTTAAGTTTAGGAAAATCTTCCAGAACTTCGGTCATCTCGTTGCCGCGCTCACCACAACCTATATAAACGATGATGTCAGCATCACTCCATTTGGCTAACTGGTGCTGGGTGATGGTCTTGCCGGTGCCGAATCCTCCGGGGATAGCAGCAGTACCACCTTTAGCCAATGGAAAGAAAGTGTCAATGACCCTCTGCCCGGTCACCAGTAATTTCTCTATAGGCATTCTTTGAACTATGGGTCTTGGCTGTCTTACCGGCCATTCCTGATACATTTTAAGCTCATACTTTTTACCATCTTCATCCAAAACAACCAGTGTATCCTGAATGGTGTAAGAACCGCTTTTTACTGTACTTACTACTTTACCCTTTATCCCGGGAGGAACCATTACTCGGTGAACTATCATAGATGTTTCCTGAACTCTAGCAAAAACCTCTCCAGATTTTAAAATATCTCCCGGTTTCACCAGAATCTCCACATCCCAGGACTTTTTCTCGTCTAAGGATATGAGACCTATGCCTTCAGGGATGAATTTAAATCCCGAATCATATATCTTGGAAAGGGGTCTCTCGATGCCGTCAAAGATATTACCGATAATTCCCGGCCCCAGCTTTAAAGAAAGAGGTTTCCCAGTGCCATACACTTTTTCTCCCATTCTGAGGCCTGAGGTCTCTTCGTATACCTGAATGGTACCCAGATCATTTTCCAGAGAAATCACTTCACCTATAAGCTTTTTTTCACCCACCATCACCATTTCACGCACCATGAAGCCTTCCATATGATCGGCCTTTACTACAGGACCATTGATATAGATGATATTTCCTTGTCTGGTCATTTTTCTTGCTCCTTATTTAACCATGAAGACAGGACTTCTCCAACCAGCTTATTGCTCTCTTCCAGAATAGTATTTATAGTGAAATCTATCTCCAGCCTGCCATCGCCACTTTTTACAAAAACCCCGCCTATCAGGCTGTCAACGGCCTCAATTTTATAGGCAGCCTCATTCCTGAAAGACTTTATAGTCCGTAAAATAACTTCCCGCTTGTTTTCAATATCATCCCTGCTAAAACTAAAACTCACCAATTGGTCATCAGAAAACTTGGATAATACTTGTTTTATGGCTTCCTTTAAAAATTCCACATATTCTGCTGTACCAATAAAAGCCCTGGTTTTTTGCTTAACTTCATCCATGATCTTTTCGGCAAATTCCTGCTTCTTTTTCAGTACTGCCAGGTGCATGGCAGACCGGGTCTTTAAAATAATCTGCTGCTTTTTGGTTTCGGCATCTTTTGTGGCTCTTGTAACTACAGTTCTTTTTCTTTCTTCGTTATCCTTTATAATAGTAGTTTTTCGGCTTTCATAATATTCCACCAGCTTTTTTTGTTTTTGCTGAAAATCAAGTTCTATCCTCTCTAAAACCACCTTCGTGAAAAGGGAAATTTTATCTTCAATAGTACCGGACATATCATTCACCTCAAATCTTAAGTCCTATGGATTCCCTTATATACCTGGTTAAAAAGTCGGGAGGCCGCCTTGTACCGTGCCGATCGGGAATCTCAACTATTATGGGAAGGCTGCCTGAAAGTTTCATTTCGTTTAGTTCCAGCTGAACCCTTTCCGCTAATAGCTCTGTTATAAGTAGAATTCCTGTATCCCGCTTTTCCTTAACCTTTGCTAATTCTTTCAATATTTCTTCCCTTTCGTGGACTACCACTCCTTCTACACCAGATAACCTCATACCGGTCAAGGTATGGGTATTGTCGCTTAGCATAAAGACTTTCATAGGATTCCTCTATAGTCTACCCAGTATCATGATAGAAACAATAAGCCCATATATGGCAATACCTTCGGCTAAACCCACAAATATAAGGGTTTTACCCAGAATATTTGGGTCCTCCGAAACAGCCCCCAGAGCCGAGGAGCCTACAGCACCCACTGCATAGCCTGCGCCAATAGTGGCAAGTCCGGTGGAAAGTGCTGCTGCCAAAAATCCCATTCCCGATGAAGAATTTACCGAAGATTCAGCTCTGGCGATATCAGGTATCAAGAAAAATAAGAAAACTCCTACCAGTATTACATAAATCAATAAACTGACTTTTACTAATTTTCTGATCCTTTTTATACTAGTTTTGTCTTTCTTTAAATAAACATAAAACCCTGCTGCTACAGTCAATCCCGATATAGCCATGGCAATAAACAATACTGCATACATTTTTAAAACCTCCCTCCATTTCAAATTTATAATGTTGTAAAGTTATATACCCCGATACCAAGTGGAATAACCTTTTTATGATTTAAGCTTATTTTCCTGCCGACAGATGATACACCTTTTATTTGTACCGGGATATATTCTATACCATCTCCCCGGTAATATTTGGTAAAGAGTTCGTAATATTCCAGCCTCAAAGCCTGAATAAAAACTATCAGGCCTTCTAAAGCGATAATGACTATATTTCCCAATATCAATACTGCCAGGTTTCCCCATGAGGTACTCATCATTCCGGCTAAGGTGGCAAAGGCTATATAAAGCCCCACATGGTTCAAGGCAAAAGCTCCCACCCTTAGAAAAGATATGGTATTGGACAGCATGGAAAGAAGAGTCTCTATTATTCCAAACCCCTCTTCTACATAATAATTTGCCGGAGACTCTCTATAGAGCTTATCGGTATGGGCAAGCTTGTTAGATAGAGGCTGTTTAAATAACATCAAAAGAAGAAGTCCAACCATAATATAAATTAACACCGGTAATATATTACTGTGGGTAACAAAAACCCGAAATATGGTATATAACAATATTAGGTAAAAGACAAACCCTACTGCACCGTTTCTGCCAAAAAGACCTTCTTCTATGTTTTTTTCGAGGCTGGAATTTATGATGTTGTATATATAACTACTTAAGATGAGTGCTATGCCAAAAACCACTGCTGCCACTAGCATGACATTGATATTTGCCATAGGTCTGATGATCAGCGGTGATAGGATTTTTTCGGAACCGAAAACACTGCCGTAAATAAAACCAAAAAGGGTGGAACTTAAACCTATCCTGCTCAAAATTCCTCCCAGGCTAGTCCTTTTCCATCCAAGTTCTAAAATAAGACCACTAAAAAGTAGTATAAGCCCCTGGCCCACATCACCAAACATCGCTCCAAAGAGAAGCATATAGGTCAAACCGAAAAAAGCTGTAGGGTCTTTTTCGTGGTACGCCGGGGTACCATACATTTTCACTAATGTTTCAAAAGGTCTAAATAGCTTTATATTATTAAGTTTTGTGGGCGGAGTTATACCCAAACCAGATTTATTAATATCATCCACCAAAATGATAACCTTATCTCCGAACTGGTTTTCCAGTTCGCTTTTCAGTTTGGTCACATTGCTTACTGGTACGAAGCCAAACATAAAAAACAATTTATCACCCATGGCAATTTCTGATTTGAGTTCTTCGATTTTTTTCTCCATTTCCAGTCTGGAATAACCTTTTTTAAATTCTTTAATGTATTTTATCCTGTAATCTTCCAGGGACTTTTTAAAGGATTCTATAACCTTTTGGTCCTCATCTATACTTTTGGTAAGCTCCTCCGTAATTTCTGCAGCAGTGCCACTAAATTCTCTAGGTATGGCCAGAATAGTATAATTAAGTGAACTAAAAATCTTCTCCAGGGTTTCCTCCAGATTTACTGGAGTTATAGAAGCCACTATGACATGTTTGCCTTCCACGGCAACCTTTAAAACTACTGCCGGTATGTTCTCATAATTCTTCTTGAGCTTATCGTAATTTTCTCTGGAAATCTTTATAAGCCTGAATACAAGGTATTTCATATCAATAAACCGGCTTATATCTATACTGAGCCTGGACAGATATTTAAGGTTGTTAATGTATTCTCTTTTTTTATCGATTAAACGCGCCTTTTCTTCTATCTCATCGGCAGTGGAACGAATCTTGGCGTAGATATTCGAAAATTGCTTCATAAAATCATCATAGTCATAATCCTGACCCAAAAATTCCATTCTTAATTGGGGCTTTATATTAAAAATATTTAGTAATAATTTTATCACTTCTTCGTCTTTAGTAAAATCCCGCTTTGAAGAATAGGACCTTAGGAAAGGTTCTTCTTCTAACGCTTCTATGTTTTCCTCACTGGGAGGCAGGAAAAAATCGGTGGAATTCACTCTGACCAGAGCGTTTATCATGTGCATACTTCCGTTTAAAGTCACCAAACGCAAAACCCTGTTTAAAAGATTATTTTTACCTATAACTCCCATAATTTTCATTTTTTCTACACTCATAAAAATATCTCCTTGAACTATGCCGCTTTCACCAGGAATTTCCTGGCTTCTTCCGGTGGCAGGTCATATCTTATACTCTCTATTATTGAAATAATATCCCTTATTTCAAATTCAAGTAACCACACATACCCTATGGTTTGGATTATACTCATGGGGAGCCTACGGGTTAAAGCCCTGAGCTTATAATGCATAAACCTGTTTATGCGCCTTTCCATATATATATCCCTGGATATTTCTTCTTTTTTAAACAAAAAACCATAGACCGAATTTATGGTCATCCGGTAGAGCTCTTCAAGGTTCTTCGTATAACACATGTCCTTGCGGTCTGCAAAAGTCAGTTTATCTCCAAAATTTATGGTGTAGTTTAAAAGTTCTTCAGGTGACAGGTGGTAAAATTTTTTGCCTCGGTAGATCCACTGAATATTATACAAATCAGCTATCATACCTTCCCATTTCTTTAACATTTCCCTATCTTCTCCGGATATCTTTAGCTTTCGGCTTTGAATGATATTGAAATAACCCATATCCAGAGCCATCTCAAACCTGAAGAGGTTTTCTCTCCTGCCATCAACCAGGGGTATCAAAAATTCAAAAAACTCCGAACCTTCTAAAGAATATATCAACTCCCTAATAGTCCTCGATTTAAAAAGCCTTTTTGGGTCAACTCGGCTGTATTTACCTAAAAAGGAGAGGGGTTTTTCAATGGTTTCTGGTTCCTTGCCATTAAAAATACTTCTGGCCAGAACTTTTAAATCCTCTACCTCATATTTTATATAAAGTGAACGGATAAGATCCTTATAATCATCTCGGAAATAATGGATAAGTTTATCCATATTTTTGATCATATTGCGCTTCAGAATGTCTTCTAAATCTCTCCTGCTAACAGTATCAGGGTGAATTTCTCCTAATAGCTTGCCATAAGAAATGTTCTCTTTTAAATAGCGGGCTGCATCGGCCACGGATTTCTTTTTAAGCATGTTCAAGTAATCTTCCCGCTTCAAAAATTCTTTTTCCATCACCCTTATCTTGGTATTTACGGCTGAATATCTAGTAAGCTTATCCATGACTCTCCCTATTGATATCAAAAATCCGCTTTAATATTTCATCAGTAATATTTTTCAAAGATTTTTCAAATTCCCGCTCCATAGTCTCCAGGACTTCCTTGGTATCCAACTTCAACTGGTCAACTTCCTGTTGCGCTTCTTTTAGTATCTTTTTTGCAGTCTTTCTGGTTTTGTCTTCTATCTGGCTTGCATAATTCCTGTGCATTTCCTTTTCTTCTTCTTTGTATCGGCCTTCCAGTTCCGCCAGCTGTTTTTTCCTTCTTGTATGTATATCAGCTGCTCTGGTATCGAGCTCGATGAGTTCTTCTATGATAGTTTGCTCTTCCATAATATCACCTTCTTTAAAGTTTTAAGATTCCCTAAAAGATTTTAAAATCTGCCCGTAGGGGATAGACCTATTTAAAAAGCGATTATCTTTTAACTAATTTTTAAGTATATTACTACTATGTTACAAAGTCAATTAAGAGTTTAAGGTGTGTCACATCCCTATGAACTCTTTTAATGCAGAAGCTATTTCAACCAGTTTGGCATAATCAACCAACTCCGGTGTATCTTTTTGGGTATGGGTAATTTTTGCCATTAAGTCCCTCATCTTCTCTGCCGTAAAAGCAATTGCCGGTATCCCCTTCTGTACAAAAATCATATGGTCTCCCTGAAACCATTCTTCTCCCCGGATAATGCCGTTAAAGCTGCTGAAAATATGATGTGCTTTTTTACTGATGGTATCCGGGCATTCATACATGGAGAAAGCTGTCTTTCCTTTTATATAACCTACATCATCCACATTTATCGCAAACAAAACTTCTTTCAACCCATTTCCATAACGGCGTAAATAATCCATCTGTCCGCCTACACTAAAATTATCCTCTCCGTTAAAAGCAATGAATTCGATAGCCATCAGACCATCATATTTTTGAAGCATTTTTGCAAGTAGCAGTAAAACAACCGTACCCGAAGCGTTATCTAAAGCACCGGGCGTATTTCCGTATGCATCGATGTGGGCACAAACAATAATTTTCTCCCTGGCATCCGGATTTTTTCTGGCAATCACATTACAGGCAGTTGACAAAATACGTTTAGCTTGAATCACAAGGTGAAATTCATCATCAGTGTTTACAGCAATTTCTTCACCAACAACATCAGTGCAATACACCGTCGGTATATCAAAATCACCGTCTTCTATCAAAGGAAAAGGATATATGGCGCCGACCAATTCTGGCTTCCTGGCTGTTGCCGTGATAATGGCAGCCGGCTGTCTCTCTTCCAAAATAGCATATATTCTCTTATGATGTTCAGGATTATAGAAAACAAAATTCTTAGGCATTAATTGCTCGGCACATATCTCCCCCTTCATCAGTAAAATCTTACCGGTGCAATAACATTTTTCCAGCTCCTCTATGGTAGAGACTGTCACCAGCTCGGCTGTTACATCACATCCCAAGGAATAC
>MEYH01000005.1:14136-14745 GCA_001773955.1 Candidatus Sediminicultor quintus | reverse complement strand
AGATATTTTATAAAAAAAATTGGTATCTTACTTCTTGTCTAATGTTCTATTTTGGTGTATTATAATTCCCAGTAATACAATGCGGTAGTTTTTTCTAAACGAATAGACGAATTTATTTATGGAAAGTTTATTAATTAAGATAAAAAACAAAAGTAGGTGAAGAATTATGCGCAGTGATGTAATAAAGAAAGGTGCAGCCAGGGCTCCCCATCGTTCTCTGCTTAAAGCATTAGGAATAACCGATGAAGAAATGAACAAACCTTTTATTGGAGTTGCCCAGGCAGCCAATGAAATTATTCCCGGCCATCTTCATTTAAAACAGATAGCTCAGGCGGCAAAGGATGGCATAAGAATGGCGGGCGGGATCCCCTTTGAATTTTCAACTATAGGAGTGTGTGATGGACTGGCTATGAATCATGAAGGAATGAAATATTCTTTACCGAGCAGAGAGTTGATAGCAGACTCTATTGAAATTATGGCCAAAGCCCATGCCTTTGATGCTTTAGTATTAATTCCTAATTGTGATAAAATAGTTCCGGGAATGATTATGGGTGCTCTAAGAGTGAATATACCGACTATTTTGATAAGTGGCGGACCTATGTTAGCTGG
>MEYH01000005.1:13960-14120 GCA_001773955.1 Candidatus Sediminicultor quintus | reverse complement strand
AATATTGCTCTGAGCAATGTCTTTGAAGCAGTAGGAAAGTTTCAAACAGATTCTATAAGTGAGCAAGAATTAAAAGAAGTAGAAGATTATGCCTGCCCGGGAATTGGTTCATGTGCCGGTTTATATACCGCTAATTCTATGAATATTTGGGCAGAAGCTG
>MEYH01000005.1:0-13847 GCA_001773955.1 Candidatus Sediminicultor quintus | reverse complement strand
CTATAGAGAATGCGATCGCTGTGGAGATGGCCTTGGGAGGTTCTTCTAATACTATGCTCCATTCTCTGGCTATCTCCTTTGAAGCAGGTATTCCTTTTGACATAGATGATTTTAACCGAATAAGGGAACAAGTTCCGCAGTTATGCAGCCTTTCTCCTGCAGGAGAATACCATATTCAAGATTTAGATAGAGCCGGAGGCATTTCAGCTCTCTTCAAAGAACTCAATAGGAAAGGGATAATTAATGTAGGAGAAATTACAGTAACCGGTAAAACCGTTAGTGAGAATATTAAAAATGCTCAAATATTAAATAACAAGATAATAAGAAATATAGAAAATTCCTATAATCCTAAAGGTGGTATTGTTTTTTTAAAAGGCAATTTAGCTCCCCAGGGGGCAGTTGTAAAAAGCTCAGCAGTTCATTCAGATATGCTAAACCACGAGGGTCCTGCCAGAGTATTTGAATCAGAAGAGGAAAGCACTAAAGCTATTTTAGAAAGCAAAATTAAAAAAGGAGATGTCATAGTAATCCGTTATGAGGGTCCTAAGGGCGGTCCTGGAATGAGGGAGATGTTAACTCCTACATCAGCCATTGCCGGTATGGGATTAGACAAAGATGTAGCTTTGATTACCGATGGACGTTTTTCTGGAGCTACTCGAGGAGCATCTATCGGCCATGTTGCCCCCGAGGCAGCTGCAGGAGGACCAATAGCTATTATTAGAGAAGGAGATATTATTAAAATTGATATACCTCAAAAAAGGTTGGACCTTAAAATAGAAGAGGAAGAGATAAAACAAAGGTTAGATGAATTAAAATTGCCGGCTTCTATGGCAAAATCAGGTTATTTGAAATATTATGCTAATTTTGTAGGGTCCGCTGACAGAGGAGCAGTAAGAAATATTTAAACTTTTTTTTGACTTACGCTTGACATTTATGATTAATTGTTGTATTCTATTTTTCAATAAACAAAAATTGTAAAGCATGAAGGAAAAAGTAGGCTGACCGGGATTGTTAAAGAGAGCCAATGGTTGGTGCGAATTGGTAACATAAGTTTGCCGAAGATCTCACCTTCAAATATTTTATACACAGGTGAAATTACCTAGTAACCTGTGACGCCTCAAAAGCGTTATCCATTGTCTACCAATTAAGGATAAAGGTAAGGAAGGTTTACCCCTTCTTTTCTTTATTAAATTAGGGTGGTACCACGAATAACTTTCGTCCCTATTTTAGTCTTTATGGACTAAGATAAAGATGGAAGTTTTTTGTTTTTCGGGAGTATGTCTAGGGTTCCGTCTAATCAATTAAGGTTAGAGTCTGGACCAAGTGGCATAAGATGCTAATATCACAATATTAGTATTACACCGTGGGTAAAAAAGACCCCAGCGGATAGGTCCCTTTTGTTTTAACTAACGAAATGGATTTATTTTCTGGGGTATTTTTATATGCAAAAACAAAAGTGAAGTTTGTAAATTATTTATTAATTGACTCCAAATTATAGAAAGGAGATGAGTCATATGAGATTAACTGGAGCGCAAATAGTAGTAGAATGTTTAAAAAAGGAAGATGTAAAAGTAATATTCGGTATCCCAGGCGGGGTAATAATGCCTTTATATGATGTTCTTTATAGTGAAACCTCTATAAAACACATACTAACCAGACATGAACAGGGAGCAGCTCATGCTGCTGATGGGTATGCCCGAGCTACCGGTAAAGTAGGTGTTTGCATGGCTACTTCCGGACCGGGAGCTACTAATTTGGTGACCGGTTTGGCTAATGCACATCTTGATTCTATCCCTTTGGTAGCATTTACCGGCCAGGTGCCCACTAATTTAATTGGAACCGATGCTTTTCAAGAAGTAGATATCTGCGGTATTACCTTGCCAATTACAAAAAATAATTATGTAGTAAGAGATGTAAAAGATTTGGCCAGGATTGTGCAAGAAGCTTTTTATATTGCCCGAACAGGAAGACCCGGGCCAGTATTAATAGATTTTCCAAAGGATATCCAATTAGCCCAAACTGAGTTTAAATACCCTGAAAGTGTTAGCCTAAATGGTTATAAACCAACTTTTAGTGGAAACGTTAAACAAATTAAAGCAGCAGCACAAGAAATAAAAAGTGCAAAAAAGCCGGTTATTTATGCAGGAGGAGGAGTAATTTCCTCTAATGCTTCTTCGGAATTAAGAGATTTGGCTCTTAAAACTAATATCCCGGTTACTACAACTTTAATGGGTTTAGGTTCTTTTCCTGAAACTCACTCTCTATCTTTGGGAATGTTGGGTATGCATGGCACTCCTTGCGCAAATTATGCTATTAGTGATGCTGATTTAATTATTGCCTTAGGTGTAAGATTTGACGATCGAATTACCGGAAAATTAGATGAATTTGCTTTAAAAGCCAAGATAATTCATATTGATATTGATCCGGCTGAAGTAGGGAAAAATATTTTGGTAGATATCCCCATTATAGGTGATATCAAGAATATATTAGAAAAATTAAATAAATATGTTCTTAAAAAGAAAGAAACAGAGTGGTTAAATACAATAGAAGATTTTAAAAGAAGGTATCCCTTAAAATATATTCACAATGAAGAGCTAAAGCCACAATATGTTATGGAAACCATTAGTAAAATTGCTAAGGATAATACCATAATTGTTACCAGTGTGGGGCAGCACCAGATGTGGGCTGCCCAGTATTACCAATATTCTGAGCCCCGAACTTTTATCTCTTCGGGGGGATTAGGGACAATGGGATATGGTTTTCCTGCTGCTCTTGGTGCAAAGCTGGGCTGCCCCGAAAAAACAGTCATTTGTATTTCAGGGGACGGCAGTTTTCAAATGAACCAACAAGAAATAGCCACCGCTATGAATAATAATTTAGCTATTAAAGTGATTATTATGAATAATGGTTATTTAGGAATGGTAAGACAATGGCAGGAATTATTTTACGATAAAAGATATGCGGAAACTACTTTAAATGGTAATCCTGATTTTGTAAAGTTAGTTGAAGCTTATGGAGGAACGGGAATAAGAGTGAATAAAAAACAAGAATTATGTCCTGCTTTAGAAAAAGCCCTTTCCTTAGATAAATTTGTTTTAATTGATTGTCTTATTCCCAGAGAAGAAAATGTATTTCCTATGGTGGCTCCAGGCTCACCTATATCTAAAATGATGGGAGTTGAATAATAATGAGACATACTATAGCCGTTTTAGTAAAAGATCATCCCGGTATCTTGGCGAGGGTGGCGAGCTTATTTACCCGCCGTGGTTTTAATATTGAGAGCCTGGCGGTTGGTCATACCGAAGAAACTGATATTTCCAGGATGACCATTGTAGTCAAAGGAGATGAACGGGTTTTGGAACAAATAACTAAACAGTTAAATAAATTAATTGATGTGATTAGAGTTAAAGATATTTCTCCAAACAATTCAGTTGAAAGAGAATTAGCTTTAATCAAAGTAAATACTAATTCCTTGCCCGCCCGCTCGGAGATAATTCAAACAGTAGATATTTTTAGAGCAAATATAATTGATGTAAATAGCCAGATAGTGACTATTGAAACTACCGGTACAGAGGATAAGATTAATGCCCTGATCGAACTATTACGTCCTTTTGGCTTAAAAGAGGTTGTTCGGACTGGAAAAATTGCCATGTCCAGGGGGAGCGTTACTACTTCTGGGTTAAAAATATAAATAGATCGATGAAAGATAATAAGAATAATAGGTAAAACTAATAGGTTTTAAAGGTTAGATAAAAAGCCAAAGTAAAAAGGAGGATTAATAAGATGGCAAAAATTTATTATGACCAGGATGTAAAAAAAGAATATTTAGAAGGAAAGATGGTCGCTGTAATTGGATATGGAAGTCAGGGAAGAGCACAGGCTCTTAATCTACATGATAGTGGAATTGATGTTGTTGTAGGATTATACGAAGGAAGTAAATCTATAGAGTTGGCTAAAAAAGATGGCTTAAAGGTACTTAGCGTTGCTGAAGCAGCTAAAAAAGCGGATGTAATACAGATTTTAATCCCTGATGAAATACAGAGGCGGGTATATTTTGAAGATGGAATAGAAAAAAATTTAAAAGAAGGCAATATCTTAATGTTTTCTCATGGATTTAATATCCATTTTGGTCAAATTATTCCACCTAAAAATGTTGATGTAATTATGATTGCACCCAAGAGCCCGGGCCAATTAGTGCGGGAGATGTATGTTCAGGGCAAAGGTGTTCCTAACTTGATAGCGGTGTATCAGGATTATTCAGGTAAGGCTAAAGAAATTGGGTTAGCCTATTCCCAGGCAATAGGGGGAACTCGGGCAGGGACGATAGAGACTACCTTTAAAGAGGAGACCGAAACAGACCTTTTTGGAGAACAGGCAGTGCTTTGCGGAGGTGTAACCGCTTTGATTCAAGCTGGATTTAGTACTTTGGTTGATGCCGGGTATCAACCGGAGATTGCTTATTTTGAATGTTTGCATGAATTAAAACTAATAGTTGATCTAATTTATAAAGGCGGAATCACTCATATGCGAGACTGTGTCAGTAATACTGCAGAGTATGGAGATTTAAAATCTGGCAAGAGAATTATAACCGAGGAGACTAAAAAAGAGATGGGGAAAATATTAGACGAGATTCAGAGTGGAGAATTTGCGAGAGACTGGCTTATCGAGAATCAGGTAGGGCAACCTTACTTTAGAGCAATGCGCAATAAAGAAGCCAATTTTCTTATTGAAAAAGTAGGAAAAGAGTTGCGAAGCATGATGCCCTGGATAGAAGAATAATTAGTAGTTAGCTTTTAGTGAATAGTTATTAAATAGTTATTTAGTTAATACTGCATAAAAACAAAAAACTGCATAACTTTTAGGTTGTTGGATTAGATAAGTAAAAAGTTTTTACAAAAGATTTTAACTAACGACTAGCGACTATTCACTAACGACTAATTTAATTGGCTAATCGGTGAATTAATGAATAAATAAATGAGGTGAGGAGATTGAAAAATAAAGTTGCCTTTCAGGGAGAAAGGGGAGCTTTTAGCGAGATTGCGGCTATTAAATTTTTTGGTTCCTCTATACAACCTATGCTTTGTAAAACTTTTAGGGAAGTATTCCAAAGAATAAATGACAAAGAAGCCGAATACGGTATTTTACCTATAGAAAATTCTCAGACCGGCGGGATAAATGAGGTCCATGACCTTTTATTAGACCAAGAATTATTTGCGGTGGGAGAAGTAAAGTTAAAGGTTGAGCATTGTTTGATAACCAAAGAAGAGATTGATTTTAAATTGATTGAAAAGGTGTATTCCCATCCTCAGGCACTGGCTCAATGCGAAGGTTTTCTATCAAAAAAATTTTCCCATTGCCAGATAATTCCAGTGTATGATACGGCAGGTAGTGTTAAGATAATTAAAGAGCTAAAAGAAAATAATGTTGCAGCTATTGCGAGTAATTGGGCAGCAGAATTATATGGTTTAAAAATTCTGGGTTCAGGGATTCAGGATAATAGATATAATTATACTCGTTTTTTGGTTTTGTCAGAGGAAATATCATCGGATCCCAAAAATAATAAAACTTCTATTATTTTTGCAGTAGTGAGCAAACCTGGAGCGCTTTATCGTTGCCTTAAGGAATTTGCTTTAAGAGATATCAATTTAAACAGATTAGAATCACGACCTAGTAAAAGGGAACCGTGGGAATATATTTTTTATACTGATTTCGAAAAAGGGTTACACCAGAAAGAAACTCAAGAAGCTTTAAAATCTTTAAAGGAAAGTACAACTTTTATTAAAATTATCGGGAGCTATTATTCTAAAATAGAGTAAGGCTCTTTCGGCTAACGATTGAAAAGGGAAGGAGAGAGATTAATGGAAAATAAAGTAATAATCTTTGATACTACACTACGAGATGGAGAACAATGTCCAGGTGCATCACTTAATACTAATGAAAAATTGGAGATAGCCAGGCAATTAGAGAATCTTAATGTAGATGTAATAGAAGCGGGCTTTCCTATTGCTTCGCCAGGAGATTTTGAAGGGGTAAAACTGGTAGCTCAAACCATTAAAGGTTGTACTATTGCTGGTTTAGCTCGAACAGTAAAGAAAGATATTGAACGAGCCTGGGAGGCAATTAAGTTTTCCGAAAGGCCGCGAATCCATACGTTTATTGCCACTTCTCCTATTCATATGCAATATAAACTGCAGCTTTCTCCTGAACAAGTTTTAGAGCAGGCAGTTGAGGCGGTAAAATATGCCTGCAAGCTCTGTCCGGAAGTAGAATTTTCTGCTGAAGATGCCAGTAGGAGCGAGAAAAAATTTTTATACAGAATTTTTGAAGAAGTAATTAAGGCCGGTGCGGCTATAATAAATGTACCGGACACTGTAGGATATGCCCAACCAGAAGAATTTGGCAGATTAATACAAGATATTAAAGAAAATGTTTCTAATATCGAAAAGGCAATTATTAGTGTTCATTGTCATAATGACCTGGGGTTAGCTGTGGCCAATTCTTTGGAAGCAATAAAAAATGGGGCTGCTCAAATAGAGTGTACTATAAATGGAATTGGTGAGAGGGCAGGAAATGCTTCTTTGGAAGAGACTGTTATGGCTCTTCATACCAGGAAGGATATTTATCACAAAGTTACCCGGATTAATTCCACACAAATATATCCTGTTAGTAGATTGGTGAGCAAATTAACTGGCTTTACGGTTCAGCCTAATAAAGCGATAGTGGGAAAAAATGCCTTTGCCCATGAGGCAGGCATCCATCAGGCTGGAATATTGAAAGAGCGTACTACCTATGAAATTATGACTCCTCAATCAGTAGGTTTAGAAAGCAATAGTCTGGTTTTAGGAAAACATTCAGGACGGCACGCCCTTAAGAATAAGTTAGAAGAGATGGGTTATACTTTAGATCAAGAAAAATTAAATGAAGTATTTGAAAAATTTAAGAGGTTGGCAGATAAAAAGAAAGAGATTTTTATTGAAGATTTAGAGGCCATTGTATCCGAGGAGATAATAGATAAAATCCCAGAGACCTTTCAACTGGACTATTTTCATATAAATACCGGCAATAATACTTTACCCACCGCGACAGTAAGATTATTATACCAGGATAAAAAATTTGAAGATGCGGCCTGTGGAGACGGTCCAGTAGATGCTTCTTTTAGGGCCATAGATCGTATTACCAAATTTAAGCTAAAATTAGTAGATTACAATGTGCGGGCTTTAACCGGGGGTAAGGATGCACAAGGGGAGGCGACGCTAAAGATAAGGGATGAGAAAGGGAATATCTTTACAGGCAGAAGTACAAGTACTGATACCTTAGAAGCCAGCATAAGAGCTTATCTTAAGGCAGTAAATAGAATAGCTTATCAGTCAATTTCCACTACTCCTGGTTAGCTGGTTAGTTACTTGGCTGCAAATTGGTATCTCGTATCTCGTGAATCGTATTTCGTGAAGAGAATAGAAGCCAGAAGATAGAATTCAGGAGCCAGGAGCCAGAACAAAAAGACAGAAATGTCATTGCGAGGCGAAGCCGTGGCAATCTCATTATGAGGTGATACTATATTGATACTATCCTATACGCTAAACGCTGTACGCTCCACGCTCGGGTTTTCACTAACGACTAATTTAAAAGGAAGTGATTAAAGGTGAACAAGAAAATAGAAATAATGGATACTACTTTAAGAGACGGAGAACAAATGAAAGGCGTGAGTTACTCCCCTCAAGAAAAATTAACTATTGCCAAGATATTACTAAAAGAAGTAAAAGTAGATAGAATTGAAATTGCCAGTGCTAGGGTGAGTAAAGGAGAAGAACAATCTGTGGCCGTAATAATCGATTGGGCTAAAAAGGCGGGCTGTGTAGAGAAGATAGAAATTTTAGGATTTGTAGACAAGATAGAATCGGTCGATTGGATCTGTAATTTTGGCGGAAAAATAATGAATATCCTTAGCAAGGGGTCAATGAATCACCTAAAAAATCAGTTAAGGAAGACCAAAGAGCAACATGTTCAAGACATAAAAGAAACTGTTGCATATGCTAATAAAAAGGGAGTTACTTGTAATATATATTTTGAAGATTGGTCTCAGGGGATGATTAATTCTCGAGATTACGTTTATTATCTTTTAGATAGTCTTCAAGGAGAACCGATAAAACGGTTTATGTTACCTGATACACTTGGCATTCTTTATTCTAGCCAAGTTTTCGAATTCATCAAAGAAATTTTAGCAAGATATCCTAATCTTCATTTTGATTTTCACGCCCACAATGATTATGGCTTGGCCACGGCCAATACTTTAGTGGCCGTAGAAGCTGGGATAGAGGGAGTACATTGCACAGTTAATGGCATGGGTGAACGTGCGGGGAATGCTCCCTTAGAAGAAGTGGCGGTTGGGCTTCACGATTTTCTTAAAATTAAGACAGGAATTGAAGAAAAACACTTATTCCATCTTAGCAAGACAGTTGAAGTCTTTTCTGGACATCGAATAGCTTTTAATAAACCTATATCTGGTGTAAATGTCTTTACACAGACTGCTGGAATTCATGCTGATGGGGATAAAAAGGGGAATCTTTACGTTACCTCTCTTTTCCCTGAACGGTTTAACCGCAAGAGACAATATTCTTTGGGTAAATTAAGTGGAAAATCTAATTTAGAATATAATTTAGAAGAAATTGACATTGAACTTACTCAAGCACAAAAAAAACGGGTGTTAGAGAGAATTATTGAGCTTGGCGATAGAAAAGAAACTATTACAGCAGGGGATTTACCTTATATTATTTTAGATGTTTTAGAAACACCTCAAGAAAAGACCTTTAAACTGGAATTATGCAATATAGTGACCAGTATGGAATTGAAGCCTATCGCTGTGGTTAAATTGCTGTATAAAGATAAAGGGAAGGATGAAGAGATACAATTAGAAGAAAGTGCCCAAGGGGACGGTGGATATGATGCATTTATGAATGCCATTAGAAAAATAGCCAAAAAAATAAATTATCCTTTGCCAATTCTTTTGGATTATACGGTTAATATACCTCCCGGGGGAAAAACGGATGCTTTAGTGCAATGTACCATTACCTGGGAGTGGCAAGATCACAAAACTTTTATCACTAAAGGGGTTAACCCTGATCAAGTTTTAGCAGCAATAGAGGCAACCGAAAAGATGTTAAATATAATTGCCTTTCAGAAAAAAGAGAATAGAGGACACTGACAGTAGAGCGTGTATCTTTTATTTCGTAAAGGGAATAAAAGAGGGAAAAAGTAGGGGTAGATTTTATGTCTGCCTTTAATGAGTAATGTGTCGTAGGGGCACGATGCATCGTGCCCCTACTCGATATGGAATACGGAATATGATATACGACTAATTTATGGGAGAGGTGGTTTTACAACTATGCAAAGAACTTATGAAGAAATTAATACTAAAATTAGAAGCGGTAAAGCGGTAATAGTAACTGCCGAAGAAATTATTCCTATAGTTGAAGAAAAAGGCATAAAAAGAGCTGCAGAAGAAATTGACGTGGTCACCACCGGTACCTTTGGACCAATGTGTTCATCAGGGGCAATATTAAATTTTGGACACAGTGATCCTCCCATCCGTATGCAAAAAGTTTGGTTAAATAATGTAGAGGCTTATGCGGGGTTAGCGGCAGTGGATGTCTATTTAGGAGCTACTCAACCTTCCGAAAGCCAAGAGATGGAATATGGAGGAGCTCATGTCATTGAAGATTTAATTTCAGGAAAAAAGATTAAATTAAAGGCTATATCCCAGGGAACAGATTGCTATCCACGACGGGAAATAGAAAGTTATATAACCAAAGAAAGTATAAATCAAGCAGTTTTATTTAATCCTCGAAATGGTTATCAAAACTATAATGTGGCAGTCAATACTTCTGATAGAAAAATATATACCTATATGGGGATTTTGCTTCCCCATATAGGAAACGCAAATTATAGTACCAGCAGCCAATTAAGCCCCCTACTTAATGATCCTCAATTTAGAACTATCGGTATCGGAACCCGCATATTTTTAGGTGGGGCACAAGGTTATATAGCCTGGGAAGGAACACAATTTTCTCCTCAAATACTCAAAGACGAAGAAGGTAAAGTCATCTATAAAGGTGGGACTTTAGCAGTAATTGGAAATTTAAAAGAGATGAGTACAGATTATATTCGTGCGGCAACTTTTAAAGGGTATGGAGTGACATTGGTGGTAGGCATAGGAATACCAATTCCTATTTTAAATGATGAAATAATGAGAAATGCGGCTGTAAAAGATGAAGATATATGGACTGAGATAATTGATTATAGTTTTCCTCATTTAATAAAGCCTTCTTTGGGCAGGGTAAATTATAAACAATTAAGGGAGGGGAATATTACTATTCGGGGGAAAAATGTTCCCACTTCTCCCCTTTCCAGTTATGCTAAAGCTCGGGAAATTGCCCAAAGATTAAAAGAAGAAATATTAAGAGGAAAGTTTTTATTACAGGAACCTATCCGGAAATTTACGGAAGAAAGTAAACTTAAACCCTTATTGGAAAAACGTTAAAAGGAGTTCGATTCACCGAGCCGGCAATAATTTAGAATGTCATTGCGAGATTGCCACGCTCCGATAAATCGGAGCTCGCAATGACAAAAATGCCCTACTTTAAGAGCAATACTTTATACGAAAAAAGTTTTTTAGTTTCGAACTAACGACTATTCACTATCAACTAATTTATAATTAAAAGGAATGATTTAAATGATAAAAAAGAAAGTAATCTTAAATTTTTCTCCAGAAAATGTGGAGAGACCAGTTACCTATCAGCTGATAAAAAAGTATGATTTATGGGTAAATATTTTGCAGGCAAAATTCGAACCTAAATTGGGCGGAAAATTACTTTTAGAACTTAATGGAAGTGAAGATCAAATAAAAGAAGGGTTGAGTTTTGTCAGGCAGATAGGTGTAGAGGTTATGCTGTTAGAACAAGAAGTCTTATGGGATGAAAAAAGATGTATTGATTGCGGGGCATGTGTCTCAATTTGTCCCACTGGAGTATTATCTTTAGACCAAATGACTTATAAATTAAAATTTGATTATGAAAAATGTATAGTTTGTGGTAATTGTGTAGAGGCTTGTCCTTTACAGGCAATCAAAGTCACTTTTTAAAAAGAATTAAAGTAGGCGAGAAGAAAAGCAATGATTTTTCCCCAAACTAATAAAATAGAATATATAGAAAGGAAATATCGAAATTTAATTGAAGAAAAGGATTTAATTTCTTTTCAAATAAAGGAAGAAGAAAGCGATCTATTTATAAGGACAAATCAAGAATTAAGTTCCTATGCACGACAGATGGTTTTAAACTTTAGAAAACAGATAGAGAATTATATTTATAACCACCCCTTATTTAAAAGTACTCTTTTGCCCTATTCCCAGGATAAAATGGCTTCCGAGATAATTCAGTCTATGATTCACACAACAGCATTGTGTGGAGTTGGACCAATGGCTTCAGTGGCAGGAGCAATAGCTGAATTCGTAGGGAAAGAACTTTTAAATTATTCTTCCGAAGTAATAGTGGAAAATGGCGGGGATATTTTTATTAAGAGTAACCAGTTGAGAAAAGTGAGTATATTTGCAGGGAGTTCTCCTTTTAGCCAGAGAATTATTTTAAAGATAGAGGCAAAAGAGAATTATATGGGGATTTGCACCTCTTCTGGCATGGTGGGTCCTTCTTTAAGTTTTGGGAAAGCAGATGCGGTTACTGTAATTTCTGATTCTGTTTTGCTTGCTGATGCGGCTGCTACGGCAGTAGGTAATAGAGTTAAAACGCGAAAAGATATAGAGCAAGGATTAGTTTATGCCCAAAAGATACCTGGGGTAAAGGGTGTAGTAATAATAAAAGATGATAAAATAGGTCTATGGGGAGATATCAATTTTACTGTAGTAAAATAGAAAAAGATGATATAAAAACCCTTTATGCATTTCTTATCGAAAGGGGAAATATTAATATTATGCTTACAAATAAAAAAGTCGCTATAATTGGAGTGGGAAAAATGGGGGAAACCCTGCTTAATGGTATGATCAAAAATAATTTAGTGAAGAAAGAAAATATAGCCGGAAGTACTGCCCAGGAAGAACATGCGAAAGAAATAAACAAAAAATATGGCATTCAAACTTATATTAATAATAAAGAAATAATTTCAGGGAAAGATATAATTATATTTGCGATTAAGCCCCAGATGATGAAGAAAGTACTTTCAAATATCAAAGACATAATTACCGAAAAACAGTTAATAATATCCATTGCTGCGGCTACCAGTACTCAATTCATAGAGGAATGTTTGGAAAAGAATATCCCGGTAGTCAGGGCGATGCCCAATACACCCGCCTTAATTAATGAAGGTATGACTGTTCTTTGTCCGGGAAAGTATATTGATGAAAATCACATTCAGATGGCTATAGATATCTTTGGAGCAGTAGGGTTAGTGGAGGTTATTCACCGGGAAGAATTAATGGATGTAGTTACAGCCTTATCAGGCAGCGGGCCGGCTTATACTTATATAATTATTGAGTCTCTAACTGAAGGAGGATTAAGAATGGGATTACCTCGAGAATTGGCTCAGAAATTAACTGCCCAAACCTTATTAGGAGCTGCTAAAATGGTATTAAAAACAGGACTGCACCCGGCTTTATTAAAAGGTGATGTTACTACTCCGGCTGGGGTTACAGTTGATGGATTGATGGAGTTAGAAGATGGGGGGATAAGAGTAGCCCTTATTAAAGCGGTTAGTAGAGCAACAGAAAAATCTAGGGAAATTTCTCGATAAAAAGGCATTCTCTGTTCTTTTTTAAAAATGAAACTTGTCATTTGAGCCAAAGCAAAGAAAGGCAGGAAAAGGTTAATGGATTTAAGAGAAAAATTAACGGCGAATAATTTTGTAGTCACGGTGGAGTTAGATCCGCCCAAAACTTTAAATTTAGATAAGATTTTAAGAGAGGTGAATTGCGATAATTTCAGAAAGGCAGTAGATGCGGTCAATGTTACCGATTGTCCTCTGGCTAAATTAAGGATGAGTCCCATTGCCCTTTCTCATATTATTCAGGAAAAAATAGGGTTAGAAGCAATTTTTCATATAACCTGCCGAGATAGAAATTTATTGGGTTTACAGGCAGAACTTTTAGGTGCATCTGCTTTGGGGGTAAGGAATATTCTGGCTTTAACTGGAGACCCTCCCGAGGTAGGTGATTATATTATGGCGACTGGTGTTTATGATGTTGATTCTATAGGATTAGTAAAGATGGTCAATAGATTAAATAATGGTCATGAATTCGGTGAGCATGAGTTAAAAGATAAAACAGATTTTTTTATCGGAGTAGCAGTTAATCCTACTGCCCAGGATTTAACCAAGGAGATAAAACGGTTTGAGGAAAAAGTATCGGCCGGGGCTAATTTTATTCAAACCCAACCCATTTATGATATAGGGCTACTGGAAAGATTTTTAAAACTTACCGCTCATATCAATATACCTAAAATTATTGGAATTATGCCCTTAAAAAGTTATAAAATGGTTGAGTATTTAAATAATAATTTGCCAGGTATTTTTGTTCCCTCAGGAGTGAAGGAGAGAATGAGGGGAATGGATGTAGAGGAGGGGATAAAGATATCTCGAGAACATATTAGTGAAATACGTAAATTTAAAGAAGCAGCCGGAATTCATATATTCCCTTTACGAGATATGGATTTAGTCTGCCGCTTATTTGATTAGTCTTTAGTGAATAGTTATTAAATATACAGACATCGTGAACCCTTTTTAGAGTCTTTAAGTATACAGACATAGTGAACTTCTAATGATAATAAGTATATAGACATAGTGAACTC
>MEYH01000004.1 GCA_001773955.1 Candidatus Sediminicultor quintus | reverse complement strand
TACTACCTTATACACTCTCTATTTGGTTTTAAAAGAACGTTAATTCGTCGTTGGTATATCGTATCTGGTATTTCGTCCTTTGCTTCTTTACGACATACGATATACGATATACGATATACGAGTAAGTGGTGGGCCTTCCTGGAGTTGAACCAGGCACCTCACGCTTATCAGGCGTGCGCTCTAACCAACTGAGCTAAAGGCCCTTATTAACTTAGTTGTTAGTGAATAGTCGTTAGTATTTAGTATATATAGTCATTGCGGGAGAAGTACTCAATATTACTTGAGTGCTTCTCGTGGCAATCTCTCTATTAAGCTAAAAACTTAAAGCGAAAAGCGAAAAACCATAATTCAAAACCCAAAACTTTTTCTCTTAATTTTTAATTTTAAGCTATGGTTTTGCATTTTGCGCTTTTCATTTTTCGTTTTATTACTAAATACTATTCACTATTTACTATAACAAGTACCCAACCAGAATGATCGATCCATTTTTTACTCCTTAGAAAGGAGGTGATCCAGCCGCACCTTCCGATACGGCTACCTTGTTACGACTTCACCCCAATCGCTAGCCATACCTTCGGTACCTGCCTCCCCTTGCGGGGTTAGCCTAGTAACTTCAGGTATCTCCAACTTTCGTGGTGTGACGGGCGGTGTGTACAAGGCCCGGGAACGTATTCACCGCGGCATGCTGATCCGCGATTACTAGCGATTCCTACTTCATAGAGGCGAGTTGCAGCCTCCAATCCGAACTGGGACCTGCTTTTTGGGATTGGCTTAAGATCGCTCTTTTGCTACCCTTTGTACAGGCCATTGTAGCACGTGTGTAGCCCGGGACGTAAGGGGCATGATGATTTGACGTCATCCCCACCTTCCTCCGCATTATCTGCGGCAGTCTGCTTAGAGTGCACTTGTAAAACAAGTTAGCAACTAAGCACAAGGGTTGCGCTCGTTGTGGGACTTAACCCAACATCTCACGACACGAGCTGACGACAACCATGCACCACCTGTTATCCTGTCTTCCCCGAAAGGAAGAAGATCTAATTTCTTAGACTGGCAAGATAATGTCAAGCCCCGGTAAGGTTCTTCGCGTTGCGTCGAATTAAACCACATGCTCCACCGCTTGTGCGGGCCCCCGTCAATTCCTTTGAGTTTCAGCCTTGCGACCGTACTCCCCAGGCGGGATACTTAATGCGTTAGCTGCGGCACAGAAGGGGTCGATACCTCCCACACCTAGTATCCATCGTTTACAGCTAGGACTACCGGGGTATCTAATCCCGTTTGCTCCCCTAGCTTTCGCTCCTCAACGTCAGAGATAGACCAGAAAGCCGCCTTCGCCACTGGTGTTCCTCCCGATATCTACGCATTTCACCGCTACACCGGGAATTCCACTTTCCTCTTCTATCCTCAAGTCTTAAAGTTTCAGATGACCTTATCAGGTTGAGCCTGATAATTTTACACCTGACTTTTAAGACCGCCTACGAGCCCTTTACGCCCAATAATTCCGGATAACGCTTGCTCCTTATGTATTACCGCGGCTGCTGGCACATAATTAGCCGGAGCTTTCTCTTGGGGTACCGTCAGCTTAAGGGTTTATTGGACCCTTAAGGTTTCTTCCCCCAGAACAGGATTTTACAACCCAAAGGCCTTCATCATCCACGCGGCGTCGCTGCGTCAGGGTTTCCCCCATTGCGCAAGATTCCCCACTGCTGCCTCCCGTAGGAGTCTGGGCCGTATCTCAGTCCCAGTGTGGCCGTACATCCTCTCAGACCGGCTACCCATTGTCGTCTTGGTAGGCCATTACCCCACCAACTAACTAATAGGACGCAGGCTCATCCTGAAGCGATAGCATAGTATAGAGGCCATCTTTAATCTTCTCTTCTTGGGAAGTGAAGATATTATGCGGTATTAGCCCTCCTTTCGGAGGGTTATCCCCCGCTTGCAGGGTAGATTACCCACGCGTTACTCACCCGTTCGCCACTTTCTGCCGGCCTCTTCATCCCGAAGGAATCGGAAGTCAGCTTCTCGTTCGACTTGCATGTGTTAGGCACGCCGCCAGCGTTTATCCTGAGCCAGGATCAAACTCTCCGTATTTCTGAGGATAAGCCAGGAACTTAGAATAAATCCAAGTCCCTCTTTCATCCCCATCTTTTCAAAAGACCGCCCCTTTGGGGAAAGGGGGTCTTACATAAAACATCAAAAACATCTGGCTGGGTACTATAGATTTTTCAAAGAACTAAAGTAGTCTTAAGAAGTGACAGACTCCATACTAACAAAGTTAGGGATGGTTGTCAAGGGTTCTTTTCTATTTTGGAAAGAAATTTAATATTTTTTGTCCTGCTTCTTCTGGCAATCATAATTATAGTATAATCGGGGGGGAAATGCAAGGGGGTGATTCGTATTTCGTATTTCGTATGTCGTATATCGTAAAGAAAATAAAAGAGAGAAAGAAGCATGGGATTATCGCAATAAATCTCCTCTGATTATTCTGATTCTTGGTTTCTCTTATCCTAACGATATACTATCTACGAAATACGACATACTATATACGATATACTATTTAATAAATAATTTTATAAAATTTAATCTTCCGATTTTTAAAATCATGCCTTCTTCCACAGTCAAGTCAAGATGGGAGTCACTTATCTTTTCTCCATTGATTCTTACTCCACCCTGCTCAATCAATCTACGGGCTTCACTTTTACTATCTACTATACCAGACAAGACAATAAGCTTAATAAGCCAAATTTTTCCTTCTTTTAAATCATCTTTCTTTAAAATTATTTTTTTTATTTCTTCCGGATAAAGTTTATCCCTAAACACCTTTTCAAATTCTTCTTCTGCCATAATTGCGGCACTTTGTCCGTGATAAAGTTTAACAATTTCTCTGGCTAATCTCTTTTTCACATCCCGAGGATGTAAATCATTACTCTCTAAGCCTATCTTTATCTTATCTATTTCATTTAAAGAAACATCGGTTACCAATTCAAAATATCTAATCATAAGATTATCAGGGACAGACATAGCTTTACCATACATCTCTTGAGGAGATTCATCAATTCCAATGTAATTATTAAGACTTTTACTCATTTTTTCTACTCCATCTGTTCCCTCAAGAAGAGGTAGGGTGATAATAATTTGCGGTTCCTGATTAAATTCCCTTTGAATATCTCTGCCCACTAATAGATTAAATTTCTGATCTGTACCTCCCAATTCAATGTCTGCCTGTATAGCGACGGAGTCATAGCCCTGCATTAAAGGGTACATAAATTCGTGGATACCTATCGGTCTACCTTCTTTGTACCTGGTTGAAAAATCATCTCTTTCTAACATACGGGCAACTGTATATTTTGAACACACTTTTAAAACTTCCGAGAAAGAAAGCTTTCCCAGCCAATGACTATTAAATACTACTTTGGTTTTTTCCGGATTTAATATTTTAAAAACTTGTTTCTTGTAAGTCTCCGCATTTTTCTTGACTTCTTCTTCCGTTAACTGTTTTCTGGTTACTGATTTACCGCTTGGATCGCCTATCATTCCGGTAAAATCGCCAATCAAAAAATAAATATCATGTCCCAGATCTTGAAATTGTCTCATTTTTCTTAGACCCACCGTATGTCCCAAATGTATATCCGGTGCATTAGGATCAAATCCTTGCTTAACCCGAAGAGGTCTTTTTTCTTTTCTTGATTTTTCTATTTTTTTGATCAATTCTTCTTCGGAGATTATTTCTTTTGTGCCTCTTTTAATTATCTTTAATTCTTCCTTAATATCCATAACCAATTACCCCGATTCGCAGAATAAAAACATTAAATATTTTTAATTACAATTCATTCTCTTCTTTTTTGTTCGTTATTCCAAACCTAATCTCTTTTTGTTCTTAATTAATAAAATCAATAAGGGATAGCCCAAGATATAGCAAGCAATGACCTCCCCTATTCCAATATATAATACAGTTATCCAATAGGGTAAGTCAAAGAGTAAATGCAAATAAATACTAACTCCAAAAGCGTTTATTAGAACAGGAGGAAGGGGAGCTAATTTAGGATTCTTCATTTTAGAGGTCAAATAAGCAGCGACCAGGGTACAAAAACTTCCACCAATAATGTCCACCATACCCACCGGACCTAAAATATTTGCTAAGATACAACCCACAAATAATCCAATAATTGCAGAAGGATCAATAAAAGGTAGTACTGTTAAAGCTTCTGCAATCCTTACTTGTACAGGGCCATAACTTATTGAAGCAAATATAATATTAAGAACCACGTAAATCGCTGCAATCATGGCTACACGAATTATATAGTTAAGTTTAATCATATTAAAATATCCCGACAATAAACCTATTTAATTTTTGAAATTATAACATAGTTTATTTTATTTTAAAAGAGTTGGAATAAAATACTGTTTTAATTTTAATAAAATTATATGGTATAATACTATACAGAAGCGTAAAGCGTTAAGCAAAAAACGCAAAACTATAACTCAAAACTTAAAACTAAGAAAAAGGTTTTGAATTATGATTTTTAGTTTTTCTGCCTGTGCGTTGCACGCAGACAGGTCGCTATAAGTTTTTAGTTTAACACACACGAAATACGATATACGAACAAAAGGGAGTTTTATTTTGTCACCAAAAAATAAACCAAAAAAATCTTATTATATTCCTTTATCTAAAAAAATATTATTGGTAATTATAATTTTTACCCTGACATTTTCTATTACTTTTATCGGGCTGTCTACTCTTAATAATCAGAAAATATCAGAAATGGTACAAGAAAATAAATTCTTAGATGCTATAAATAGCAAAGTGTATGATATTAATGGTGAAATTATCACCGAATTTTATCAGGAAAACAGAAATCCAGTTCCACTTTCCAAGATTCCTTCGAATTTAATTAATGCCACTATTGCTATTGAGGATTCGGACTTTTATAAACATAAAGGAATAAGTTTGCGGGGAATCGTGCGTGCTCAATGGGAAAACTTTAAAAATATAATTTTACAATTAGAAAAAGGGGCTAAACCCCATGGAGGCAGCACAATAACCCAACAATTGGCTATAAACACTTTTCTCACTCGAGAAATTAGCTTTAATAGAAAATTAAAAGACATTTTGTTGGCTTTACAAATAGAACGATCTTTCACCAAAGATGAAATTTTAGAAATGTATTTAAATGAAATATACTTTGGACATGGTGCCTATGGAGTACAATCTGCTGCTAATATGTACTTTAATAAAAATGTACAAGATTTAAATCTTGTAGAATGTGCATTGCTCGCAGGAATCCCCCGTGGACCTTCTTATTACTCACCAATTCTTAATCAGGAAGTGTCCTTAAAAAGAAGAAATATAATATTAGACAGAATGTTTAAATTGCATTACATATCTAAAGATGATATGGAAAAAGCCAAACAAAGCCCCCTGGAACTTGATTATAATAATAAAAGAGATAAATCTACAGCTCCCTATTTTTCCACTTTTATTCTTTCTCAACTTTTAGAAGAATATGGAGCTAATGTAGTTTATAAAGGTGGATTAAAAATTTATACCACCTTAGATTTAGAGATGCAATATTTTGCTGAAAAAGCACTTCAAGAATCTGGATATGAGGGAGCAATAATAGCCATTGAACCTCAGACCGGTCATATTAAGGCAATGGTAGGAGGAAAAGATTTTGTAGAAAGTAAATTTAATAGAGCAACTCAAGCTTACCGTCAACCCGGTTCAGCTTTTAAACCATTTATTTACCTTACTGCCTTAGATAATGGGTTTACTCCCAGTAATATTATAGATGATTCTCCGGTTACTTTCGAAAATGGTTGGTCTCCTGAAAATTACGAAAAAGAATTTAGCGGACCAGTTACTCTCAGAGAAGCGTTTGAACAATCTATAAATGTAGTAGGAGTAAAATTATTAGAACAAGTGGGAATAAAAAAAGTTATAAATTATACTCATAAAGCAGGAATAACAAGTGAACTTCGCTCGGATCTTTCTTTGGCTTTGGGTACTTCAGAAATAACCCCTTTGGAAATTGCTTCCGCTTATGCTACTATTGCCAATTTGGGAGTAAAGATTGATCCTGTGTCTATCACTCGAATAGAAGATAATAAAAGTAAAATTATAAAAGAGAACATTACTCAAAAAAAGGAAGTATTTAAAGAAGAGACTTGCTATGTGCTTATAGACTTGATGAAGGGAGTAATAGAAAGGGGAACTGGTTGGAATGCGAAGATAGGTAGACCGGCAGCAGGAAAGACCGGTACTACCAATGATTTTGTTGATGCCTGGTTTATTGGTTTTACTCCGGATTTGGTTACTGCGGTTTATATTGGAAATGATGATAGAAAGCCTTTGGGTAATAAAATGACTGGTGGAGTGGTTGCTGCCCCGATTTGGGCTAAATTTATGAAAAATGCCCTTGAAAATAATGAAAAAAATGATTTTTTGCAGCCAGATAAAATAACTAAATTATCTGTTTGTAAAGAATCCGGGCTTTTACCTACTGACTCTTGTCCGGAAATATTAACAGTAACTTTTATAAAAGGCTCAGAACCTATATCCTATTGTACAGTTCATCAAAAATATTTTGAAATACCAAAAACAGAAGAATATCCGGAAATTAAGAAACCCTATTACGAAGCAATTGAAGAAATTAAGGAAAAATACGAAGAAAAACCCACAGAAACTGAAGAAAAGATTGAAGAAAAGATTGAAGAAAAGAAAGAAACTCTTCAATCTTTAATAGAAAAGCTCAGAGAAAAATATAAAGAACAAGATAAATGATTACTTCTCCAGGTACGCAACTGTAGCTCCCATTCCTCCTTCTTTTGTATCTCCAGTCCTGAATGATTTAATATAAGGAATTTTATCTAACATTTTTTTTACTTCGTCTCTCAAAATGCCTTTACCTTTCCCATGAATTATGTACACCGGAGAAACTCCCAACAGATAAGCGTCATCTAAATATTTTTCTAACACAGGCCGTGCTTCTTCAATAGTTAATTGACGAATAGAAATCTCATTTCTAAAAGTTTTTATTTTAGATAAAGAAAAACTATCCCTTCCGCTTAAACCTCTATTAAAATTATTTCCAATATGGCTGTATTCTTCCGGTACCTTATCAAGTTTATCTACTTTTTCTATATCGAAAATTGAGATCAGCATTTTCATATTATCAATTTGAATCTTGCATTTTTTACTTTTGGTAGAAATAGAAAGTATTATCCCTTTCTTATTCAAACTCTTAACTAATACATAATCTCCTATTTTAATATTTTGATTTTTAATTAACTTTTTCTCCGGCTTTATCTTTACTATCTCATCTTGTATTTCTTTACTAATTGCTTGCATTTGTTCTAATAAAGGACCTTTGGATTCTTCAATTAAAACCTTTTTTTTATTCAATCTCTCTATTATTTTTTCAGCCTTATTCTGAGTTTCCTTTAATATCTTTTCTGCTTCCAGATAAGTTTTTAGAATTATTTCCTTTTTATTCTCCTCAATTTTGTTTAATTCTTTTTTTAATTTATCTCTAATTTCGATACTCTCTTCTTTAGCCGCTTCTATCAGATTTTTTTCCTTCTCAATTAGTTTTCTGTCTTCTTCAATCTTTTCAATCAAATTATCTGCTTTAATTTTTTCCTGAGATAAAAAGCTCTGAGCCTGAGAAACAACTTCCGGAGCTAAACCTAATTTTTGGGCAATTATAAAAGCGCAGCTCTTGCCGGGTAATCCGATAGAAATCTCAAATGTCGGTTTTAAGGTTTCTTCATCAAATTCAACACGGGCATTACATACTCCTTTGGTTAAATATGCATAGGTCTTTAAAGAATCATGATGAGTAGTTGCTATTACCCTGGATCTCTCTTTACTTAAGAAATCTAAAACTGCCATACCTAAAGCTGCTCCCTCTGTAGGATCTGTGCCTGCACCTAATTCATCAAGTAATACAAGAGATTCAGAATCAGCTTCCCTTAAAATTTGAACTATATTCTTCATATGAGAAGAAAAGGTGCTTAAATTTTGTTCTATACTCTGTTCGTCCCCTATATCGCAGAATATCTTTTTGAAAATGGAAACTTCGCTCCCTTCCGCAGCGGGAATATGTAATCCACATTGAGCCATAAGAGTAAGAATACCCATGGTTTTCAAAGTAACTGTCTTGCCTCCTGTATTGGGACCAGTAATTACTAAAATATTAAAAGTTTTTCCCAAATTTATATTAATGGGAACGACAGGACCTTGTAACAAGGGGTGTCTTGCTTGGATAAGAATAAAAAAACCATCTTGGTTTAATATTGGTTCTACTGCCTTCATTTTATCAGCCAATACTGCTCGGGCATAAATAAAATCAATTTCACCCAGACTCAAAACACTATCATTAATCTCTTGTGCTCTTTCTCCAACAAGGGAGGTTATTCTTTGCAGAATTTTTAATATCTCTTGTTCTTCATCCTTAATTAATTGACGGAGTAAATTATTTAACTCTACCACTACAAAGGGTTCAATAAATAAAGTAGCTCCGCTATCAGATTTATCGTGAACTATTCCGGGAAATTTTGCTTTTTTTTCTTGCTTTACAGGTATAACGTACCTATTTTGCCTTACAGTTATTAAAGGTTCTTGAATAATAGCGGCAAAACGGGAAGACCTGATAATGGTTTCCAATTTATTTTTCAGGGCTTGTTCTTTTTTTATTATATCTCTTCTAATCTTCCCTAATTCTGGGCTCGCTTGGTCTAAAACTACTCCATCCTCATCAATACACTGAATTATTTCTTTCTCTAATTCGGAAAAAATTCGTATTTTTTCTGCTCTCTCTCTAATTAAAGGATATTTTTCTTTGGTTTTCAATAGAAAGTTTTTAATCAAGCGAGAAGTTTTTAAAACTTTTAATATTTTTACAATCTTTTTTGCATCAAGGATAGATCCTATAATTGCAGATCTTTTTAATTCACTACTAATGTCTTCTAATCTGGAAAAAGGAGGGGTTCCGTCGTAAGAAATAATTTCTCGCATTTCGGTAGTTTCTCTTTGAGTATTAATAATTTGCTGCAAATCAATCTTGGGAGTGATATTTTCTACGATTAATTCACCAGTAGCAGTGGATGTTTTTTCCTTTAATTGATTTTTAATTTTTGAAAATTCTAAAACCGATAATGTATGTTCATCCAAGATATATCTCACCTTTTTTTAAATTATAAAATAGCAAAAATCATTATATTCTTTTTAGAAGATTAAATATTAATGAAATATTTTGCAGTATCTTTTAAAACAAATAAATTAAGATGGAATTTTTTAAGAAATTCTTCTGTGTTAAACTGAATGCTTAAAGGCAGCCAATCCTTTAAATAATCGTAGACAATGGTGGTCATAACCGCAAATCTATTGGCCAAAAACGAACTTTCTAACTGTTCCTTCAAAAAAACTGGTAAAGGAATATAGGTAATAATAACTAATAAAATTCCCACTATTAAAGAACCTTTGGTTAAACCAAACAAAGCTCCTCCCAAACCATCGATCCAGGAAACAAACAATAAGGAAAATAATTTTTTTAAAAATATTTCAATAGTTCGCGCGATTAGATATACTCCTAAAAATATTAGAGCAAAACCTAATATGTTTGCTATTTCCTTGCTTAGTTGGCTATGTGCACTTATATACTCTCCAACCTCTTTAAACCAAAAAATTGCCAGAAAAATAGCAGTAATAAATCCTATTAAATTTATTATTCCTCTGATAATGCCGCGACGTATTCCAATAATCATATTTAATAAGATTATTATCATTATTGATACATCTATCCAATTTATCGACATAAATATTCCCCTGCTTACTCTCCATAAATATAGCGTATAGGATAGTATTATAAATTAAAAACTTAAAGCGACCTGTCTGCGTGCAACGCACAGGCAGAAAAACTAAAAACCATAATTCAAAATTCAAAACTATTTTCCTAGTTTTTAGCTTTGCGTTATAGTTTTGCATTTTGCGCTTTTCGCTTTACACTTTAGCGCTATTAGCTTCTCTCACTCTCTTATTTTAGCGTCAAACTTCACCATTAGCTTTTCTCTGATTTTTTTAAACGTATTTCCCACCTCATGGTCGGTCAAAGTACGGTCTTCGGCTTGAAAAACCACAGAGTAAGCTAAACTCTTAAAACTATCACCAATTTGCTTTCCTTTAAATATGTCAAACAAAGTAACTTTTTTAATTAACTTTTCATCGATAGATTTTATCGTTTTAATAATATCAACAGAAAGTATTTCTTCTTTTATTATCACGGCCAAATCTCTCTCGACTGAAGGATATTTTGGTAAAACACAATATTTGATATCTGAGGGAACGTGGGGTAATAAATTTTCAAAATCAATCTCAAACCAATTCACTTTCCCGGGGATACGATAGTTGTTTATTACTTCCGGATGTATCTCGCCAAAAATACCTACTTCTTCTCCTCCCATAATAATCTTGCCATTCCGTAGAGGATGAAAAGCAGGATGATTTCCAGGGACTACTTCCCAAATTTCCACTTTTAAGCCCTGAAAAACTGTCTCGATTATACCTTTAATATCAAAAATATCTAAAGAAAGTGATTTTTCCCAAATATCTCCCCGACCGATCTTATTTATTGCTCCGGCTATTATTAATTTCTCTTGAGGCAAGGAATTTGGTTTTTCAGGACAAGGTAAGTATATTTTACCTACTTCAAATATTTTAACCAACTCTGCTTGTCGATTAGTATTCCATTTAATAACTTCTAACAAACTTGAAATTAAAGAGGTCCGCATTAAAGAATGGTCCTTGGTCATAGGGTCTTTAATTTTTATGGCATTCCTTAATTTATGCCCTTCGGGTATTCTTATTCTATCAAATATGTCAGGAGAAATAAAACTATAAGTTATCACTTCATTTAAACCACAACCGATTAATGTTTCCCTTGCCTGATCAATTACCTTGAATCGGAAATTCTTTCCCTCTTGGGCTATGGTATGGTTAAAGAGAGTAGGTTTTATCTTATCGTAACCATAAATACGAGCAATTTCTTCAATTATATCTATTTCTCTTTCCACATCTCCTCTAAAAGAAGGGGGAATTACTTCGATATATTCTCCCTTACCTTCTACTACTTTAAATTCTAATTTATTTAAAATATTAATAATTTTATTCTTTGTTTTAGATTCATCTTTATCTAGAAGCTGTCCCAATATTCTATTTACTCTTTTTATCCTTAAATTTATCTTGCAAGGTTGATATAATTTTTTATTTGTATCGATTTTCCCCGAGCTTATTTTCCCCATAGCAATCTTATTTATCAAATCAGCAGCCCGATCCAGGGCGTATATTTGCACTTCTTTATCTATCCCCTTTTCAAATCTGTTTGAAGCCTCAGTTCTTAAGCCAAATTTCGCAGTACTTCTTCGATTATTTACTGAACTAAAATATGCTGATTCTAAAAATACATTTTTAGTGTTTTGATCAATTTCAGAATGCTTTCCTCCCATTATTCCGGCAAGGGCTATAGGTTCTTCTATATCAGCGATAACCAAACTCTTGAAAGGTAACTGTCTTTCAACATCATCTAAAGTACAGATAGTTTCTCCCGTTCTGCTTCTTCTAACTATAATAGTCTTCCCTTTAATCAAATCAAGATCAAAAGCATGAAGCGGCTGTCCTGTCTCCATCATTATAAAATTAGTAATGTCTACTATATTATTTATTGGTCTCGCCCCTAATAATTTTAACTTCCATTTTAACCATAAAGGCGATTCTCCCACTGTAATATTTTTTATTACTCTTCCGGTATAACGAGGACATAAATCTTCTGCCTCAATTTTCACAGTAATATCTTTTTCAATTCTTTCATCTTCTTCTTTTATCTTTATTTCGGGAGTTTTAAGTTTATTATCTGTAATTACTGCTACTTCTCTGGCTATTCCTATTATGCTCATTAAATCAGGACGATTAGAATGTATTTCAAAATCAAATATAGTGTCGTCAAACTTTATTATTTTCCTTATATCTTCCCCCAAAACAGCATCTTCTTCTAAAATTAATATTCCGGGTGATTCCCCCGGTTCAATACCCAGTTCAGAAGCTGAGCAGAGCATCCCTGAAGATAAAACATTTTTAAATTTCTTACTTTTGATAATTCCTATCTGGGGTAATTTTGCTCCTTCCAAAGCAACTACTACTTTATCAGAAACCTTCATATTTTTTGCCCCGCAAATTATTTGAAGTACTTCCTCTTTTATGTCTACCTGACAAACAGATAATTTTTTATTTTCAGGATGTTGATCTATAGCAGTTATCCTGCCCACTATTACTTTTTCTATCTTAGTAGATATTTTTTCCATCCTCTCTAAAACTATGCCATTTATAGTCAATCTTTTAGCAAGCTCTCCAGCCGATATATCTATATCAATATATTCTTTTAATAAATTATAAGAAACCTGCATTTTCTCTCCCTCCCTGTTTCGTATATCGTATATCGTATATCGTATATCGTAAAGATTATAGGATTACAAATGAGCCATTTATCTTATCGGTCGCTAAGCATTGAACGTCTACAAAGCTAAAACTAAAAATTCAAAGCGAAAAGTTAAAACCCATAGTTCAAAATTCAAAACTTTTTTCATATTGCTCTTTTTCTTTCTTCTGACTACTGGATTCTAACTCCTGACTTCTATTTTTTTCACGATATACGAAATACTATATACTAATTTAGAATTGTTTTAAAAATCTTAAATCATTTTCAAAAAATAACCGGATATCATTTATACCATATTTCAGCATAGCAATTCTTTCTGCGCCCATTCCAAAGGCAAAGCCTGAATATTCTTCCGGATCATAACCAACCATCTCTAAAACTCTTGGATGTACTGATCCTGCTCCCATAATTTCTAACCAGCCGACATAGCCACAAGATCTACATCCCTTACCTTCACATAATAAACAAGATACATCCACTTCGGCTCCCGGTTCAACGAATGGAAAATATCCCGGCCTAAATCTTACTTTCCTATCCTTACCAAACATTCTATGTACAAAAACCGTTAATATTCCTTTTAAATCTCCAAAGGTAATGTCTTTGTCCACTGCCAGCCCCTCTATCTGGTGAAACATGGGTGAATGAGTGCTATCAGTGGCATCGCGTCTATAACATTTTCCTGTTGCAATAATTCTAACCGGCGGTTTCTGATTTTCCATCGTGCGGATTTGTACAGGAGAAGTCTGTGGACGGAGGAGAATATCTTTGGTAATATAGAAAGAATCCTGATCATCTCTGGCAGGATGGTCTTTAGGAATATTAAGTGCCTCAAAGTTATAATAATCTAACTCTACTTCCGGACCCTCTTCCATCTTAAATCCTAAACTCAAAAAAATTTCCTCAATCTCTCTTAGTACTAAATTAATGGGATGAATGGTTCCTTTATCTATTTTTCTGCCCGGAAAAGTAATATCAACACCTTCTCCTTGTAATTTTTTTTCGCTCTCCAGTTTTTCTATTTCTACTTCTTTTGTCTTGAGCAACTCTTCAATCTCTCCTTTTGTTTGGTTCAATAACTGCCCAGCCTTTGGTCTTTCCTCGGGAGAAAGCATTCCTAATTTTCTCAATAGGAGAGTTACCACCCCTCTTCTGCCCAAACATTCTACTCTTAATTTTTCAATATCTTTTAAATCCTTAATCCTATTTAATTCAGAAACAATTTTCTTTTTGATTTCTTTTATTTTGTTTTCCAATAGTATCCCCTCCTCATCATTAATAGCCCTTGATAAAATAAAAAAAGGTTTATAATTTTCTTCGCCTGGTAAAGGGACGAAAATTATTAACCTTTTCCGCGGTACCACCCTTTTTGACCTGCTTTTTATTAAGCAAATCCGTACTTTCCTCCTTGTAACAGTGGAGTGCTGGCAAAACTTACTTTTTTAAAATTTCAGCCTGCAGTTCTAAAGTGAATTTCGGTTATTGCTTATCCGGGTTAAATATTAAGTTAGTTATAACCTACTTATCTTTATTATAACTTTTAGCAAAATATTGTACAGATATTAATATGTATAAAAATAAACTTAATTTACGCTTTCTTTAGCTACTTTCACCACGCTAACAAATGCTTCATGATTTCTTACTGCTAATTCAGCTAACATTTTCCGATTGATTTCTACTCCTGCAACCTTTAAACCTCTTATAAATTTATTATAAGATATTCCTTCGTTTCTGGCAGCAATACCAATTCTGGTTATCCACAAACCCCTAAAATCTCTTTTTCTCGCTCTTCTATCTCTATAGGCATAAGAAAGCGCCTTCATCATAGATTCATGAGCAGTACGATAAAGTTTGCTTTTTGCTCCCCAATATCCTTTGGTTAATTTTAATACTTTATTTTTTCTTCTTCTTGAGGCAACACTATTTGTCGCTCTTGGCATACCATTCACCCCTTATCTTTTTATATCCGAATTGTTTTTTTATGTTATTCCCGCATCCACTTTCATGAGTGCAAACTACAGCGCGATTCTATTCTTCTTTTATCTTCTGGTCCCTTTGGGTACGATGCATCGTGCCCCTGCTTATGAATTCCATATTAAGTGCGGAATGGGAAAAACAATGTTGTAATATTTAAGAAAATATTAAGAATAAGGTAACAATACTTTAATATTTTTTACCTCAGCACTGCTAACCGTAGTATCTTTCCTTAGATTTCTCTTGCGTTTTGCAGTCTTTTTAGTCATAATATGACTTTTATAAGCCTTTGACCTTATTATCTTACCTGAACTACTTACCTTAAATCTTTTTGCTGAACTCTTATGTGTCTTCATTTTGGGCATATATCTTACTTCTCCCTTAGCAATATTTAATTATTTTGGCATTAAAACTAAAGTCATATTTCGCCCTTCTAATTTTGGTTCCTTTAAAACTTTAGCTATTTCGTTAGTGTCTTCAATTATACGTTCTAATAATTTTCTTCCTAAATCTACATAATTCATCTCTCGCCCTCTAAACATTATAGTAATTTTCACTTGGTTACCTTCTTCTAAAAATTTACATAGATTTTTTACCTTAAAATTGTAATCATGTTCTCCGATATTAGGGCGCATCTTTATTTCTTTCATTCCACCGCTTTTCTGTTTCTTCTTCCCGGTCTTATTTTTTTTGTCCACTAAGTACTTATATTTTCCGTAATCAATAATCCTACAAACCGGAGGTTTAGCTTCTGGCGCAACTTCAACTAAGTCAAGGTTGCTCTTTTCGGCAAGTTCAAGACCCTCCTTTTTACTTACTACCCCTACCTGTTTACCTTCAAAATCTATCAGCCTAATCTTCTCTGCTCTAATTTCTTGATTTATTCTTAACTTTGGTGTTGACTTAATTCCTATTTTCCTCCTTTACACCGCTTAAAGATGAGCAATATGTCAATTTCTATACATTTTAAATTAGTTTTTAGCTCAACTTTAGAATATCATTTTACTAATTCTAATAGATAAAAAAATATAACTATTAAATTTCCCTAAAATATACTCAAGCCTTCATAATTTTAAAAAACTATAACATATTCTTTGTTCATAGTCAATACATCAATCAGTATCGAGTATATAGTACCACGTATCGCGTAAAGAAAGGTACTGAACTTCCTATCTATCTAATTATATTCACTTATTCGAATTATATTTACTAACTAATCTTAAAACAAGGTTTTTTCTTCGACCTCTTTTAAAGCATCTTCGATAAACTTGGTTAATTTTATCCTTCCCAAGTCTCCTTTTCCTCTCTTCCTTACTGAAGCAAGATCCTCTTCTACCTCCTTATCTCCGAATATCAGCATATAGGGAATCTTTTCCATCTCAGCTTTTCTTATCTTAGCCCCAATTTTATCATTAATCTCGTCTAATTCTACCCTTATATTATATTTACTTAATTCATTCATTATATTTTTGCCATACTCAATATGCCTATCAGCAATGGGCATTAATCTTACCTGAACAGGGGCTAACCACAAAGGAAATGCTCCTGCATAATTTTCGATAAGTATACCGATAAATCTCTCTATACTTCCCAGAACAGTTCGGTGCAGCATAACCGGTCTTTCCTTATTTCCTTCTTTGTTAATATAGTAAAGGTCAAATTTTTCCGGCATAATAAAATCTAACTGGATGGTACCACACTGCCAGTTTCTTCCCAAACAATCCTGTAAATGGAAATCTATTTTTGGACCGTAAAATGCCCCATCACCTTCATTTATAATATAATCTATCTTTTTCTCTTTTAAAGCTTCTTCCAGACTACTGGTAGCTTTTTCCCAAATTTCATCAGAGCCCATAGCGTTTTCCGGTTTAGTGCTTAATTCTACGCGATAGGAGAAGCTAAAAGTTTTATACATCCTATCGGTTAAATCGATTACTCCTTTTATCTCGTCTTTAATCTGCTCCGGAGTCATATATATATGAGCATCATCCTGGGTAAAACACCTTACCCTAAAGAGTCCGTGAAGCACCCCGGATAACTCATGTCTATGCACTAACCCTAATTCCCCCATTCTAAGCGGTAAATCTCTATAACTGTGAAGAGTGGTTTTATAAATCAAAATTCCTCCGGGACAATTCATCGGTTTAATAGCATAATCTTCTTCATCTATCTTGGTAAAATACATATTTTCCTTATAATGATCCCAATGCCCGGATTTTACCCATAATGACTTATTTAAGATAGCCGGGGTTTTGATTTCGGTATAACCACCCTTATAATGTTCTTCTTTCCAGTAATCCTCCAGGATATTTCTTAAGACCATTCCCTTAGGATGAAAGAAAGGAAAACCGACTCCCTCATCATGAAAGCTGAATAAATCTAAGGCTTTTCCTAATTTTCGATGGTCTCTCCTTTTTGCTTCTTCGATTAATTTTAAATAATTGTCCAGTTCGGATTTTTTATCGAACGAGATCCCGTAAATACGCTGCAGCATCTTATTTTTTTCATTTCCCCTCCAGTATGCTCCGGCAATACTTAAAAGTTTAAAAGCTTTTAACTTCCCGGTAGAAGGAATATGTGGGCCTCTGCATAAATCAATAAAGTCCCCCTGCTGATACAAGGTAACCATATCATCTTCTATATCCTTAAGGAGTTCTGTTTTATAATCTTCTTCTTGTTCTTTAAATAATTTTTTGGCATCTTTTTTGCATATCTCTGTCCTTATTAAAGGGAGATTTCTACCTGCTATCTCTTTCATCTTTTTCTCAATAAGTACTATATCCTCCGGAGTAAAGGAACGGTCTAAATCAAAATCATAATAGAAACCGTCCTTAATGGCTGGTCCAATGGCCAGTTTCACCTGGGGGAATAATTCCTTTACCGCTTGAGCCATAATATGTGAACTGCTATGATGATAAATTTCTTCGCCTTCAGGCGAGGCAAAAGTTATAATCTCAATCCGGTCATTATCCTTAAGAACATAATTCAAATCCTTTTCTACTCCGTTTACTACACCGGCAATTGCCTCTTTACCTAATTTTTGGCTTATTTTGACAGCAGCATCATATAAAGTAGCCCCTTTATTCAATTTTATTTCCGAACCATCTAATAAAACAACTTTAATATTTGGCATAATGCCTACCTCCTTATAATTAAACAAAAAACTTCTTGTCCTGTATCAGAAAAGGACGAGAAGTTTAATATAATAATCTCGCGGTTCCACCTTTTTCAGTTAAAGTTAATATCTATAAATTAACTAAAACCCGCTTATAAAAATTCTATCGGATATTACCCGCCTAATCCTATTCATCTTTGTAGAATTTCAAATTAGGAATTACTGTAGAAAGGGTATTCGATTAAACTTTTATGCAGACACTCACATCTTTATTAATATCTACTCTCTTTAAAAAAGCTGTAATCTACTGTTTTCTACGCAATCTTATTTTATCTTTTGATTTTAAAATGGTGGGCGGTACTGGATTCGAACCAGTGACTTCTTGCGCGTCGAGCAAGCATTCTACCGCTGAATTAACCGCCCATCTACTGGCACCTCTAATAATTACTCAAATTAAAAACTCAATGGAGGCGGCACTCGGATTCGAACCGAGGATGAAGGATTTGCAGTCCTCTGCCTTACCACTTGGCGATGCCGCCTGATTTAAATTTTTATAAAGATGGAGCGGAAAACGGGATTTGAACCCGCGACCCTCGCCTTGGCAAGGCGATGCTCTACCACTGAGCTATTTCCGCAATAAACCTGGTGCCGAGACCCAGAATTGAACTGGGGACACGTGGATTTTCAGTCCACTGCTCTACCGACTGAGCTATCTCGGCAGTTATATTTATAATCGCCTTACATAATAATATTATCAAAAAATGGCGGGGCCGACGAGATTTGAACTCGCGATCTCCTGCGTGACAGGCAGGCGTGTTAAACCAAGCTGCACTACGGCCCCTTTACGTTTTTATTAAAAAATGGTAGGCGGAACAGGGCTTGAACCTGTGACCCCTGGCTTGTAAAACCAGTGCTCTCCCAACTGAGCTACCCGCCCATTTATTTCTTTTTTTCTATGCAAGTGATATTATAACATCTCTCTTTTTCTTTGTCTATAATAATCACATAATAATATTAGCATAATATTTAGGAATTTTGCAAAAATATTCAACATAATCGACTTACCGATTATGTTGAATTCATCAATCCACCAATTTCCCAATTCACCAATTAAATTAGTCGTTAGTATTTAGTTTTATTTAATTAGTGTTCTGATCCACCGGTCTGCTGGCCAATTTAATTTGCTGGGTTATTAATCCTAAATCTTTAACTAACTAACCAACAAACTAATTGTACGCTCTCTACGCTACCTTTTATAAAATCTTCGGGCTTCTAATTTCTATTTTTTTATTTCTTCACTATAAACTAAATACCATGTACTATATACTGGTTTAAAAAGGAATATCTTCTTCTGCTATTGAAGTGTCTTCATTTATTGGTTCATCAGAAACATTTTCTTCGCTCTCTGCGGGACCTTCTTTTGCAGCACCTGTATCTTTCACTAAATCTAAAAATTGCACAGTTCTGGCGTTAATTTCAAAAGAAGTTCTCTTGTTTCCTTCTTTGTCCTGCCAACTATTAGACCTTAATTCGCCGCTTATAGCCACCCTTCTGCCTTTTTTTAAAAACTGTGAAACATTTTCCGCCTGCTTACCCCAGGTTGTTACATTAATAAAGAGAACTTCCTCTATATTATTTCCTTCCTGATTTCGATATGTTCTGTTTATGGCAATGCCAAACTTACATACTCCTTTCCCGCCGGGTGTATATCTTAGTTCCGGGTCTCTGGTTAATCTGCCAATACCGATAAAACTGTTTAAATCACCAAAAGTAGCCATTAAAAAATTTCTCCCTTCTTTAATTTAAAATAATATTTGTAAAATCTTCCAACCAGTCAATTTAGTCGTTAGTGAATAGTCGTTAGTATATAGTATAGCGTATAGTTTTGTATTAACAAGAGCTTGCCCTGATTAAACTAAAAACTTAAAGCGAAAAGCGAAAAACCATAATTTAAAACTCAAAACTTTTTCTCTCAATTTTTAATTTTAAGTTATAGTTTTGCATTTTGCGCTTTTCATTTTTCGTTATATTACTAAATACTATTCACTAAATACTAACGACTGCTTATCCTATCCGCTATACGCTAAACGCTCTACGCTATTTTTTATTATTTTATCACAATATTTACCAGTTTCCCAGAAACAACAATAACTTTTATAATCTTTTTGCCTTTAATTTTTTCTTGTATTTTTGGCAGAGAAAGTGCTTCCTCTTTTATTTTCTCATCATCGTAAGATGCAGGAACTGTCAATTTCCCTCTTAGTTTTCCATTTATTTGGACTATAATTAGCTTTTCCTCTTCTTCTAGCATCTTCTTATCATACTTAGGCCAGGGCTGCATATAAATGCTTTCTTTGTTCCCCATCTCCTGCCATAGCTCTTCTGAAAAATGAGGAGCGATAGGACCTAAAAGCCTGACTATTATTTCCAAAGTCTCTTTTAAAATAAATACATCTCCTTCTTTCCCCTGTTTTTCTTCTGTTTCTAACTGAAATTTGTATACTTCATTGACTAATTCCATAATGGCACTAATAGCGGTATTAAAGTGAAATCTTTCTTCGATATCTTCGGTAACCTTTTTTATGGTTTGGTGAGTCTTCTGCCTTATTTTTTTAACTTCTACGCTTATATCTTCCGGGGAAACTTCTTCTTTATTTTTTGGCTTTTTAAAACAACCAATATTATTGTAGATTAACCGCCAAACTCGATTCAAGAATCGAGACGCTCCCTCCATCCCTTTATCCGTCCATTCCATATCTACTTCCGGAGGACCGGCAAACAGCATCATTACCCTGGTAGCATCGATACCGAATTTTGAAAATATTTTTCCCGGATTAACTATATTACCTTTTGATTTAGACATCGCTGCCCCATCTTTACAGACCATCCCCTGAGTAAAGAGCCTTTTAAATGGTTCTTTAAAATTGACATATTCCATATCATATAGAGCTTTCGTAAAAAACCGAGAATATAGTAAATGCAGTATGGCGTGCTCTACTCCACCGATATACTGGTCTACCGGCATCCAGTATCTTAATTCTTCAGCATCAAATGGCGCCGTAACAATTTTAGGAGAACAAAATCTAAGGTAGTACCAGGAAGAACAGACAAAAGTATCCATAGTGTCTGTTTCTCTTTTAGCTTCTTTACCGCATTTTGGACAAATTGTATTGACAAATTCTTTACTGCTTGCCAGTGGTGACATACCTTTGGGCCTGAAATCAACATCTTCCGGCAGTAAAACCGGTAAATCGCTTTCAGGCAGGGGAACCATCCCACAATCGGAACAGTAAATCATAGGAATAGGTGCGCCCCAATAACGCTGACGCGAAATAAGCCAATCTCTTAATTTGTAATTAACCTCTCTCTCTCCAGACCCTTTTTTAATCAGGTAATCAATTATAACATCCAATGACTTGCTACTTGGTAATCCATCAAATCGGCCGGAATTAACCATAATGCCTTCTTCGTCAAAAGCAGCATCCATTGTATCAGAGGTAAATTTTTTGCCCTCTGGCTGAATAACTATTCTTATTGGTAAATCATATTTTTTAGCAAACTCGAAATCCCTTTGGTCATGAGCCGGAACTGCCATTACCGCACCTGTTCCATAATCCATTAACACATAATTTGCCAACCAGATGGGGATTTCCTCGTTATTAATAGGATTTATCACATATTTACCGGTAAAGCATCCCATTTTTTCCAGTGCCCCTGATAGTCTATCTATAGCACTCTCTTTACTTACCTTCTCTTTGAAACTCTGAACCTCATCTTTATAGGGAGAATCTTTTATTATCTCTTCTGTTATGGGATGTTCGGGAGACAATAGAAAATAAGTTGCTCCATAGAGAGTGTCGGGTCGGGTAGTAAAAACCGGAATAGTTTTATCACTCCCTTTTATGGGAAATTCAATCCTTGCTCCCTCGCTCCTGCCTACCCAATTTCTCTGCATAGTTAATACTTTTTCTGGCCATTCCTCTAAGCATTTTATATCATCGAGTAATCTCTGGGCATATTCAGTAATCTTGAAAAACCATTGGGATAACTCTTTTTTAACAACTTCGGAATCACACCTCCAACATTTTCCGTCTATTACTTGTTCATTAGCCAATACTACATTACAGGAAGGACACCAGTTAACTACTGCTTTTTTCTTATAAGCTAATCCTTTTTTGTATAATTGCAAAAATATCCACTGAGTCCACTTGTAATAATCAGGATCGCAGGTGGCTATTTCTCTGTCCCAATCATAACTGATACTCATGTTGGTTAGGGTGTCCTTCATCTTTTGAATATTAATTTTAGTCCAGATTGAAGGATGAATTTTATTTTTTATAGCGGCGTTCTCCGCGGGTAAGCCAAAGGCATCCCAACCCATGGGGTGCAGAATATTATATCCCTGAGAATGTTTATATCTGGCTACTACATCACCGATAACGTAGTTTTTCACATGCCCCATATGAGGTTCACCCGAAGGATAGGGGAACATTTCCAAAACATAATATTTCGGTTTTTTAGAATCGGCATAAGACCTAAAAAAATTATTTTCCTTCCAATACTCCCGCCATTTTTTTTCAACTTCAGCAAAATTATATCTATCTTCCATTCTCGGATATTCCTCCTTAAAAATAAAAATCCCGCCTCAAGTAATTAATTGAATTATTACCAGGGACGAGATTCTTCTCGTGGTACCACCCTTGTTCAGTAGATTTTATACATTATAATTTGGTGGAGCTGGCGGGAATCGAACCCGCGACCTCCTCCACGCCAAGGAGGCGCGCTCCCAACTGCGCTACAGCCCCACATTTCAATTCTTCGCCCGGTCTTTTTCTTTCTCAGTTCGTTTTTAGTATAATTGAAAAAAAAATAAATGTCAATTGGTTAGCGAGATTACCTCAACATCTACGAAGCTTCCCTTGATTTCAACATCTAATTCTGCAGCACTTTTGCCATATTCCGGACTAATATAAGTCTGGTCATTTATTTTTATAAAACCCCTGACATCTAATTTTGAAGCCAGAAAATTTCTAATAATTATCTTAGTTCCCATACTCGAAGGTATCTTAAAAATTATTTTAGCTGCTCCTGCATTGATGTTAACTTTCGATTTTTTAGTCAGATGACCTGAAAAATCAAAGGTGTAGCTCCCTGCTCCACCGGTAAAATTCATTTCATTAAAATTTGCATTAGCTAAGCCTAACATTTTTATAGTGGAGGCGCCTGTTTTGATATTAATATTTTTTAAGTCTATAAGATTGGGTTGATTAAATACAATATTAGTTTGACTTGCTCCTGAATCGAGATAGAGATTCTCTATCTGTAAATTAGTCAGGTCAATATCACCGCTATAAGTCGCAGTATTAATATATAGTTGTAAGGGGACACCGGAAGGTAATTTCAAATTCCATATATTTTTATATGGAAATGATAAATTAAGGTCTTTTTTAATACTCTGAGACAGGGTTAGGATACCGGTTTCCCCTGATATTTCATATCGGACATTGGGCTTTAAGATGCTTTTATCATATTGAAAATTACCTTCAAACACATCTTCTTGTCCGGAAATTAAGTCCAACTTTCCTGCTCCAAATTTTATAGTCACTCTTAATGAATCTACTCCACCTAAAGGAATGACTCTGTTTTCCCCGTTTTCTTCATCTGCCATTGATTCGTAAGCACTAACAAAGAAGATAAGAGAAAGCAAAATTAATAAAATATATCTTTTTTTGGTGTGTAATTTCATATTTTTCACCCTGTTAAAGACAAATAAAGTGCAGGACAATTTACTTTGCCCTGCACTTACAGAAACGTTTCTTATAATTTTTAGTAGTGATTTAATTTATATTTTATTCTAGTCTCCTGCAAAATACCATATCAAATATGCTATCGCTCCAATGATTGCTGCCCACCAGTACCAAGCTAAATCTGCCATATTATTACACCTCCCTTTTTTTTGTAATATTTTTTTAGTATAAACCGATAAATAAGTTTATCTTTATATAATATATACTATATCTAATTTAAAAATCCTTCTTTTTTTAAAAAATATTTTAATTTTTTTTAAGAATTATTTTTTCTCTTCCTCTCCTTCTTTGGTTTTAGCAATTATTTCCTGTACAATATTTACAGGCACCTCTTCATAATGGGAAAATTTCAAACTAAAAGTGCCTCTACCTTGAGTAATTGACCTTAAATCAATAGCATATTTAAAGATCTCTGATTGGGGGATTTTTGCTTTAATAGCCTGTTTTCCACTTGAAGATTCTTCCATACCCATTATTTTCCCTCTTTTGCTATTCAAATCTCCAATTATATCTCCCATATATTCTTTGGGCACTATTACTTCTATATCCATAATAGGCTCTAATAAGGCTGGATTAGCTTCTACCGCTCCCTTCTTAAAAGCCATTGAACCAGCTACCTTGAATGCCATCTCTGAAGAATCTACCGGATGATAACTACCATCATAAACAGTAGCCTTTATATCTACGGTGGGATATCCTGCCAATATTCCTTTTTGCATTGCTCCAACCACGCCTTTTTCCACTGCCGGACGATACTGACGCGGAATTACTCCCCCAACTATTTTATCTACAAATTCAAAGCCCTCTCCCCTGCCTTTGGGTTCAAGCTCTAACCAACAATGTCCGTACTGTCCTCTGCCGCCAGACTGCTTCTTATATTTCCCTTCTACTTGAACTTTTTTTCGAATAGTTTCTTTATATCCTACTTTAGGAGTACTCTTTTCAACCTCTACTCCAAATTTGGTTTCCATGGTATCAATAATTACTTCCAGGTGGGATTCTCCCATACCAGCCAATATACTCTCTCCGGTATCTTCATCACGATAAATTTTAACCGTAGGATCCTCATCAATTATCTTACTTAGAGCGGTACTTAATTTATCCTCATCTCCCTTGGTTTTGGGAGAAATAGCCAGCAACATTATTGGTTCGGGATATTCTATTTTTTTAAATAGAACAGGATTATCTTTATCGCAGAAAGTATCACCGGTAACAGTATTCTTAAGTTTGGCTACTGCAGCTATATCTCCCGCATAAACCTCAGGAATAGAGTGTTGATTCTTACCCTGCATTTTATAAATCTTTCCTACTTTGTTATCTACATTTTTTGAAGAATTATAAATATTTGAATCTTCGGGTAATTTCCCTGAGTACACCCTAAAATAAGTTAAATTTCCCACGTAGGGGTCTGCTACAGTTTTGAAAACGAAAGCAGAAAAGGATGAATCAATAGTATTTTCTATTAATTCTTCAGAAGACGTTTTTACATTTTTCGCTGCAATGGGAGGCATCTCAGATGGAGAAGGAAGGTATCCGCCAATAAAATCAAGAAGAAGCTCTATCCCTAAATTCATGGTTGCTGAGCCGCAAAGAATGGGAACAATTTTGCTTGCCTTTATCCCTTGTTTTAATAAAGAAGTAATCTCCTGGTTGGTCAAAGTTTCTCCATCCAAATATTTCAATAAAATTTCATCATCAAATTCAGCTACTGCTTCTATTAGTTCTTTCCTGTAGGATTCTGCTTCTTCTTTCATATCCTGAGGAATTTCTTGTTCTTCAAAAACCGGTTTCCCCTCTCCTGATTTTTTATAAATCAAGGCTTTCATCTCTATTAAATCGACTATACCTTGGAAATTTTCTTCCTTACCAATGGGTAACTGTATTGAAATTGCGGATGAACCAAAAATTTCATTAATCATATCTTTTACTCGGTAAAAATCAGCTCTTTCCCGATCCATTTTATTTATAAAAATGGCACGGGGTAGTTTATATTCAGTAGCAAAATTCCATACTTTTTCAGTCTGTACTTCTACTCCTGATATCGCACATACAACTATTATGGCACTATCAACCACTCTAAGGCTCAATTTGGTATCAGTGATAAAATCAAGGTAGCCCGGGGTATCGAGAATATTTACCATAAAATCCTTCCAATTTAAATAGGCCAAAGATGAATTGATAGTTATTCCTTTCTTTATTTCTCTAAGGTCATAATCGGTAGTGGTATTCCCTTGTTTGATATCTCCCAATCTAGTAATCATTCCTGAATCATAAAGCAAAGCCTCGGTAAGCGAGGTTTTTCCAGAATCACCATGACCTACCAAGGCAATATTTTTTACTTTATTAATATCATATTTGGACATACAAACCTATCCTCCTGATTTTTGATCAATTAATTTTATTATATTTGCTTTATTGACTTTAATTCTATCAGATATATTTAAATATATCAAAAAAATATCTTATTAAATTATTTGTTAGTGAATGGTAAATAGCCGTTAGTATTAAAAACAATTTTCAGTTTTCAGTATATGGCTAAAAATTTAAAACTAAAAGCAAAAAACCATAATTCAAAACTTAAAAATTTTTCTCTCAATAATAAATTTTAAGTTTTATTTTTTTACTTCTTTATCTTTTTATTTTGCTATATAGTATGCAAGATAAGAAAGATGATACTAAATAGATAAAACAATATATTTAAATTTTTAATTTTAAGCTATGGTTTTACGTTAATAAGGACTTACAGAAAAAAAATATTTTTATACGATTAAGTTATAGTTTTCAATATTTCACCGGCATGATATGAACTGCGTACTAAAGGGGCTGAAGCTACATATTTAAAGCCTAAAGACATCCCCATATTTTGGTATTCTTCAAATTTATCAGGATGAATATAATCGCTGACTTTTAAATGGTGAGGAGACGGCCTTAAATACTGGCCTATAGTTAAAATATCACAATCTACTTCTCTCAAATCTTTCATTGCTTTGATAACTTCTTCCTTTTCCTCTCCTAATCCTACCATAATACCCGATTTAGAAATAATGTTTTTATCTCTAATTTTAACCTGCCCTAATAATTCCAGGGAACGATTATAAACCGCTTTTGGTCTTACCAATTGATATAAGCGGGTAACTGTTTCGATATTATGATTTATAACTTCCGGTTGAGCATCTATTACTATTTGGAGTGCTTCCCAGGAACCCTCAAAATCAGGGACTAATACCTCTATGGTGCTTTCCGGAAGTATTTTTTTAACCTCTATAACAGTCCGGGCAAAGTGTTTTGCTCCACCATCCGAAAGGTCGTCTCTGGTTACCGAAGTAATTACAATATGCTTAAGATTTAGATGTTTGGCAGCTTGCGCAATATGATAGGGTTCCTCCGGGTCTAAGGGGAGGGGTTTCCCTTTTTCTACAGCGCAAAACTTACAGTTTCGCGTACATATATTCCCCAATATCATAAAAGTAGCCGTTCCTTTTTTAAAACACTCGCCTCGATTAGGACACAGGGCACTATCACAAACTGTATGCAAATTTAGTTCTTTTAATAATGAATCCATCCGCTTTAAAACTTTTTGGTCGGGTAATTTTCTTCGCAACCAATAAAGATGTCCTTTTTTATCAGTCATTTTTTTCTTCCTTAAATAAATTTAGATACAATTCTTTAATCGTTCGGAGCATTTCTTCATTATTTATTTTTTTTCTTAATTCAAACATAAATATCTCTTGGTAATTAACTTCTTTTAGGCCTTTTACAAATCCTTTCCAATCTATATTGCCTTCAAAGGGTAGAGAATGGTCATCACTCTTTCCAAAATTATCATGAATATGTAAATGACCTAAATAATTTTTCATTTCTGGTAAACACCCCACAACCCCACTATGATTATAAATAGAAGAAGTTATGTTACAATGTCCGGTATCCAGACAAATTCCCAGATTTTTTGAATTAAAATTTCTTACTATCTCCAGAATCTCGGGTATACTGTCACCTGTCTTCCCGGGTAAAGTATTTTCTAAAACAATTTTAATCCCCCAATATTCACAAAATTTTAATATTTCCTCCAAGCTTTTTTCGCTCTTTTCTCGACGCGTTTTCCTCATTTTCTCATCTTCAATTTCACTTCCCGGATGAACTACTAAAATCTCTCCTCCCAATCTTAGTAAAGCAAGGGCTGTTTTTTCCACTTCCCGGACAGACCATACCCGATCATATTCCTCAATTAGGGAAATATCTACACCATTAGTAGGCATATGCATTGATATTACTTCTATCTCATTTTTTTTAAATTCTTTAGACATTTCATCCAGATATTTAGGGTCATGATAATTGAAATGTCCTTCTTTTGGTTTTATCTCAATATATCTTATTTCTGCCTCTTTAAGTAGAGGCAATTTTAGTTTTAGTTGATAATCCTCAAGCGGCATAGTTGATATTCCAAAATTCATTTTTTGTCCTCTCTTCTTCTATTTATAGGAAACCCCTTTTAATTCTTCAATATATTTTTGAGCGGCGAAGGCAGCGGTAGCGCCTTCTCCGCAAGCAGTAACTACCTGTCTTAAGATTTTTTTTCTAACATCTCCACAGGCATAGATACCTTCTTGTGAGGTCATCATATTAGCATCAGTCAAAATATAACCTCTTTTGTCTAATTTCACTAACTCTTTTAAAAATTTTGAATTGGGAATATACCCCACAAAAACAAAAACACCCTGACAGGAGATTTCCTTTTCTTCGCCTGTTTTTTTGTTTTGAATCAAAACACCTTCTACTTTTTCCTTGCCTAATATTTTTGTTACTACTGAATCCCAGGCAAAATTTATTTTCTTGTTTGCAACAACTCTTTCCTGTAATATCTTAGTTGCTCTTAATCTATCACGACGGTGAATAATAGTTAATTCTCGAACAAACTTAGTTAAATATAAAGCTTCTTCAATTGCCGTATCCCCTCCTCCAATCACTATTATCTTTTGACCCTTAAAAAATGGGGCGTCACAGGTGGCACAATAAGAGACTCCCCTCCCCCTTAATTCTTCTTCTCCGGGGATATCTAATTTGCTCGCTTCTGCTCCAGAAGCCAGAATAATAGTCAAAGTATTATATTCTTGGTTATTGATTTTTACTATTTTTACCTTAGCTTCTTTGCCTTCTTTTATTCTAACTTCTGTTGCTTCCCCATATTCTATTTTTAGGCCAAATCGGACAGCCTGTTCCTCCATTTTTTGCATTAATTCTGGGCCATCTATCCCCTCAGGAAATCCGGGATAGTTCTCTATAATTTCGGTGAGTACTGCCTGCCCTCCGGGCATAGCTTTTTCAATCAATAAAGTATTTATTCTGGCTCGACTAAGATAGATACCTGCGGTCAAGCCAGCAGGCCCGCCTCCGATTATTATGGCATCATAGATTATTTCTTCTTTTATCTCTTTTTTGCTAATTATCTTTGGTTTAATCGATACTACTGACATATATGAGTTACCTCCATGAAATTATTAGATAGTCATTAGCTTTAATACAAGTTACAAGGTACGAGATGCAAGTTTCAAGCTAAAAGGGCGTATGCAATACGCCCCTACATTTTTTTATTTCTATTTTACGCAATACGAATTTATTCTGGCTTCTGGCTCCTTTTCTTCACGCGATACGCGATACTCGATACGAATTTATTTTTGTTTTATCTTTATCTCAATATCCCCCTTGATAAAACCCTTTAAAGAAGATAAAAGTCCAGTAATAGTGTTTTTTATAATTTTCGCTATAAAGGGGTTCATCGAAATTATCTTCCCATTTACTTTTACCAAAGTTGAAGGTTCCAAAGAAGGACAATCATCGAGAATTTTGTTTCCTTTAACAATCTCCTGAGCTAAACCATAACAATCTTGATATCCACATTCCCCACAATTCAAGTTAGGTAATTTAAATGATTTATTAATAGCCATTTCTGCTATCTTTTTTATATCCTCATCATTTAAAATATTAAAGTCGCAAAGTTTCTCGTTTACCTCCTTAGAGGTAAAACCAGTTGTGCAAAGTTGTAATCCATCAAACAATTCAGCCTTTTCGCTTTTCTCTCTTAAGCAAACAATTTTGGGAAAAGTTTTTTCCTTTTTAAAACCCTCTATTAAGATAATATCGGCTTCAAAATATTTTATAATCTCTTCTAAATTATTTTTATTTTTTAAAAAAATTACTACTTCTTTAGGGGTAATTGCTGCTACCTGGGTTAGAACTTCTTTGTATTTTGAAGTATCTGAATTGGCTAGATCAAGGTCTTCGTTAACATGTTTTATTACTGCTACTTTATAACCTCTTTTCGTTAATTCATCAGATAGTTTTAGCATTAAAGCAGTTTTACCACTTTTCTTATATCCTATTATACCAATAACCCTCATAATTATTTCCTCTTTTCATTAATTATTTTACCACATTCGCCATCATCCAGGCAGAGATTAGAAAAAGAAATGTAGCAAAAACCACTAAAGCCAGAATTAAAGCCATTTTAGGATCAAAATGTCTGGCAAAAAAAGTTGCCCCCTTGACAAAAATGTAAACTAATATAAAATATACAATTAGAAATTTAAAAGGGGAACCTAATTATGCCAACTTACGAGTATAAATGCAAAAAATGTGGGAATACTTTTGAAAAATTCCAATCCATTACAGCAGATCCCATTAAAAATTGCAAAAGCTGTGGTGGAGAGGTCTATAGATTAATAAGTAAAAATGCGAACTTTATATTAAAGGGCAATGGATATTATAGTACGGATAATCGAAATAGTAGTTATCCATCGGAAAAGAAAAGATTAGCCGCTTCCTCAATACAAGGGCAAGAAAAGAAAGAAATTTCCAAAAAGCAAGACTCTAAGATCGAAGAAAAGAAAGATAAAGAAACTTCAGTAAAATAATCTTTCCCACCAGTTTGGTTTTACTTTCTTCAATTTTTTCTTTAATTCTAAAATATTATTTTGAGCAGCTATTTCACCTTCTCGAACACATTGTTCAGCTTTAGAAAAATCAGACCAATGAAAACGTCCTACTTTAGGGGTAATTACTACATCAGCAAAAGATAATTGTAATTTTCTTAATTCGGAAGATGTAATAGAATCAGACCGAAAAAGAATTTCTACGGCATTATTAAATTCATCCCTCTTTTTAATAGTTTGGCTTACACTAACCGCGATAACAAAATTCGCTCCTAACGATTGAGCTGCTTCTATCGGCACTTCATCGACTATCCCCCCATCAACTAAAATCTTCTTATCTAATATTAGCGGAGGAAACATTCCCGGAATAGAAGCACTGGCCAAAAGTGCATCAAACAATTTTCCTCTTCTTATTATTATTTTTTCTCCTTTTACTAAATCTGCAGCCACCGCAGCAAAGGGGACCTGGGTGTCTTCGAAGGTTTTATTATTCACTAATTCCTCAATAACCTTTCTTAGTCCTTCCCCATCATTTATATATTTTTTTGTGAGTTCAAGATTGAGAAAATAACCTTTTTTCAAGAAATCAGACATTTTTTTCAAAAAGAAAGGCTTATCTTTTCTTTCTTTTTCGCTGAAAGATAAGTCTATATTAAATTCACTAATTTTAGAGTATTTCTCGGTAATTTTTTCTATAGCAGAAATATCTTTTGTTAGGGCATATACTGCTCCTATAATAGCCCCCATTGAGGTACCGGTAATTAAATCAATAGGAATATTTTCCTTTTCTAAAACTTTTAATACTCCTATGTGGGCGAGACCTCGGGATCCACCCCCTCCCAAAGCTAATCCTACTTTTAATTTTTCTTTTACCATTACTTTAAACTCCAATTCATATCTACTAAGCTATTTAATCCCGCTGTAGTTTACCTCGACAATTGGGTATCAATTAAAAATCAACCTCTCGTGTTTTTTTTCTTTCCAGCATTTTTTGGGTAAATTTGCCACCATCTATAATATATCTTTCTACAGTTCCTTCTCCTATTTTCTCCACCTCATCAAAAGCATCTACCTGAAAGGTTAATCGATTTTGAAAAATATCAATTAAGGTCGCATCGGCAGTAACTGTCATACCCAGAGGAGTAGCAGCTAAATGAGTAATCGATATTTTAGTAGCAACTGAAATATAACCCCCCGGAAGATTTTTTTTCACCGCATTTATGGCAGCTAAATCCATTAAGGAAACTAACATGGGAGTGGCAAAGGCAGGTGGCATAGGTTTAGCAAATCTCTCTGCTGAATTTTCCTCATTCACCATCATTTGAGCTATTCCTTTTAAACCTTTTTCGAGATTAAATTCTATCATTTTTTCTTCCCCCCTCTAATTATATTATATTGTGTAGGAATTTCCTTTTTCAGTAAGCCCTATTCGTATCTCGTATCTCGTACGCTCAACGCTGTACGCTTCACGCTAGGTTTATTCACTAACAACTAAATGGAAAAGCGATACTATCCAGTAATCTCGTAACTTATCAGGATATTAAAAAATTTACTTGAAATTTTTTAATATTACTTATCCGGCTGAAGAACTATTTTAATAGAACTTTTATTCTTTGCCCGCCTGAAACCTTCTTTCCAATTACTTAAGGGAAGTACATCACTAACCAATTCTTTTAAATTTACCTTCCCCTCGTTTACTAGATTTATTGCCTTATCCCAGGAAGAGGGTTTCTGAGTACGAGAACCAATAATACTCAGCTCTTTATCAAATAAGATTTGATCAAATCTAAGTTGAATCGGTTGGTGAATAATTCCTTCCTGAATATATCTACCCCCTTTCCTTATAAGATTTAATCCATACTCCACAGCTTCAACAGAACCGGAGCATTCAAAAACCACATCTACGCCATACCCTACTGTTAATTTCGATAAATAGTTCTTAATATCCTTCTTTTTTATGTTAAAAATTTGATTAATTCCAATTTTTTCTGCTATAGATAATCTTTTTTCATCACCTTCAATTCCACAAAGAATTACTTTTGCTCCTAAAGACTTAGCAATTTGAGCAGTTAACAACCCCAGAGGTCCCGGTCCTAATACCAAAACTGTTTCATAGGGTAATAAATTAGCTTGTTCCATTACTGCATGAGCAGCGCAAGATAAAGGTTCAAAAAGAGAAGCGGAATTAAAATCAATATGAGGAGGAATTTGGTGAATGCTTTCTTTTCTTATCACAAAATATTCAGCAAAAGCCCCGTTAACAGCGGATCCTAACCCTTTACGAAAAATGCATAAATTATAATCTTTGTTCTGGCAAAATTTACATTGGCCGCAGATATAGGCAGTAGTTTCAGTAGTAACTCTGTCTCCTGCTTTTATATCCTTTACTTCTCCCCCTACATCTACCACAACCCCGGCAGTTTCGTGTCCTAATACCACCGGAGGTTTTAGGGCTGAATAACCATAAAGATCAGTTCCGCAGATTCCCGTAGCCTCCACTTTAACTTTTACTTCATTTGCTTGGGGAATAGGTTCGGGAATTTCTTTTAATTCTATATCATTTTCACCTTTTCCGTACTTGACTAAAGCCTTCATCTCTTCTTTTTACTCCATTTGCAAGATCACCAATCCTGCTTATTTTTCGTTAGTTAGCTGGTTACTGGTTTATTAGTTAACTAGTTTTATATTAATTCATTAACTAGCTAACTAAGTAACTAATTACTTTGCACGCTATTCACTTTACATTATCCGCTTATAATATTCTGAATCCTGAATTCTGGCTCC
>MEYH01000003.1 GCA_001773955.1 Candidatus Sediminicultor quintus | reverse complement strand
TTCCCGAATTATCACCAACATTGATATAGGCTTCTCCTTCTTTATTGGCAATAATTGTTCTAGCTCCCTTTAAAACTACCACAATCCCAAATTCTTGAGCAATTTCTCTGGTAATATCTAATTGATTATTTAAAATATAATCTATATCCTTATTTATTAGTTTAGCCATTTCGCCTGGATGAGGAGTAATCACCAGAGGAGCTTTAACCTTTTTCAATAGGGAAGTATCCTTGCTTAGGGCGAATATTGCATCGGCATCAATAACTAAAGGGATGTTAGACTTTTCTATAATTTTTCTTACTAATCGTTGAGTCTCTAATTCTCGAGAAATGCCAGGGCCTATCCCTAATACGGAATAATTTTTCATTAATTTTAAAATTGTTTCTTCTGCTTCTTCTCCTAAAGACTGTTTTACCGTTTCGGCAAGAGGAAAGGTCATAACTTCGGTTAATTTTATTTCCATTATTTGATTCAAACTTCGAGGAATTCCTAATACCACAATGCCTGTTCCACTTCTCATAGCTGCTTCGCTGGATAAATATGCTGCTCCGGTCATGCCAACCGAACCAGCTAAGATTAAGACTTTGCCGAAAGAGCCTTTGTGAGAATAAGTTGCACGAAACGGTATAAGTGATTGGACCATCTCTTTGGTTACAATATTAGTTTTTATTTTATTATTTTCTAAAAGATAAGAAGGTATGCCAATGTCTTCAACTTTTACCTTTCCTGCAAAGCTTGCTCCAGGAAAAAGCAGTAAACCAATTTTTGGTAGTGCTAAAGTAATGGTATGAGTTGCTTTGATGCATGGTCCTTCAATCTTTCCTGAATCTGCATTTAAACCAGAAGGAACATCAATTGCAACTACTTCCTTGTTAGCAATATTAATCAGGTCTATCATCTTAGCTTTTAAACCAGTTACCTTTCCTTGCAATCCGGTTCCTAATATAGCATCAATAATCAAATCAGAATTTTGTATGGCTTTTTGTATCTCTTCGAGTTTTACTGCCTCTAATTCAATCAATTCGACTCCCATTTTACCAATTATATTTAAATTTTCTCCTGCCTCATCTTTAATTTTGTGAAAAGGAGCCAGGAGAAATACTTCTACTTTCACTCCATAATCATAAAGATGACGGGCAACTACAAAACCATCTCCCCCATTATTGCCCGATCCAGCAAAGATGATAATCTTTTTTAATCTTAAGTCAGAATAAATATCTTTCAGGCTTTGAAATATTCTTAATCCGGCATTTTCCATTAAAGCAAGACCAGATAGGTTATTTTCTTCTATTGCTTTGCGATCAATCTCTCTCATTTGTTGACTGGTAACTACCTTCATAAGATAACTCCCATTAAATTAGTCGTTAGTGAATAGTGAATAGTCGTTAGTTTTAAAAACAAGTTTTTAGTTGTCAGTTATCGGTTTACAGTTTTTATAATTTTGTAGGGGCACGATGCATCGTGCCCCTACTTCTGACTTCTGTCTTCTGAGCTGAACTTTCTAAGATTACTTCAGCTATAGCATATTCTTTGGTATGAGAAATGCTAATAAAATATTTGCTAACTCCTTTTGTTGAAGCGATATTTCTTAATTTTCCAGATGTGTCTATGACGGGTTGCCCTAGTTCATTATTTTTTATCTCAATCTCTTTCCAGTTAGCCTCTCTTAATCCTAATCCCAATGCTTTTAATAGTGCTTCTTTGGCAGCAAATTTTCCGGTATAAGATTGATATTTGTTGCCCTTCTTTTTTTCACAATATTCTTTCTCCAAGGAGGTAAATATCCTGAAAATAAAATTATCTCCCCACTTTTTAATTATTTTTTCTATTCTTTCTATTTTAACTAAATCTATTCCACAACCTATAATCAATAATATTATTCCTTTTTCTTACTATTTTTTAGCTGTAAATGAATAAGTATTTTTAAAACTCTCTATAATAAAAATTACCCTCTTTTATCTTTCCTTTTAGCCATTTTAATAAATATTTTTTAACTATGCTTCTGCTAACGGGCATTAAAAAAATAAAACCTAATATATCTGTAACAAAACCGGGAGTAAGAAGCAATATCCCTCCGGCCAGAATAATTGCTCCCTGAATTAAGCTGTCCCCTGGCATGATTCCCTCATTTAAATCATTCTGGATCTTCCTTAAAATCATAAACCCTTCATTTTTTACCAGGTATGTTCCAATTATCCCGGTTAAGATGATTACACCAATTGTGGATAGACTCCCTATCTCTTTCCCCACTTCAATTAGAATATACAGTTCTGTTACTGGAATTATTAAAAATAGTATTAATAGTTTAGTAAAAAACATGGTTTACTCCCATTCATAATTAAAATAATTTTAGAAAAATATCATTAAATCAGTCGTTAGCATTTAGTCGTTAGTCGTTAGTGAATAGTATTTAGTAAATAAAATACATTAATGATTAATAAGTTATAGAGTTTAAGTTACAAATTGCCAGTTTATAGAAAACCCAAAGTGTGTAGATGTTCTATTATCATACTCCCTTACAATAAACTGTAAACTGATAATTCGAAACTGAAAATTGTATTTAAAACTAACGACTATTCACTATTCACTAACGACTAATTAGGGCTTACAGAAAAAGGAAATCCCAATACAATTAAACTAATTTAAGATTAGTATTACATATACTCTTCTACTTCTTTCTGCATCTCCTTAGACACAACTATAAATTTCCCCTTTGCCTCGGTTAGTAAAGCACCATCTTCCGAACGAGCTTCCGCTTGAGCCTCAATCATTCTGCCTAAATCTTTAGTCATCCGTGCGGTAAAGACAATTTTTTCACCTACCAAGGCTTTTTTTCTGTATCTGATATTAATTTCTACAGTCATAGTCATAACACCCTTAGTTACCACCGCAGTTCTGCCCATTATTTCATCTAAAATAGAAAATAATATTCCTCCGTGAACAATTCCTTTAAAGCCTTGATGTTTCGATTCAGGAATAAACTCCGCTTTAACTTTATCCTGGTCTTTAAAAAAAACAATGTTTAAACCGATAGGATTGCTTTTCCCACAGACAAAACAGTTCGTATATCCTGGTAAAGCCTGCAAAAATAAAACCTCCCTGCATTAATTAGTCGCTAGTGAATAGTCGTTAGTGTATCGTATTGCGTATCGAGTATCTCGTAAAGATACTAATTTCTGACTATTTCTTTTATCGCCTTTATGGTGGCATAAATATCATTTTCACTAATTCCATAATGAGTAACCAAACGAACTTTAGTAGGTGGCCGCGGTGAACCCAATATATTATACTCTGCTAACTTTGGCAAAAACTGGTACGTATCCATCCCAGATTTATTAAGGTCAAAACATGCCATATTAGTCTGAATCGTCTCTAAATCAACTTTTATTCCACTTATATCAGCTAAACCTTCGCCTAAAATACGGGCGTTTTTGTGATCTTCTTTTAATCTATCTACCATTTTTTCAAGGGCAACTATACCAGCTGCTGCCAAAATACCTGCCTGCCTCATCCCTCCACCCAGCATCTTTCTATTTTTACGTGCTCTTTGAATAAATTCCTTTGAACCGGCCAAAATTGACCCTACCGGAGCACTTAAACCTTTGGAAAGACAGAACATCACTGAATCAACATTTTTAGCGAGAAGAACGGGTTCAATATTTAATGCGATGGCAGCATTAAATATTCGAGCACCATCTAAATGAACAGCAATATTTTGTTGATGTGCTAACTGACAGATTTCCGTGGTTAACATAGGCGGGATAATTGTTCCACCTGCTCGATTATGAGTATTCTCCAAACAGATTAAAGTTGTTTTAGGGTAATGAAGATTTTCATCCCTTAAAGCCAGCTTAATGTTCTGAATATCAGGGATTCCTTTATCCCCGATAATTAATCGTGGGATTACTCCGGCTACTGCCGACATACCGCCTACCTCGTAATAATAAATATGGGAGTCCATCTCTAAAATTACTTCATCTCCTCTTTGGCAGTGAGTTAGTACTGCAAGAAGATTACCCATAGTACCGCTGGGCACAAATAATGCTCCCTCTTTTCCCATTTTTTTAGCGCCCAACTCTTCCAATCGATTTACTGTGGGGTCTTCCTGGTAGACATCGTCCCCCACTTTTGCATTATTCATAGCATCTCGCATCTCATCAGTTGGCAAGGTAACTGTATCACTTCTTAAATCGATTTTTTTTAAATTAAAGCTTTTATTAAAATTCTCCATATTATTAACCTCAATTTTATAAAAATTTTAAAATTTAAGTTATTTTCGTATACCTTATTTTATATTGTTTCTATTTGTAGTTTGTAGGGGGAGGCGGATTTATCTGTCCCGAGTTTTGCGGGTTTGATAAATCAAACCCCTACTTCACACAATAGACAGGCGAGACGCCTGTCCTACTTCTTTTTTTACTATATACGCTATACGCGATACGAATTTATTCTGTCTCCTGATTCCTGACTTCTTTTTTCTTTACTATATACTAAATACTATATACTATATACTAATTAGACTTCTGAATTCCTTTCTCTTCATTTCTCAATAAATCGTCAAATATCTATCCAGTTCCCACTGGTGAACCCGCATTCGATAATTTTCACATTCTTCTCTCTTGGCCTTGATATAATTTTTTAAAATATGATTAGTTAAAGCAGATTTTATTACTTCGTCCTTATCTAATTCTAGTAAAGCTTCGTCCAAAGTAAAAGGTAAACTTTCAATACCCAGAGATTTTTTCTCTTCTTTACTCATAGTATAAATATTTTTACTTACTGGTTCTCCCGGATCAATCTTTTTTTTAATTCCATCAATACCCGCTTTTAGTATTACTGCGAAAGCTAAGTAAGGATTACAGGATGGATCAGGACTTCTCAGTTCTGCCCTTGTACCTACTTCTCTTGCTGCGGGCACCCTGACCAAAGGGCTACGATTTCTCTCTGACCAGGCAATATAAACAGGCGCTTCATAACCAGGAGTTAACCGCTTATAAGAATTTACCAAAGGATTAGTAATAGCAGTAAACCCTTTGGCATGTTTTAATAAACCTCCAATAAAATATAAAGCTTCTTGACTTAATTTATATTTACCATTAGGGTCATAAAAAGTATTTTCCCCATTTTTAAATAAAGATAAATGAGTATGCATTCCAGAGCCGCATATACCAAAAATAGGTTTGGGCATAAAGGTAACATGTAAATTATGTTTTAAAGCTATGGTCTTACTAGTCAATTTTAAAGTCATTATCCTATCAGCGGCAGTAAGTGCATCGCAATATTTAAAATCTATTTCATGCTGCCCTGGAGCAACTTCATGGTGAGCGGCCTCAACTTCGAAGCCTAATTTTTCTAAAGCAATAACTATATCCCTTCTTGCTTCTTCTCCTAAATCAATGGGCGAAAGATCAAAATATCCCCCTTGATCGTGAGTTTTTGTGGTAGCTTTACCGTTTTCATCTCTAAAAAATAGGAAAAATTCTACTTCTGGTCCAAAATTGGTAGAATATCCCATCTCTTCCACTTCTTTCAACACTTTCTTTAAATTATTCCTGGGACAACCATGAAAGGGCGAACCATCAGGATTATAAACATCGCAAGTAATCCGAGCAACATCTTTTTCTTCTTCCCAGGGATTTACCGTAAAGGTGGAATAATCCGGTTTTAAAAACATATCTGATTCTTCAATCCGCACAAAGCCTTGGATAGAAGAACCATCGAACATGATCTCCCCATTAAGGGCTTTTTCTAGTTCCCTTACTGGAATTTCTACATTCTTAGGCATTCCCAAAATATCGGTAAATCTTAATCTTATAAATTTTATATTTAGCTCTTTAGCCTTATTTAAAATCATTTCTTTAGTCATTTTTTCCATTTATATCTTACTCCTTAAAGTTTTTTTAATACGTTTTTACAATTATACTCTTTCTCTAATAATTTTACAAAATACATATTGAAGTATATAATATCGGGTATCGAGCCAAGAAAGAGAAAATATGTTAAGTTCTTTTGTATTTTTTTGGCTCCTGAATTCTTAAATAATAATTATGGTTTTTGCTTTTTACTTTAACTTTTTAACTTTAACCTAAACTAAAAATCAGAAACGACAGCCGTTCTTTCCCATTTTTTATTCCACGGTAACGCTTTTAGCTAAATTTCTCGGTTTATCTACATCGCATCCCAATTTATTAGCAATATGGTAGGCAAACAATTGTAAAGGTATAACTGATAAAATTGGATATAGTATATCCGAAGTTTTAGGAATATAGAATACCCTGTCTGCTATATTAACAATCTCTTCATCGCCTTCTGTAGCAATAGCTAATACCAGGGTGTCTCGAGCTTTAACCTCCTTTATATTGTTAATCACTTTAGTATACACCTTATCCTTGGGCACGATTACCACTACCGGAAAAGTCTTGTCCAAAAGAGCAATAGGGCCGTGTTTCATCTCTCCTGCCGGATAACCTTCAGCATGAATATAAGAAATCTCTTTAAGCTTTAAAGCCCCCTCTAAAGCAATAGGATAATTAATTCCCCGCCCCAGATAAAGAAAATTATGAAATTTATAAAATTCTTCACTTAATTTAATAACCTCTGGGTCTTTAAGTAAAATAATCTCGACCATTTGAGGAATCTTTATTAACTCGGAAATTATTTTATTAATCTCCGAAAAATCAAGAGTCTCCATAACTTGAGCAAAATAAAGAGATAGTATATAAAGGCACATTAGCTGGCCGACAAAAGCTTTTGTGGTAGCCACACCTATTTCCGGACCCGCCTTAATATACATTACACTATCTGCTTCCCGACTGATAGTGCTTCCCCTTACATTGGTTAGAGCCAATATGTAAGAACCAGCTTCCCGGCAAGCTCTTAAAGCAGCTATGGTATCCGCAGTTTCTCCTGATTGAGATATCAGAATGGCTAAATCTTTTTTACCCAGTAATATTTTTCTGTATCTAAATTCAGAGCTATAATCCACCTCTACCGGAATACCGGTTAACTCCTCAAAAATATATTTACCTGCCAAAGCTGTATAATAAGAACTCCCGCAAGCCAAAATAGATATTCTTTCTATTTCTTTAATCTTATCCAAAGAAAGAGATAGGTTGTTAAGTTCCAGTGCTTTTGTAGACAGATTAATTCTGCCTTCTAAATTATTACGGATCACCATAGTGTCTTGAAAAATTTCTTTTAGCATAAAATGTTTATATCCACTCTTTTCTGTCATCTCTTCATCCCAATCAATATTTACTACTTCTTTATGTAAAATTTTACCTTCGAAATTGATTATCTCTACTCCATCTTTAGTTATAGTAGCAATTTCTCTTTCTTCCAAAAAGATTACCCTATTCGTATAACTAAGTAAAGCGGGGATATCAGAAGCTAAAAACATTTCTCCCTCTCCTATTCCGATAATCAAAGGGCTCCCGCAACGTGAAGCGACAACTTTTCCCGGATCACGAGTAGAAATAACTCCGATAGCGTAAGAACCTTCTATTTCTTTTAAAGATTCCTTTACTGCTAAAGTAAAATCATTCTGATAATTACTTTCTATTAAATGGGGAAGAACCTCAGTATCTGTTTCAGATATAAAGTTGTACCCTTCTGAAATTAATCTTTCTCTTAAAGACATATAGTTTTCTATAATACCATTATGCACTACCACTATCTCTGAATTACGTCCATTGTGAGGATGCGCATTTATATTGTTAGGCCTCCCGTGGGTAGCCCATCTGGTATGTCCTAACCCTATATTACCTTTTGGGGCATCTTTTTCTAATAAATTTTCTAATTTGGCCACCTTTCCTTTACATTTTACTATTTTAATTTTATTATCTTTCAATACAGCAATACCTGCAGAATCATATCCCCGATATTCCAATTTCTTTAATCCATCTAACAAAATGGGTACTGCTTCTTTTGAACCGATATATCCAATTATTCCACACATTTTTTAATCCTTTCTTAAATTAAATATTTGCTTTCTAAAAATAAATACCCTATTACCAATCCATTTAGAAAGATAATAGGGTTCTCCACTGTTTCTACTTCTACAATAAATATCTTAATATCTAAGAACTTTTTTAAGTAATTGTATTATAACCTGGCTAAAACTTAGTGTTTAAAGCGAAAAACTAAAAATTACAATTAAAAATTTAAAACTTTTTTCATAATTTTGAGTTTTGAGTTTTATTTTACACTTTGCACTTTTAGCTTTGCGTTATATTTTAAAAAAACTGTCTGTACTAGAATAGAAAAACCTTTGTAAGAATACTTAAGAATGGATTTATTTTGCCATAAAAACCTTTTTGTGCTTGCAATTACTCACAAGTTTTGTAGGTTTTCCAAAGATCTGGCAAACCCAGGAGCATCCGCCGAATTTTCGATAAACTCCTTCCTCGTCAACTTACCCTATCAAAACACTTAGTCCTTTATATTGAGTAAGCTCTGGCGCTTGTATTCAATTTTTTTATTATATGTTTTTCTTTCAATCACCCTCTTTATTAGTCGTTAGTGAATAAAATACAGTAATAAGTAATGTGTAATTAGTAATAAGTTGCAGGTTTCGAGTTACAAGTTACAAATTTATAGAAAGCTCAAAGTATGGAATGTATTATTATACGGCATTTTAATGAGCCGTAAACTATAAACAGGTAACTGAAAAGTGTCAACTTACATTTAATACTAACGACTATTCACTATTTAAATATCTTCCTTTTTAATCAATTCTTCCAGATCCTGGGAAATTTTTTTTAATTTATTTTCGTTTTCTCCTTCTAACAATATTCTAATTAATGGTTCAGTACCAGAAGCACGGACAAAAATTCTACCTTTTCCGTCAAGTTCATTTTCTATTTCTTTAATATATTTATTTATGCAAACATTTTTAAAGAATCGTTCTTTATCTTTAACCTCATAATTCAAAATAATCTGAGGATATTTTTCCATTACTGAAGCCAGATTAGATAGGGGTTTTTCTTCTTCCAGGAGAACCTTCATAAGTTGTAAAGAAGTTAACAATCCATCCCCGGTAGTACTATATCGCAAAAAAATAATATGACCTGATTGTTCCCCTCCCAATACTGTCTTAACTTTCTTCATCATTTCCAATACATAACGGTCACCGATATTAGTTCTTATCACTTTTCCTCCCGCTTTTTCTATAGCCCTATCAAAGCTGGTATTACTCATTAAAGTAGTTACTACCGTTTTATAGGGCAACTGGGTTTTCTGGAAAAGATTTAAAGCACAAATTGCCATTATTTGATCTCCGTCTACAATGTTTCCCTTTTCATCTACAGCAATAACCCTATCTGCATCTCCATCATAAGAAAAACCTAAATCTGCTTTTTGTCTTAAAACTTCTTCTCTCAAAGAAGCAGGATGTACTGAACCACAATTAAAATTTATATTAGTACCGTTGGGTTTATCGTTTATAGCAATTATCTCTGCCCCCAATTCTGCAAAAACACGGGGGGCAATCATAAAAGAAGCACCATTGGCACAATCTAAAACGATTTTATATCTCTTAAGTGTAAATTTTGGGGGAAGGGTATTTTTTATGTAATCAATATATCTTTCTATTGCTCCAGCTAATTCTTTTACCCTGCCAATATTTTTCTTGGCAGGCCATTCATCCCTTGAATGATTTTCAAAATATATTCTCTCTATCTCTTCTTCTTCTGAATCAGAAAACTTAAAACCATCCCCTCTAATATATTTAATGCCGTTGTGATCGAAAGGATTATGTGAAGCAGAAATAACTATACCGCAACTAGCATGGTAAACTCTGGTTAGGTAAGCTACTACGGGGGTAGGCACTATTCCAACTCTTAGGACATCTACACCTGCTGAACATATTCCTGCTATTAAAGCAGCTTCTAACATATCTCCCGAAATTCTAGTATCTTTACCAATTAATATCCTCGGATTATCTTCATCTTTAAATAAATATGCCCCGGTTCTTCCTATATGAAAGGCTGTCTCCGCAGTTATAGGTTCTTTATTAGCAATCCCTCTTATCCCATCAGTTCCAAATAATTTTTTCATAAACTACCCCTTTATTAGTCGTTAGTGAATGGTGAATAGTCGTTAGTATAAATGCAAGTTTTCAACTTATTATGTTTTATATCATTGTAATCTTTGAATCTGGTGTAGGGGTCGGATTTTTCCGACCGGGGAATTCTGGTATTTTTTTTAGCGGGTTCGATGAATCGAACCCCTACCTACTAAACACTAAACCTCCACGCTTTCCGCTAATTCTCTTAACCAACTAACCAAATACGCTATACTCTATCTAATCTCCTGACTCCTGACTACTATTTTCTTAACGCGATATGCAATACTCGATACGCAATAGGATTACATTCTGACTTCTTTATTCTGGCTTCTTAGCTACATACTATATACTAAATACTATATACTAAATATGCTATTCACTAACGACTAACGACTATTCACTATTTACCAATCAACACCGTTACTTCTTCTGGCTCAATTTTAATTAAAGAAATTCCTTCGGGAAGATCTACTTGAACTTTTACCTTCTGCTCTTTCCTAAAATCATCCGTAAATTTCACATAGACTTTTACGTCTTCTGCTTGTAATTTGTCAACTAACATATTTTTCCCCTCAGCAGTTATATCAACTACCTTTGGTTTTATTTCATAAGGCACAAAGGGAGAGAAATTTTGAGGTACAACTGAAATATTTTTTAGGATTTTCTGGATTATGGCTTCCTTAACTTGTATGGTTACCTCTATCAGTTCAACCTCACCCTCCACTATATTTAATCCTTCTTCCAAGGCAGGCGGGACTTTCACTGAAAGAGTCTTGGTAATTCCACTTACATCAATGGCAATAGTCTCTAAAAATTCAATATTACTTATTTTAGAATAATTACCAAAAATCTTTATATCATCGGGATCAGATAATATTTCAGAAATATGATAACCCGGAGCTGGCTTCCCGATTATTTTTGGTTTTACTGTTAATTGCTTTTCGGGATACCCACGAGTTAAAGAAATCGATACTCCCACTATATCCGGTTCAATCTTTACTTCTTTAATTTCATTTCCGTTTACATCAACTGCTTTTACTGTTAGTTTCCTGCTCAGATCTTCCTTTATTCCGGAAATATCAATAGCACAAATTATCTGTTTTATATTTTCTAATACACTCTGAGCACCAATTACCTTAACCTTAGGAGGATTAAATTGAGGTTCGTCAGTTAAAGAATATCCTTTTTCGGGAACCCCTATTAAGCTATATTCAACTTCAATCTCTTTAGTTAAAACTTTTTCAACTTCAACTTTTATTTCTGGAGGAATAATTCTGGTGATCTGTGTTCCCTTAGGAGCAACAACTTCTACCTTCAATTTATATAGACCTTCTTTGTTAATTTCAGAAAAATTTACTGTCCCACTAATCTGATGAGAAGAAATGTTATTTATTATATTTTTGGGGCCTTTAATCCCCATGCTTACATTTGTGGGAAACTCTTTTATCACTAAGTCTTCGCTGAGATTATTTTGGATAAGAGATACATCGATAAAATTATCTACTATGGGGTTCTCTCCACTTGCTATATACAACCATAGAATAATCGCTAAAAATAAAGAGAGTAATTTGATATCTATATTTTTTAAAAACCAATTTTTTAATTCTTTCATTTTTTATTATCCTCTGTCGGCCAGAAACCAAATTCAGAGATTATCTTGGGTTGGTATAAATGTGTTAACATCTTTTTTAATCCCTGGGGTTCCATAGGTCGGGTAATCTTACCATCTAAAGCAATGGATATATTTCCTGTCTCTTCTGATACTATAATTATCAAAGCATCTGTCTGTTCACTTAACCCTAAAGCCGCTCTATGTCGGGTACCTAAAGATTTACTAATATCCATTCTCTCGCTTAGCGGTAAAATGCAATTCGCCCCTGCAATCTTATTCCCTCTAAGAATTACAGCTCCATCATGTAAAGGAGAGTCGGGCATAAATATAGAATATAATAATTCTGGAGAAAATTCACTATTTAAAATAATACCGGTCTCTAAAATATCTTTTAAACCGACCTCTCTCTCTAAAACCACCAAAGCTCCTTTATGTTTACTGGAAAGCATTGGCATTACCATAACCAATCCATTTATCAATTGTTCAATTTTTTTATCGACTTCTTTATGCAGAAAGGAGGTATTTATAAAAAATCCTCTTTTCCCCATCTTTAATAACCCTCTTCTTATTTCTGGTTGAAATATTATAGGCAGAGCCACAACCATCATAGCCATGGCTCCTTTTAGAAGCCAATTAATAGTTCTAAGACCAAGCTGATCAGCAATAAAAGAAGCAATAAAAAGAATAAATAATCCTTTGATTAATTGTACTGCCGGGGTATTTTTGATTAAGAGAATTAGGTGATAGGAAATAAAAGCAATGACTAATATGTCTATAAGGTCTAAAATGCTGAAAGAGATTGGCACTTGATTCTCCCCTTTTTAAATTAGTCGTTAGTGAATAGTGAATAGTCGTTAGTTAAAATACAAAATGCAAGATAAATAAGTCGCTAGTGAAAAGTTTTTCCTGTCATAATTATAAAGTTATTTTGTTCTTTAATCAAATCAAATTAGTTGTAAGTTATTAAATATACAGACATCGTGAACTCTTAGTCGTTAGTGAATAGTGAATAGTCGTTAGTTAAAATACAAAATGCAAGATAAATAAGTCGCTAGTGAAAAGTTTTTCCTGTCATAATTATAAAGTTATTTTGTTCTTTAATCAAATCAAATTAGTTGTAAGTTATTAAATATACAGACATCGTGAACTCTTCTTGGTTAGTGAATAAATAGTCGTTAGTTTCAAATACAATTTTTCAGTTATCGGTTATCAGTTTACAGTTTTTATGATTTTGTAGGGGCACAATGAATTGTGCCCTTTATGTTTTATTGTCTTCTGTTTACCTTGGGGACGATGCATCGTGCCCCTACCATTTTGTTTACTTTTTGGGTTATAATTATGTAACATATATTTATAATAGTAAAGCTAAGATTCCTTTTTGAGCATGTAACCTATTTTCTGCTTGATCAACTACGACAGAATGAGGACCATCTACAACTTCATCAGTTATCTCTTCCCCACGATGAGCAGGCAGACAATGTAATATTATTACATCATCTTTTGCTTTATTTACTAAATCTTGATTTATTTGATAAGGCTTAAACACCTCTTTTCTAATTTCACTCTCTTTTTCAAATCCCATGCTGGTCCAAACATCGGTATATATAACATCAGCTCCAACTACAGCTTCTTTTGGATCTCGGATAAATTCTATTTTGCTGCCTATTTTTTTAGCATCCTTGTTGGCTAGATTTACAATCTCTTCCTTCGGCTCGTAGCCAGGAGGAACGGCTAAAACAATGTCCATTCCTACCTTAACCGCTCCAAATAATAAGGAATGTGCCACATTATTTCCATCGCCAATATAAACTAATTTAAGATTAGACAATCTACCCTTCTTTTCTTTAACCGTTAACAGATCACCTAAAACTTGACAGGGGTGCAAAAGGTTAGACAATCCATTAATAACTGGAACTGATGAATACTTGGCTAATTCTAATATTATTTCATGACTGAAAGTTCGAGCCATAATTCCGTTTACGTAACGAGATAACACTCGAGCAATGTCTTTAGTTGCTTCTCTTTCTCCTAATTTTATATCATCGGGACCTAAGTAAATTGCTTGCCCACCCAATTGAATCATTCCTGCTTCAAAAGATACCCTGGTTCTTAAAGAAGGTTTTTGAAAAATCATTCCTAAAACTTTCCCCTTTAAAAGAGGTTGTTCTTCATGAGAATAATATCTCAATTTTATAATCTCAGCAGTTTCTAATATTTGAGTAACCTCTTCTCTGCTCAAATCATTAATGGATACTAAATTTTTGCCTTTCATATCTATAGCCATTATTTTATCTCCTTCCTTTTATAGAAATATTTTTTTACATATTTTGAAGTGGTGGCAGAAAGCAATGCGGGATAATTTAATTTAAACCTTACTTCAGCACCAACTTTTAATTCTTCTTTAGAATCAGTAATATCAATAATTAAATGGTCACTACTTGCACCTACTATTTTGATTCCTTCTTTCAAAGGAATCAAACTATCGAGATAAGTGTCCTGTTTCCCTATTGCTAAAATGGCTCTTTTCCTTATTCCTAAATCTCGAAAAACGGGTATCTCCCCAAAAGCATCCCGGCCAATCTCTCCTCGGGGAAAAGATGGCTTCTCTTGTACTTCTATAACTTCTGCAGTTAAAATAAAAGTATCTTGATAGGTACCTGCTATATTGCGCAATCTTACATCATCTTGGCCAAGCATGATGCCTACTCCTATCCTTAACTGGTTTATTCTATTGGGAATAACATCATCTTCAACTAATTTTAAAACACTGGTGTTGCCCCCTGAAATTACCTCCAAATTTATATGAAAATTTTTTTCGATTTCTTCAGCTAATTCAACCAGTTTGGTTAGGTTTTTCCGAGTAGGCATTACTCCGCTGATACAGCAAAAATTTGCACCAATGCCTATTATTTTTACTCCTGGTAATTTTCTAATTTCGTCTACCATTTGCAAAGCGTCATCTGGCATAATTCCTTCTCTTAAGTCACCTAAGTCTATCATTAGAATTATTCTATGAACGGACTTTCTCTTTAAAGCTTCCTGTGATAATGATTTAATTACCGAAATTTCTGAGTTTAAACTTATGTCTGCCCAATCTAAAACTCTATCCACTTCACTTAACATAGGAATCCTTATTAACATCGTCTCGACTTTAAGCTCAGATTTTTTCAATCTTTTGAGATTCTCAATTCGAGAATCGCCTAAAATATTTATCCCCCCGTCTATCATGGCTTGACCTACTTCCGTAATAGCACAACATCCTTTAGTTATTCCTACTACTGTAATTCCGTGTTTTAAACAAAGGGTTTTAATATTTTCTGAATTACTTTTTATCTTGTCTAAATAAATATCTAAATGAGGATTTATTTTCAATGTGTGCTTCCTTAAAAAGGTAGATTAGTCGTTAGTTTTAAATACAAAATACAGTTTTCAGTTATCAGTATACAATTAAAAAAATTTAAAACGAGTAGTTTTCAAATAAAAAAGTAAAAAAAAAGAGAAAGGCACCTTACTGCTTGGCTAACCTTTCTCTTTTCAATGATGTAAAAATAATTACCTCTTAGAAAATTGGAATCTGGCCCGAGCGCCTTTTTGACCATATTTTTTTCTTTCTTTCATCCTTGCATCCCGAGTTAATAAACCTTCTTTCTTTAAGATTGAGCGCAAAGTAGGATCATATTGCAGAAGGGCTCTAGCAATTCCATGTTGTAACGCCCCTGCTTGGCCAGTAATACCCCCTCCTTCTACTTTAGCAAAAACATCTAATTCATTCTTTTTATTTACTAATTCTAAAGGTTTCTCTACTACGGTCGATAAAGATTCTCGTCCAAAATAATTATCTAATATTCTTTTGTTAATTTTTATACTACCTTTGCCAGGGACTAACCAAACTCTGGCAATTGAGGATTTCCTTCTTCCGGTACCATAACTTTTTGTCTGTGACAAGTATCTGACCTCCTTCTTCGTGCTTAGTTAATTTTTTCTAATTTTTGAGCTTGATGGGGGTGTTCATTCCCCTTGTAAATCTTTAACTTTTTAACCATTGCTCTACCTAATTTTGTATGAGGAATCATGCCTTGGACTGCTTTTTTTACCACTAATTCTGGTTTTTTCTTTAGTAATGTTTCCAGAATAACGCTTTTTAAGCCTCCTGGATAAGAGGTATGATACCTGTATATTTTTCCTTTGAGTTTATTTCCAGTTACTTTTATCTTTTCAGCATTTATAACCACTACATAATCACCTAAATCCATGGATGGAGTATAGGTTGGTTTATTCTTTCCTCTTAATATTGTAGCTATCTGAGTAGCTAATCTCCCTAATATTTTTCCTTCTGCATCAATTAGATACCATTTTCTATCAATATCTTCTGCTTTTGCACTGTAGGTTTTCACTTTGTTCCTCCCTGCCTAATAATTTCATGTGTAATTTACTTTTAAAAAATAATATAACTATCGATTCAACTTAAAATACTGTTTTTTTACTAGAAAACAATATAGTAAATTGTAATATAATCAAGCGATGATGTCAAGCTAAATTAGTATATAGTATGTAGTATGTAGTGAATAGCATTTAATAAATAAAATACTATAATAAGTAATGTGTAATTAGCAATAAGTTGCAGGTTTCAGGTTTCGAGTTACAAGTTTAAAGAAAGCTCAAAGCGCATAGGAGTTATATTATTATAGGCCCTTTTGATGAACTGTAAACTGTAAACCGATAACTGAAAACTGTCAAATTCCATTTAATGCTAACGACTAATTAGTATTTTACTTTCATTAAAAAAAGTCCTTTGGCGGGGACAGTTTTACCTGCCATTTTTCTATTTTTAGCTTCTAATATCTTCTTCATCTCTAGATAATTTATATTCCCCTTGCCTACTTCCAAGAGAGTACCGACGATGGTACGAACCATTTTATATAAAAAAGCATCGGCCTCAATATGAAAACAAAATATATTCCCCTTTCTAATTATGTTTATATCTTTAATAGTTCTTTCCCCGTTTCTAATCCTACTCCCCGAACAAGCAAAAGATGCAAAATCATGTTTTCCTCGTAAAAACATACTGGCTTTTTTCATCTCTTCCAAATTTATCTTCTTATAAACGCAATATACATAATTTCTTAAAAAAATAGATAGATAACTATTATTTAGATTAGGATTCAAAACATAATAATGATAAATTTTACCCGTTGCACTATAACGGGCATGAAAATTATCATCTACTCTCTCTGCTTTTTTAATCCTGATATCTAAGGGTAGTAATCGGTTTAGAATCAAAGGTAATTCCACCCAGGGAATAGAACTGTTAGTTTTAAAATTTGCTACTTGTCCTAAGGCATGCACTCCTGCGTCGGTTCTCCCAGAACCGTTAAGTATTATTTTTTCTTGGGTGATCTGAGATATTTTTTCTTCCAAAATTCCCTGGATGCTTAAAAAATTTTTTTGTCTTTGCCAGCCATAATATTTGGTTCCTTCATATTCTATGGTAAGTTTTATGTTAATCATTTATCCACTTTCTAATATAGTTCATTATATTTATGATTTAACGAATAGAAATATGATTGGTCATTCTGGTTAAGCTAAAAACTTATTTTTCCCTTTGAGAGTTAATATACTTGAACCTAATATTTTTGCTAATTTCTTAGTTTCATTTAAAAGATATTCTGTTTGATTGTTATCTATTTCCTTAGCTTCTTTTAGTAAACTAAGCTATCATGCATTTTCAATGAAAGATTTAAGAGAATAAGTAAAAACAGTTCTTTAACTTTAAGTTTTGAGCTATGGTTTTGCGCTTTACGTTTTTAATTTTTCGATTTTTTACTATACGCTAAACGTAATATCTCGGGATTGCCACGCTCCCTGCGGTCGCTCGCAATGACATTTATTAATGACATTTCTGTTTTTTCATTCTGTCTTCTGTCTTCTGTCTTCTGTCTTCTGGTTTCTGTCTCCTGTCTCCTGTCTTCTGACTTCTGTCTCCTGTCTTCTGTCTTCTGTCTTCTGTCTTCTGTCTTCTGGTTTCTGTCTCCTGTCTTCTGTCTTCTGACTTCTGTCTCCTGTCTTCTGACTTCTGTCTCCTGTCTTCTGTCTTCTGGTTTCTGTCTCCTGGATTTCTTCTTCTATTTTCTAATTAGCCAACCAATTAACTAATTATATACGCCAAACACTCCACGCTATCTTCCTTCACGATATACGACATACAATATACGATATACGAATTCAAAACATTACACTCACTGTAATAGTGATAACAATAGTGAGAATAAAGGTTAAAATATCAGTTTTTTTGATTTTTAATTCTCTATAATGAGTTCTACCCTCTCCCCCTCTATAGCATTTAGCTTCCATAGCAATGGCTAATTCATCAGCACGTCGAAACGCATTAACAAACAAGGGTATTAAAATAGGTATTAAATTCTTTGCTCGGTTAAAAATATTTCCACTTTCAAAGTCTGCACCTCGAGATATCTGAGCTTTCATTATTTTTTCTGTCTCTTCCAGTAAAGTCGGAATAAATCTCAGTGCTATAGTCATCATCATGGCTATTTCGTGAGCGGGTATACCTATGAATTTAAAAACAGACAATAACCTTTCTATCCCATCAGTTAAAGATATAGGAGAGGTGGCCAGGGTAAGCAGAGAGGTAGTTAAAATTAGGATAAATAATCGAAAAGAAATAAGCAGCCCTTTTACTAATCCTTCCCGGGTTATTTTTAAAAAGCCTAACTGATAAATCACTTCTCCTTCAGTCATAAAAAGATGGATTATCAGAGTAAATATAATAATAAATAATAGGGGACGCAGACCCCTGAATACAAATTTTGGGTGTACCTTAGAAATAATAATGCTAATTAATACAAAACTTCCTAAAATTAAATATCCTGAAAATTTTGTTATTAAAAACAAGTTTACAATTATAGCCAAACAACTCAATATTTTTATTCTGGGATCCAAATTATGAATTAAAGAATCCCTTGGGATATATTGACCAAAGCTAATATTCCTTAATATTCTCATCTTTCCCCATCTTTTTAATAATAATTTATAAATTACACTCTTTTAACATTTGTCTCTTTATTGTTTTTTTCACTTTTTTTAACACTTCGCTTTCAGCATCATCTACGGTTAATACCCCGGTATATACATCCTTTCCTTTTGCTTTTAATTTATGCATACACTCGGTTACCTGTGGAAGTCCTAACCCCACTTTCACCAGATCGTTAGCATGCTTCTCAAAAATTTCTCGGGGAGTATCATCAAGGATTATCTCTCCTCGATGCATTACTAAAAGACGCTTTACTGTCTCGGCAACCATTTCCATATTGTGCGATACTAATACCACAGTTATTCCGAAGTTATAATGTACTTTTTTTATCTCGGATAATATACTATCTCTACCCTGCGGATCAAGATTGGCAGTGGGTTCATCTAAAATCAACATTTTCGGTCTTATGGAAAGTATGCTGGCTAAGGCGACACGCCGCATCTCCCCTCCGCTTAGAGAAAAAGGAGAACGTTCTATATAGAGGTTATAATCAAGGTCTACCATCTTTAAGGCTTCTCTGACTCTTTTTTCAATTTTTCCTTCTGGTAAACCTAATTTTCTTGGGCCAAAGGCTACTTCTTGATAAATTGTTTCTTCAAATAATTGATTCTCGGGATACTGGAACACTAAACCTATTTTTTGTCTTACTAACCTAAGGTTTACTCCTTTTTTATTTAAATCCACTCCTTCAACGTAGATTTTACCAGAAGTTGGTGTAAGTAAACCATTAAAATGCTGAATTAAAGTCGTTTTTCCGCAGCCAGTATGTCCGATTAGACCAATAAATTCACCTTCATCAATCTCTAAATTGATATTCTTTAATGCTTCTGTTTCAAAGGGCATTCCCAAACTATAGGTAAAACATATATTTTCTAAATGTATAAACATAAACTTTCCACCATATCCTCAACCTTCAGTGTATGAGGGGATATATCTATTCCTCTTTTGTTTAATCTTAGAGCTAGTTCAGTTATTTGAGGAACATCCAATCTTAATTGTTTTAAAATCTCTATTTGAGTAAATACCTCCTCAGGTTTTCCTGTGAGGGCAATTTTTCCTTTATCTAATGCGATTACCCGGTTAGACTCAGCTGCCTCCTCCATTAAGTGAGTAATATAAATGATAGTAATATTCTTTTCAAGATTTAATTTCTTAACAATAGCTATTACCTCTTTTCGACCCCGAGGATCGAGCATTGCTGTAGGTTCATCTAAAACTAAATAGGATGAGTGTAAAGCAATTGCTCCAGCAATTGCTACTCTTTGTTTTTGTCCGCCTGAAAGCAAATGTGGTTCGCTTTTTTTGTACTCTTCCATTTCTACAATTTCTAAAGCCCAATCAACCCGTTCTCTCATAAGTTTTGTCTTTATTCCAATATTTTCCAGGCCAAAGGCTATATCATCTTCCACCGTAGTTGCAATAATCTGATTATCTGGATTTTGAAATACCATGCCAACCTTTCGTCTTATTTCCCATGTTTTGCTCTTATCCCTGGTATTCATCTCATCTACCCAAATATCTCCGGTAGTAGGAAGCAACAAGCAATTCATGTGTTTAGCAAAAGTAGATTTTCCAGATCCATTGGAACCTATAATAGAAATAAAATCACCTTTTTTTATTTCTAAATTAATAGAATCTAAAGCTTTTATTTGATCTTTCATCTGATAATTGTATATGTGACTTAAATTTTTTATTTTAATCAAAATACTCACCGCATATAATTTCGTATCTCGTATCTAGTATCTAGTATTTCGTATCTCGTGTAAACTAGCGTATAGCGTATAGGGTGTAGGGGCTCAATGAATTGAGCCCATTAGAAGAAAAATTACCAAAACAACCCGGGTTGGATAAATCCAACCCCTACATGACGCGATGTATGATATACACTTATAATCGCAATAGTAATACAGTATACATATACAAAAATAATTTTGAATTTTGAATTATAGCTTTTAGCTTTTCGCTTTAGCTTGATTAGAACAAGCATCTTACTAATTTGAAACTATACGCTAAACGCTACCCGCTATAATGTACACTATACGCTCCACGCTGTACGCTATCCTCGATACCAAATGATTAAAAATCAAAAGGTTAAAAAGTTTAACTATTAAATAATCAGTTCTAATATAAAACTTTTTAACCTTTTTTCATTTGTTCTTCAATTATTCTACAAATTCAATTACAGCTAAAGATGCCGCATCGCCTTTGCGAAATCCAGTTTTCACAATACGTGTATAGCCACCATTTCTTTCTAAATACTTTGGGCTAATTTCTTCGAATAATACTTTAGAGGCTTTTTTGTTTCTTATTACTTTTTGTACCTCTCTCTGGGCATGTAAATTATTCTCTTTAGCTATGGTTATTAGCTTTTCCACATGTTTTCGGACTTCTTTTGCTTTAGTGAATGTGGTCTCAATCTTTTTATGAGTTATGAGCGAAATAGATAAATTAGCTAACAAAGAGCTTCTATGACTACTACTGAGACCTAATTTTCCTTTCAATTTCTTGTGTCTCATCCTAAAAATCCTCCTGATGCATTTTTTCACCTAAGACAAAACCATACTTAGTTATTTTCTCTTTTATTTCATCTAAAGATTTTTTTCCTAAATTCTTTATCTTTATTACCTCTATTGGAGAGTAATCAACTAAATCTCTCAATGTATTTATATTGGATTTTTTTAAGCAATTATACGAGCGAACTGAAAAATCTAGTTCTTCAATGCTTTTATTTAATATTTTTTCTTTTTCGTTATTTTCTTTTTCTTCTCTTGAAATAAGTTCGCCTTCTAATTCGACATCTTCGGGAGAAAACTTAGTAAATATCTTTAAATATTTAATCAATATATTTGCTGATTTACTCAAAGCTTCATCGGGTAAAAGGCTTTTATTGGTAAATATTTCCAAAGTTAATTTTTCGTAATTAGAAAACTGACTCAGGCTGGCAGTTTCCACATCATAGCGGACCTTAGTAATAGGTGAAAAATAAGAATCGATAAAGATGGTATCTACTGATTGGCTAGATTTTTTATTTTTTTCAGCGAGGAAGTAACCCATTCCTTTTTCTACTACTATCTCCATATCTAATTTAGCGTGCCCACTTAAAGTAGCTATCTTTAAGTCAGGATTAAGTATTTCTACATTAATATTGGGAGTTATATCTGCTGCAGTTACTGTTTTTTTGCCTTTTGCCTTTAATTTTAAAATCTGCGGTTCATCGGCAAATATTTTAACTACTAATTCTTTAATATTTAAAATTATTTCAATTACATCTTCTTTGACTCCTGTAATAGTATCAAACTCGTGGGTGATTCCTTCAATTCTAATAGCAGTTGCAGCTGCTCCCCACATAGAAGATAATAATGTTCTTCTAAGAGAATTGCCTAAAGTAACACCATAACCTTTTTCTAATGGTTCTATGATAAACTTACCATAATTATCTGATAAATCTTCCACTTTAATTTTTATATTATTAATATCCATTACCTTCAATGCTCTCCTTCTTTAGGTATAGGAAACCCAAATATATTATCGAGAATAATATTCAACTACTAATTTTTCCTCTACCGGTAAATTTAATTCTTCTTTAGAAGGAAATTTTATTATCTTTCCTTTTAAGTTCTCAAAATCAAACTCTAACCAGGAGGGAATACTGACCTCTATCTTCCCTTCTTTAATTTCTTTAATATTTTCGATATTTCCGCTCTTTTCTTTAATCTTAATCACATCATTGATATCAACCTGGTAAGAGGGTATATTCACTTTTTTCCCATTAACTAGTACATGTGAATGCAGGACCAATTGTCGAGCGTGGGCTCTTGATTTAGTAATACCAAATCGATAAACTATGTTATCCAGTCTCCTCTCTAGTAATTCTAAGAAATTTTCTCCAGTAACGCCTTTTTTCTTTTCAGCTTTTTTAAAAAGGTTTTTGAATTGCTTTTCCAATAATCCATAATACTTTCTAAGTTTCTGTTTTTCTCTTAATCTTACGCCATAGGTAGATAATTTTCTTACCCTTGTCTTTTTTGCATTTTTACCGGGTAACGAAGCACCTTTTTCTATTGGACATTTAGCAGAATAACACCTATCTCCTTTTAAAAATAACTTCACTGTTTCTCTGCGGCACAATTTACATACCGCCCCTGTATATCTTGCCATATATAGCAATAACCTCCCCACTTTTTTAAAACTTTATAATAGAAAATTTTCATTTAAATTATTAACTGGTTTAATAGCTAAATAATTAGCTATTTTAATACTAATAATTCACTTACCAATTAACCATTAACCAGCTAGTAGAGCGTTTCTTTAATAATGTTACAATGATTTGTCATTGCGAGCGATAGCGAAGCAATCTCAAGCCTTATAAATAAAGGGATTGCTTCGTCGCTTTGCTCCTCGCAATGACAGAACAAAATGTAAAGATATTTAGAGAACACTGTACTAGTTAATTTATCTCGTATTTTATATTTGGAACTACCGACTATTCACTATTCACTAACGACTAATTTATATCCTTCGTTGTTTTGGAGGTCTGCAACCGTTATGTGGAATTGGGGTAACATCCTTAATCATATTAACTTTTAAACCTACTGCCTGTAAAGATCTAATTGCTGTTTCTCGCCCTGGACCAGGACCTTTTACTAATACGTCCACTTCTTTTAATCCTTGATCCATAGCTTTTTTGGCCACCGCTTCAGCAGTTATTTGAGCAGCAAAAGACGTACTTTTTTTACTTCCTTTATAACCCATACTCCCCGCACTTGACCATGCAATTACATTTCCCTCTCCATCTGCAATGGTGACTATAGTATTGTTAAAAGTAGATTGGATGTGAACTACTCCTAAAACTATATTTCTTTTTATTTTCTTTTTGGTTTTCTGTATTTTTTTCTTATTAGCCAATTAAATTCTCCTTTCAGTATCTTTAGAGATTATATACTTTTCTTTTTTCTTGCTCCTACTGTTTTTCTGGGCCCTTTCCTGGTTCTCGCATTAGTTTTAGTTCTTTGACCCCTAACCGTCAATCCCTTTCGGTGTCTTAGACCTCTATATGAACCTATCTCCATAAGCCTTTTTATAGAGGTGGTAATTTCACTTCTACATTCTCCTTCTACTTTATAATTTTTATCAATAATTCCCTTTATCTTATTTATCTCTTCTTCGGTTAGATCGTTCGCCCTGGTATCCCAATTAACTTTTGATTCCTTTAATATGGAACGAGCGCTGGTAATACCAATTCCATAGATATAAGTTAAAGCATATTCTATTCTCTTATTTCTAGGTAAATCTACTCCGGCTATTCTGGCCATATCTCAATATGTCCTCCTTTAAAATTATTTCCCCTGTCTCTGTTTGTGCTTTGGATTATTACAAATTACTCTTATTTTACCTTTTCTTTTTATTATTTTGCATTTTGCACACATTTTTTTGACTGATGATCTTACTTTCATTTTTTCCCTTCCTCCATGAAATAGTATATCGTATTTCGTATATAGTATATCGTAAAAAAACTCCTATATAATTACTAATAATAACGTTTTTTGAGGACGATTCTCCTATATTGCATATCATAAAATCATGTAACAAAAATGCTCTTCTGCCTGATACGATATACAATATACTAAATTACAATCTATATACAATTCTACCTTGGGTCAAATCATAAGGTGACATTTCAACTTTCACTCTGTCTCCCGGTAATATTCTAATAAAATGCATCCTGATTTTACCTGAAATATGGGCTAATATTTCGTAACCATTTTCCAGTTCAACCCGAAAAGTAGCATTTGGCAAGGATTGAATTACTTTGCCTTGCATTTCTATGCACTTTTCTTTAACCATCAACTATTCCTCCGCTCAAATTATTTTTGCTAAAACCATTTATAAACTTATAATTATTTAAAGATTAGTTAATATTTCGTTACCATCGGCAGTTATGGCTACAGAATGTTCAAAATGTGCTGATCGGCTTCCGTCTTCTGTCACGACTGTCCATCCATTATTACAAAGTTTTGTTTTATAACCGCCCATATTTACCATAGGTTCAAGTGCTAACACCATCCCCTCTTCCAACCATAAGCCAGTATGAGAAACACCATAATTAGGTATCTGTGGTTCTTCGTGCAAATAACAACCCACTCCGTGGCCTACATATTCTCTTACTACAGAAAAATGTGATTTTTCTACTGTTTCCTGAATGACAAAAGAAATATCACCTAATCTGTTACCTACAATGGCTTTTTCTATACCTTTAAACAAAGATTTTTTGGTTACCTCTAAAAGTTTTTGTTCTTTTAGTCCTATTCTTCCTACGGGAACTGTAATCGCAGTATCACCATAGTAACCTTCTAAATTTGTTCCTATATCTATACTTACAATATCCCCTTCTCTTAATCTTCTCTTTCCAGGAATACCGTGAACCACTTCTTCATTTATAGAAACACATATAGAATGCTGAAATTTATTTTTTCCTATTCCTTCACCTTTGAATGCAGGTTTTGCCCCATGTTTTATTATATACTCCTCAGCAATCCTATCCAGCTCTAAAGTAGTAATTCCCTCTTTTATATTTTCTAATATTTTATTTAAAGCACTTGCTGCTAATTGACAACTCTTTCTTATGCATTTAATTTCTTCGCGAGACTTTAAAATTACCATTAATTTATTTTGTGCATTCCTCGTAAAACTTTCTTGATCGCTAAAAAAGCATTCTCACTTAAATTAGCATCTATCACTTTTAGTAATTTTTTTTCTTTATAATAGTTTTTTAAAGGTATCGTTTGTTTAGCAAATACTTCCAGTCTATTCTTTATGGTCTCTTCTTTATCATCCTCTCGTTGATACAACTCTCTGTTGCAAATATCACAGGTATTATCTTTTTTAGGAGGATTAAATACTAAATTATAATTAGTACCACACTTTCTGCACACTCTACGATTAGATAATCTTTTTATTATTTCGGAAAAAGGTATCTCAAAGTAAAATACATAATCAATATATTCATTGAGCTCTTTATTTAATTTTTCTAAGGAATTTGCCTGTTCAATGTTTCGAGGGAAGCCATCAAATATATAACCATTTTTACAATCTTCCTGTTTTATTCTTTCTTTTATTATTTCCAGAATAATATGGTCAGGCACTAGGCCTCCTTTTCTCATAATATTCTCCGCTTCTATGCCCAGCTTATTCTTTTTATCTACTGCCTCTCTTAAGATTACTCCTGTTGAAATTACCGGAATATTGAATTCTACCTGCAGCCTTTTTGCTACCGTTCCTTTTCCTCCACCTGGAGGACCTAACAAGATTAACCTCATAACTTTCCCTTTCTTTTGAGCCATTAATACAAGTTTAATTGGTCGTTAGTGAATAGTCGTTATTCGTTAGCATTAAATACAGGTTTTCAGTTTACAGTTTTCAGTATGCAACTAAAATGTTAAAACTAAAACTATTTCTTAATAAATCCTTCATAATGTCTCATTAACATGTGTGATTCTATTTGTTGGACAGTTTCTAAAGCCACTCCTACTACAATTAACAAAGCTGTTCCCCCGAAATGGAAAGTAGTAATTCCGGTAATTTTTATCAAAATATTAGGTAGGATAGCTATTAGGGCTAAAAACAATGCGCCGCTTAGTGTAATTCGAGTCATTATATGATCAATGTAGATAGTAGTATTTTTCCCTGGTCTTATTCCGGGGATAAAACCTCCATATTTTTTCATATTGTCCGCCATATTGGCAGGATTGAAGGTAATTGCTGTATAAAAGAAAGTAAACAGTATAATTAATATAGCATACAAAATTAGATATAAGGGCTGTCCCGGTGAAAGAGCATTAGACATACTTTTCATAAAAGCTATATTTTGAAAAAATTGTGCAAGAGTAGCTGGAAAAAGTAATAAAGCGGAGGCAAATATTATCGGTATAACTCCAGCTTGATTTACACGCAAGGGAATATGTGTCCCTTGTCCACCATACATTCTACGTCCTATTACTCTCTTTGCATATTGAACCGGTATTCTTCTCTGGCCTTTTTGAATAGCAATAACTCCTCCAATAACAACTATAGAAACACCAATTAAAATTATTATCGGTAAAATTCCAATTTCTCCAACTTGGAAAAGTTTAGCGGTTTGCACAAGATCGGAAGGAATTCCGGCTATAATTCCAGCAAAAATAATTATAGAAATACCATTACCAATACCAAAATCAGTAATCTGTTCACCTAACCACATTAGAAAACAAGTTCCGGCTGTAAGAGTAATTAACAGTAAGAATCTAAAAGCAAATCCTGAAATCATCAACACACCCATATTTTGCAGCCAAACACTTATTCCAAAAGCCTGGACAATGGCTAAAAATATTGTTGCATAACGAGTGATTTTAGTTATTTTATCCCTGCCTTCTTCCCCTTCCTTAGCCCATTGTTCTAAAATAGGAACTACAGATTGCAAAAGACTCATAATAATAGATGCATTAATATAGGGCATTATTCCTAAAGCAAAAACCGAAAAACGACTTAATGCCCCTCCGGCGAATAGGTCAAAAAAACCTAATATTCCGCCTTGAGCAAATAGATTAGCCATTGCTTCTTTGTCTATACCTGGTAAAGGTAGGTGACTCCCCAGTCTAACCACAACTAACATTCCCAAAGTAAAAATTAATCTTCTCTTTAAATCTGGTATTTTAAATAAATTACGTATAGTGTCTAACAATTATACCACCTCTATCTTCCCACCAACTGATTCAATCTCGTTTATCGCTTTCTGGCTAAATTTATTTGCTTTAATAGTTAATTTCTTGTTTAAGCTACCTTTAGCTAATATTTTTACTCCATACTTTACTTTTTTTATAATTCCCTTATCAATTAATTCTTTCTGGGTAACTACATCGCCATCTTCAAATATATTTAACCGGTTGATATTTATGATATTATAATTTTTTTTAAATATACTGGTAAAGCCCCTTTTAGGAACTCTTCTATAGAGAGGCATCTGGCCGCCTTCGAAACCCGGCCTAACTCCACCACCCGAACGAGAATTTTGCCCCTTTGCCCCTCGGCCGGAAGTAAAACCATGACCTGAGCCACAACCTCTCCCTAATCTTTTACGCTTTTTAACTGATTTAGGAGCCGGGCATAAATTATATAATTTCATTACTTATTACCTCCCCTGGTTGTAATCGTTGGCTATACATCTCCAACACGCTTTTTCCTCTTAATTTTGCTACATTTTTTGCGTCCTTTAAACTAACAAGTGCATCCATAGTAGCTTTGGCAATATTCAAATTATTATCACTTCCTAAGGACTTAGTTAAAATATTTTGATATCCTGCTGCTTCTAATATCGCTCGAACAGCACCACCAGCAATAACTCCGGTTCCAAGAGAGGCTGGTTTCATAAAAACATTAACAGCTCCATATTTTCCTATAATTGTATAAGGGATAGTTCCTTTTTTTATTCTTACTTTTATCAAACTCTTCTTTGCCTTTACCGCCCCTTTTTTAATTGCCTCGGAAACGTCTTTGGCTTTTCCATAACCTATACCTACTATCCCTTCACCATTCCCCACTACTACCATAGCAGCAAAGCCAAATCTCCTTCCACCTTTTACCACTTTACTTACTCTATTTACAAAAACAACTGTCTCGTTTAACTCTAAACCTTCAGGGTCTATTTTTAGCACTAATCCACCTCCTCTCCCATTTTTTCTTAATATAACTTTTGGTTCTTAATTTTTTTTGCTAAATTTATCTTATTTCTGAATTTATATTAAATATCTTTTTTAGATTAAAAAACTATCTTTCCTTTTCTAGTATTCTCTGCTACAGCCTTTACTCTGCCGTGATAGAGGTAACCTCCTCGATCGAATACTACTTTTTTTATACCCTTTTCCTCTAACTTTTTGGCTAACAAGCTGCCAAGCATTTCAGCAGCTTTTATGTTTCCCTGATATTTTTCCTTCCCTCTTATTTCGGGGTTGAGTGTAGATAGAGAAACTAAAGTTATTCCTTTCCTATCATCAATTACCTGCGCATATATATGCTTTAAGCTCCTAAAAATACATAATCTCGGCCTTTCACTACTACCGGATATATCTTTCCGTACTCTTTTATGTCTTTTTACCCTTGCTAATCTTTTACTTATTTTAGCCAATGATAGCACTCCTTTCCGATACAATTCAAATATCTAAAGTGTTCTTTTGATTGATTATTTTGCGCCAGTTTTACCTATTTTTCTTCTCACTACTTCATCAATATATCTTATTCCTTTTCCTTTGTAAGGTTCTGGTTTCCGCAATAATCTTATTTTAGCTGCAGTTTCACCTACTAGCTGTTTATCGATACCTTTTATTTTAATTATCTTCTGTTTTTCCACTTCAAATTCAATTCCTTTTGGCGGGTCAACATTTATGGGGTGAGAATAACCTATCTGAATAACCATTTTTCCACCATCAAGAGCAGCTCGGTAGCCTACTCCCTGTATTTCCAAGATTTTTTCAAAACCTGAAAACACACCTTCAACCATATTATTTATCAAACTTCTACTCAAACCATGTAAAGATCTGTGAAATCTATCATCGGAAGGCCTGGAAACATAAATCTTGTCCTCTTCTACCTTTACCTGAATATCTGGATGAATGTTTATCTCTAAAGCGCCTCTTTCTCCGGATACCTTTATCTTATTATTATTTAATTCAACTTTAACTCCTTTAGGAATAGTTATCGGCATCTTCCCTATTCTTGACATATAAAACCTCCTATTTTCGTATTGCGTATTTCGTATATTGTATTGCGACTCTTGGCTTCTAACTCCTGACTTTTTTTCTTCACGATATACGATATACTATATACTACTTCATTCTGACTTCTGGCTTCTGAATTCTGTCTTCTACTTTCTTCACTATATACTATATACTAATTTATTTACCAAATATAACAAATTACTTCTCCACCAAGATGACGCTGTAGAGCCTCTTTACCAGTCATTATACCCTTAGAGGTAGAAATTATAGCGATCCCGAGACCACCCAACACTTCTGGTATCTCGTCTTTTTTTGCATAGACTCTCAATCCAGGCTTGCTAATTCTTTTAAGATTATTGATGGTCTTTTCTTTATTAATATATTTTAAATAGATGGTCAATTGACCTTGTTTATTATCCTCTCTATATCTATAGTCTCTGATAAAACCTTCGTCTTTTAATATACGAGTAACTTCTAATTTTAACTTTGATGATGGTACAATTAAAGAATCATGCCGCACCTTGTTGGCATTTCTAATTCTAGTTAGCATATCAGCAACAGGATCCGTTACAACACTCATATATAATATCCTCCTCTCTTTTAAATCCAACTCATTATAATAGACTTAGTTAAATATATCTTTTACCAGCTTGATTTAGTTATTCCTGGCAATTCTCCTCTGTGGGCCATTTGTCTAAAACATATTCTGCATATACCAAATTTTCGCATATAGCCTCGAGGTCTTCCGCAAATATTGCAACGAAAATATTTCCTTACTTTATATCTGGGTTCTTTTTTAGCTTTTACTACTAGGGATGTTTTGGCCACACTATTTCCTCCTTTTTAGTACATAATATGACTTACTTATTTCTCATAACTCGTATCTCAAATTATAGCGAGTACTCCTGTTTTTATACGGTTACTTATATTATTTATTCTGTAAAGTTCGTATGTAATACACTCCTATTTTTTTCTCTCTTTTTATTTTCTTTACTATATACTATATACGATATACAAAATACGAGATACGCGATACGAAATATACACTATTTTCTAAAAGGAACACCCATTAATTCTAAAAGGGCTTTCCCTTCTTCATCATTTAAGGCACTTGTTACAATAGTAATATTCATTCCTAAAGTATTGGTTACCTGATCAAAATCTATCTCGGGAAAAATTAACTGTTCTTTTACACCTACAGTATAATTCCCTCTTCCATCAAAAGAATCAGAAGGAATACCTCTAAAATCTCGAATTCTGGCGATAGCTATATTAATAAATTTATCTAAGAATTCATACATTCTATCACTCCGTAAGGTAACTTTGCAACCCACTGGCATATCCTTTCTAACTCCAAAGTTAGATATAGATTTTTTTGCCCGAGTAATGATAGGCCTTTGCCCGCTAATAACAGCTAATTCTTTTACTGCTTCATCCATAATTTTTGAATCTTTTATAGCTCTTCCTAACCCGATATTAATTATTGTTTTTTGTAATCTGGGAACAGCCATCACGCTTTTATATTTAAATTTTTTCATCATCTCTGGTACAACTTGTTTCAAATATTTATCTTTCAATCGGGGCATAGTTCAACCTCCTAAACCTTATCTATTATTTCTCCGCATTTTTTACAAACTCTCACTCTTTTACCCTCTTTAATTCTCTCTCTTCTAATGGCCGTAGGTGTATTACATTTGTTGCAAACTAATCTGATGTTAGAAGTATGCAATGCGCCTTCCTGCTTAACTATTCCGCCTTGAGGAACCTTTTGGGTGGGTTTAGAGTGTTTCTTTAAAAAATTAACACCTTCCACTATTACTTCCATCTTCTTGGGGAAAATACGAACAATTTTCCCTTTCTTTCCTTTATCTTCTCCGATGATAATTAATACTTTATCACCTTTTCTAAAACCAACTTTATTGTTAACCAAATCGCTATCCCTCCCTTTTTATACTACCTCAGGCGCTAGTGAAATTATCTTCATAAAATTTTTATTTCTTAATTCTCGAGCAACTGGTCCAAATATTCTGGTCCCAACCGGTTCATTTTGATCACTAATAATAACTGCTGCATTATCGTCAAACCTAATATAAGAACCATCTGGTCGACCAAGTTCTTTCCTGGTTCTTACAACAACCGCCTTAATAACTTCACCTTTTTTGCAGGTTCCTCCCACTGCTGCTACTTTAACTGAAGCAACAATAATGTCTCCTATTTTAGCATATCTTCTACGGGAACCGCCTAAAACTTTTATACATTGTATTTCTTTAGCACCCGAATTATCCGCAACGAATAAACGTGTTTGCATCTGTATCATCTTATCTACCTTCTCTCCTTAATTAGTATATAGTCGTTAGTCGTTAGTTAGTGAATAGTAATTCGTATCGCGTATTGCGTATCGAGTATCGCGTTCGGAGCGCGGCAATCTCGATATACAACTAAAAAGTTAAAGCGAAAAGCGAAAAACCATAATTCAAAACTCAAAACTTTTTCTTTAATTTTTAATTTTGAGTTATAGTTTTGCATTTCGCTTTTCATTTTTCGTTTTATTACTAAATACTATTCACTATTCACTATTTAATCTGAATTATCTTATTTCGTTCTTTCTAATATTTCCGTAACTCTCCATCTTTTTCTTTTGCTTAAAGGCCGCGTTTCGGCAATTTTTACTTTATCGCCAATACTACAGGTATCTTTTTCATCATGTGCCATAAATTTAGATGATTTTTTTATCCTCTTTTTGTAAAGAGGATGTGATACCAGGTATTCAACTTTTACAACTATACTCTTTTCCATATTATTACTTACGACTGTTCCAATTTTTGTTTTGATTTTATTTCCGGACAGCATTTAGGCCTCCTTTTTATTTCAATTTACTTTGTTTTTTTCTAATTCAATTTCTCTTAAAATTGTTTTTGCTCTAGCAATATTATGCCTTACTTCTTTTATTCTCATAGAATTACCCAATTGTCCTGTAACAACTTGAAACCTCAAGCTAAATAATTCATCTTTAAAATCAGTCAGTTTCTTTTGTAATTCTTCTAATGACAAATCTCTTAATTCACTTGCTTTCATTTATCCCACCACCTGTTCGTTTCTGGAAAGAAAACGAGTTTTTATGGGTAACTTATGGGCGGCTAACCGCATCGCTTCTTTAGCTAAATTTAGTTCAACTCCGCCTAATTCAAATAATACCTTTCCAGGTTTTACTACTGCCACCCAATGGTCTGGGGCTCCTTTTCCTTTACCCATCCTGGTCTCTGCTGGTTTTTTAGTCACCGATTTATCAGGAAATATTCTTACCCAAACTTTTCCACCTCTTTTTATTGCATGAGTGATAGCAACCCGTGCTGATTCTATTTGAGCACTGGTTATCCAATGAGGCTCTAATGCCTGCAAACCAAAATCTCCAAAAGCAATAAAATCTCCTTTATGGGCACATCCTTTCATGGTTCCCCTATGTGTTTTTCGAAATTTTGTTCTAGCTGGTTGTAACATCTTTCCGTGCTCCTTCTCTACTTGATTTTTCTACTTTCTCGCCAGTTAAAACCTTGTTTACTTCTTTCTGGTTAGATATCTCTTTGTTTTTTGCTGGAAGTACTTCTCCTCGGAAAATCCACACCTTAACACCAATTTTACCATAAGTTGTATTAGCTTCGGCAAAACCATAATCTATGTCCGCTCGCAAAGTATGGAGAGGTAACCTACCTTCTAAATGCCATTCTGTTCGTGCTATTTCAGCCCCGCCTATTCTACCCGAACAAGATACTTTCATCCCTTCAGCACCCATTTTTATAGATCGGCTGGCTGCCTGCCTCATTGATCTTTTAGTAGAGCCTCTTCTTTCCAGTTGTTCAGCAATACTCTCAGCAACTAACTGAGCATCTAATTCGGGTTTTTTTACTTCAATAATTTTTAACTGTAAATCATTTTTTACAAATTTAGACAATTCTTCTTTTAATTTAGCAACTTCCGCCCCTTTTCGGCCTATTACAATACCTGGTCTTGCGCAATTTATAGTTAATCTCACTCGATCAGCTATACGTTCAACTTCGACACAAGATATTCCAGCATGTTTTAAACGATTTTTAATATATTGTTTTATTTTGTAATCTTGATATATATTTTCTGCATAACCTTTTTTTGCAAACCACTTATCATCCCAATCTTTTATAATTCCAATTCTTAATCCTTTTGGATGTACTTTCTGTCCCAATTACTTCCCCTCCCCTTTATGATCAACTATAATGGTAATATGACTAGTTCTTTTTCTTATTTTGCTTGCTCTACCCATAGCCCGAGGTCTAAATCTTTTTGTTATAGGTCCTTCATCAGCATAGGCTTCGGATATATATAAATCTTCTACGTTTATATCATTATTATTTTGTGCATTATAAATCGCAGAGTTTAAAACATTGTATACCATTTTAGCTGAACGGTTAGGAAGAAACTTCATAGTTAAGAGAGCTTCGCCAGCATTCTTGCCCCGAATAATATCTAAAACCTGTCTTCCCTTGCGAGCAGATATAGGTAAATATTTACCTACTGCTTTTATACTCATTGTTTTCCTCCTAATTTAATTTATTTGCTTTTCTGCAATAATAAAAATTAATTGTTTGATAATCTTTAATAAATTTAAATAAAATTTCTTAATTTACCTATATAATAAGTAATCAAATCAAAAGATTTGTTAATATTTTACTACCTAATATCATTTACTACTTTAACGAGGTTGCTCTTTCAGTATGAGCACTATGCCCCTTAAAAATCCTAGTAGGGGAAAATTCTCCTAATTTATGACCTACCATGTTTTCGGTAATATACACTGGGATATGTCTTTTACCGTTATGTACAGCAATGGTATGTCCAACCATTATAGGAAAAATAGTTGACCTTCTAGACCAAGTTTTAATGATAGTTTTCTGTCTCTTCTGATTTAGTTCTCTAATTTTACTTAATAATTTTTCATCAATATAAGGTCCCTTTTTAAAAGATCTAGACATCTAAAACAACTGCCTCCCTTATTTACTATTTTTTCGTCCTTCTTTTTACAATATATTTATCTGAAGGTTTATTCTTTTTTCTGGTCTTATAACCCTTTGCCAGCATACCGGTTGGAGAGCAAGGGTGTCTGCCCCCAGAACTCTTTCCTTCTCCACCGCCCATGGGATGATCAATAGGATTCATGGCAACCCCTCTAACTGCTGGTCTTATCCCTAACCATCTACTTTTGCCTGCCTTACCATGCGATAAATTTCCATGAACAAGGTTACCAATTTGCCCGATACTGGCTTTACACTCCAAATGAATTAACCTCACTTCCCCTGAAGGTAATCTAACATGAGCATATTTTCCTTCTTTGGCCATAAGTTGAGCTACTGCTCCGGCTGAACGAACTAATTTGCCGCCTTGTCCTGATCTTAATTCAATATTATGAATTAATGTACCAGTAGGGATATCTTTTAATGATTTTGAATTTCCTACCTTAATATCTGCATCTCTTCCGGATATAATTACATCTCCCACTTTTAAATTTGCCGGACATAGGATGTATCTCTTTTCTCCATCATAGTATTTAAGTAAAGCAATTCGTGCTGAACGATTAGGATCATATTCAATACTAAAAACCTTTGCCGGAATTCCTTCTTTTTGACTCCTAAAATCTATTATTCTATACTTTCTCTTACTTCCACCGCCTTGATGCCTAACTGTTAGTCTGCCTTGATTATTTCTTCCGCCTCTTTTTTTAAGTCCTACGGTTAGAGATTTTTCTGGCTTATCAGTAGTTATTTCATCAAAGGTTGAAATGGTCATAAATCTTCTCCCAGGAGAAGTAGGTTTGAATTTTTTTATCTCCGCCATTTAATCTACACCATCCTTAAATATCTTTTATACATTAGATATTTTCTAATTCTTTAATTTTTTCACCCTTTTTTAGGGTAACTATCGCTTTCTTCCAATGCGATGTCTTTCCAGAGTATTTTCCTAAACTCTTCTTTTTACCTAACATCTTCATAATATTTACTTTTGCAACTTTCGTTTTAAATTTCTCTTCAATAGATTTTCCAATTTCAGTGGAATTGGCTTGCCAATCTACCTTGAATACATATTTATTTTCTTTTTTTAATCTTACGGTTTTCTCTGTAATTATTGGTTCTAATATAACATCTCTATCTGAAGGCATTATATTAACACCTCCTCAATTCGCTTCAAAGCTTCTTTGGTAATTATTATCTTTTCATGGTTTATAAGATCATAGGTATTTATTTTAGAAACGGGCAAAACCTGTGCCCCTTTAATATTTCTTGTTGCTTGTACTATTCCGTTATCTTCTTTTTCAATTATTATTAATGGTTTTTTAAATGCTTGCAAATTTATTAAAATTTCCACCATCTTACTAGTCTTATTTTCTTCTAATGATAAATTGTCTACAATTATAATTTCTTTATTCTCTACCTTATTTGATAGTACCGATTTTAAGGCGGCAACTTTCATTTTTTTAGGCAAAGAAAAGGAATAATCTCTCGGGGCAGGCCCAAATACAATTCCGCCTCCTACCCAAATAGGTGAGCTATTAGTTCCTGCTCTAGCCCTTCCAGTTCCCTTTTGTTTCCAGGGTTTAGCTCCTCCACCTCTTACTTCGCTTCTATTTTTTGTAGAAGCAGTCCCTCTTCTTCTGTTTGCCAAATAACGCTTAACCGCTTGATGAACAAGATATTTATTTACTTTAGTATTAAAAATATTATCTTTTAGGGAAACTTCTCCAACATTTTCTCCTTTAATATTATGAACTGATAAAGCAATCATAAAAAATCCTCCTCCCCTGGTAAAATATACTTAAATTACCCATTTTTATTAATGACAAGCAACGCTCCTTTTGCACCGGGAACTGAACCTCTAACTAAAATTAAATTTCTTTCGAGGTTAATTTTTACTACCTCTATATTTTTCACCGTAACTCTATCTGTTCCCATATGTCCTGGCAATTTTTTTCCTTTAAATACTCGAGCTGCATCTGTAGCACCCATTGAGCCAACTGATCTAAAATACTCCTTCTGGCCATGGGTTTTAGGCCCACCTGAAAAATTATGTCTCTTAATTGCACCAGCAAACCCTTTTCCCTTAGATATTCCTACAATATCTACCTTGTCACCTTCTTTAAAAACATCTACCTTTACTTCTGCACCAGATGAATATTTATTGGAATCGTTAACCTTAAATTCTCTGATATGCTTTATTAGTTTTACTTTATATTTATTAAGATGGTTAGCTATGGGTTTGGAAACTTTTTTCTCTTTTACTTCCTTAAAACCTAATTGAACTGCGTTGTAACCATCCTTTTCTATAGTTTTCTTCTGTATTACCTGACAGGGGCCGGCTAAAATTACAGTTACCGGAATAGATTCTCCATCTTTAGCAAATATCCTTGTCATTCCTAATTTCTCTCCCAATATTCCTGCTTCCATTTTTACATTCACCTCCGAGTCTAATATTTCGTATTTCGTATCGCTTCGAAATCTTTTAATCCCTTATTTATCCTTCTCTTTTTTTAATTTTTTTCCGTAGGAGGCGGCACTCAAACAATGTTGGGTTCCGCCCCGCCATTATTCGGGCTCGATTCATCGAGCCCCTACATTTTAATCCAAAGATATACGGAACAACCACTCCTACTAACGACTATTCACTAACGACTATTTTGTTGCCAACCTTTTATTCCAGAGTTTTGAGCTCAATGTCTACGCCTGATGGTAAATCAAGATGCATTAATGCTTCTATAGTCTTGGTGGAGGGCTCTAATATATCAATCAATCTCTTGTGAGTTCTCATTTCAAACTCTTCCCTTGACTTTTTATCCACATGTGGCGAACGTAAGACACAATATTTATTTATTTCTGTTGGTAAAGGTATAGGACCAGAAAATCTCCCGCCAATTCTTTTTACAGTATCTATTATCATTAAGGTAGAATTATCTAATATTCTGTGATCATATGCCTGTAAGCGAATTCTTATTTTTTGCATT
>MEYH01000002.1 GCA_001773955.1 Candidatus Sediminicultor quintus | reverse complement strand
TTGATAGACCGGATCTTCTTACCAGTTTTTGTTTTACGAGAAGAACATACCAGTCAATCCGACAAATCCTGGTTGAAGAAATAAGTCATTTTAGTTATTTAGAAAGAAAAGATTATTTTCGCTGCATCATAGATAAATTTAGTACTAAAAAATAAGAGAAAAATCCCGCATATTACAAATAAAACCTGCTGAAGTCTTTTACCAAAAAACTGCCCACCCTTAAAAGATAAAGCAGAAAGAAAGTAAAGCCATAAAAAATCACATGACCAATGGGCAATCATAAAGAGAGTAAAACCGAGCAATCCAAAAGCAAAAGAACGAAAAATAAGAATAGAGCCAATGGTGGCCATCCAGACCAGAAAATAAGGATTAGCCAGAGTGAGTATAATTCCGGCCATCAAGGGAGAACTTGGACCATTCACTGAATCAATTTTTATTCGCTTAATTCCCTTGAGTAAATCAAGACCCATCTTCAAGAGAAATAACCCTCCTAGTAATCCGATTATAGCTTTAATATAAGTCATTTTTAATATATCACCAAAACCATAAAGTACCAATATCATTAAAGGGATTTCTACCATACCATGTCCCAGGGCAATCATTGCTCCGACATGAGGAGATTTAGCCCCTTTGCTGACTGTGATGGCAGTAACCGGTCCGGGAGCTATTACTCCGGATAAAGATATCAAAACTGCTTCTAATAAAAAAGCTGATAGTAACAATTATTACTCCTTAACTGGCTTAAGTAGAAAGAATTTTAAAAAAATTAAGATTTTTTTATTATACTTGATTTATCCATTTATTGCATTAATTTTATATCATTAATCGATATAAGGTTAAAAAGCAGAAGAAATAAAATTAAAAGTGATTAGCCGAATGTTTTTTCCACTCTTTAAGTTAAGTGATCAATTAATATTCTTATTCCGATACCGATTAAAATTAGACCACCAATTATTTCAATTTTCCTTTCAAAATAATGTCCAAATCGATTCCCAAAATAAACCCCGAAAATCGATAGTAAAAAGGTTATAATTCCAATTATTATTGCCGGTAGTACAATAGAAAGGTTTAAGAATGACAGGCTTAGACCAACGGCCAAAGCATCTATGCTTGTGGCAATGGATAACATCAGCAAAACATAAACATTCAGTGGATCTATTTTCTTTTTGTTTATTTCTATTTTAGATGATTCATAAATCATTTTACAGCCAATTAAACTTAGAAGTCCAAAAGCTATCCAATGGTCAATATCTGAAATATAATTTCGAAAGCCCAGTCCGGCTGACCACCCGATTAATGGCATAATAACCTGAAATGATCCGAAAAATATGGCAATCTTTAAGGCATTATTGATTCTTAGGTGTTTTATAGTTAATCCGCTGGTAATCGATACAGCAAAAGCATCCATTGCCAGGCCAAATGCAATAAATATAATTGAAATAAGATCCATTTATGCCTCTTTCATCCAGCCCCTAAAAACCCAGTCAATACCTTCTTCATCTAAATATTGTTTAGTCCTCCCGCAAATAGGGCAAATTGGAAGCTCGTATAATTTTACTTTTTTATTTAAAATAACTCTCCATTAAAAGTTATCGAATTATTTTTCTTCTTGCACAGTATCTATTATTTAAATATATATTATTTTTTATAGGTGAGCTTCATTAATTTAAGAAGTTCAACATATGCTATCGGAGATAAAGATAGAATAATAATAATCCACCACTGATTTAAAGTTAACGGAACTGTTTTAAAAATAATTTGCAAGGGAGCCATTGAAATTACCATTAATTGTAAGAGACCGGAAATAGAGATAGCCATAATTAAATATAGATTAGTAAATAAACCTAATCTAAAAATAGAGTATTTTTCAGAGCGAGAATTTAATGATTGGGATAACTGAGAAAAGCCAAGAGTGGTAAAGGCCATGGTCCTGGCAATATCCAGGGAATAAAAGGAAAAACCCAGGTAAAAAGCAACTAAAGTGATTAATCCGATAAAAGTCCCTTGCGAAAAAATATTGAAACCCATTTTACCGGAAAATATGCCGGCATTCGGATCACGGGGTGGTCTACTCATGATATCTTCTTCCGTGGGATCCAGACCCAGAGCCAGGGCAGGTAAACCATCAGTGACCAAATTTACCCAGAGTATCTGAATCGGAATTAACGGACTGGGTAGTCCGATTAAAATAGCACCGGCAATGGCAATGATTTCGCCCAGATTGCAGGAGATTAAATAGTGGATAAATTTTTTAATATTATCATAAATCTTCCTTCCTTCTTCTACGGCTCCTACAATAGAAGCGAAATTATCATCGGTCAGAATCATTTCAGCAGCTTCTTTGGTTACATCGGTCCCGGTAATACCCATAGCTACCCCGATATCCGATTCCTTTAAGGCCGGCGCATCATTTACTCCGTCCCCGGTCATCGCTACTACCTGATTTTTCTTCTGCAAAGCCCTGACGATAAGGCGTTTATGACGTGGAGATACCCGGGCAAAGATCGTAGTGTTTCCCACTGCCTCTTCTAATTCAGATTGAGACATTTTCTCTAATTCATCTCCAGCAATAATCCTATCTCCTGAATGGTAAATACCCATTTCAGCAGCGATTGCTTTTGCGGTAAGAGAATAATCTCCGGTAATCATAATCGGATGTATGCCAGCTCTAAGACAGGTTTTTACTGATTCAATAGCCTCCTTACGCGGCGGATCGATCATGGCCATTAATCCTATAAAGATTAGCTCTTTTTCAGCATCTTTTATTTCTTTAATTTCATCAAGATTTTCTTTATCCACAAACCTATAAGCTATGGCTAAAACTCGCAAGGCTTCCTGAGCCAATTCTCTATTCTGAGATAAAACTTTATTTTTTATGAATTCTCCCATCTCCTCAATCATGCCATTTTTCTGATAATATTTACAATAATGGATCACTTGATCAGGAGCTCCTTTGACAAAAATAATTTGATTGCCATCATTTGTCTGATGAATAGTGGACATTTGTTTGCGATCTGAATCGAAAGGAAATTCTATCACCCGAGGATAATCCTCTTCCAATTTTTTCTTATCATAACCAGCTTTAACGGCGGTTACTACCAGAGCACCCTCGGTAGGATCACCAATAATTTCCCACTGTTCATTATCATTATTCTTTTGCAGTTCGGCGTTATTACAGAGAACTGCTCCTTTTAATAATAAGGATAAATCCGGATCTAGTCGGGGTTGAATCTCTTGCTCGGCTTGATAAAATTTCCCCACCGGCTGATAACCTTCCCCTTCTACTTCAATATTTTTCTCCGGAAGAACTAATTTTCTTACGGTCATCTGGTTCTGGGTTAAAGTCCCGGTTTTATCCGAGCAAATAACTGTGGTAGCACCTAAAGTTTCTACTGCCGGTAAACGCCGGACAATAACGTGTTTTTTTATCATCCTCTGTACTCCGAGAGCTAAAACAACCGTAACCACTGCTGGTAAACCTTCCGGCACCGCGGCTACAGCCAGAGAAATTCCGGTAAGAAACATCTCAAAAAACTCAATGCCACGTAAATAACCTAACAAAACCACCAATCCTACCACAATTAATATAATCAAACCGAGTTTTTTACCCACTTGATTTAATTTCTTCTGTAAGGGAGTGTCCTCTTGTTTCTGTTCTTCTAACATCCCCGCAATCTGACCCATCTCTGTTTTCATACCCGTAGCTACTACAATCCCTCTGCCTCTTCCGGAGATAATCGCAGTCCCCATAAAAGCCAGATTATTCCGATCACCCAGAGAAACATCTTCTTTATCTATTAACTCACTTTTCTTTTCCACCGGCACTGACTCACCGGTTAGGACAGCCTCCTGAATTTTAAGATTAGTAACCGTAGAGAGGCGAAGGTCAGCGGGTATATGGTCACCGGATTCCAAAAGAACAATATCACCTGGCACCAATTGAGAGGCTTCGATTCTGCTCTGCCTCCCATCTCTTATAACTAAAGCGGCAGGTGCGACCATCTTCTTTAAGGCAGCTAATGACTTTTCGGCTTTATACTCCTGGACTACTCCTAAGGTAGCATTCAATATCAAGATTATAGCAATAACAATAGTATCACTTACTTCACCTAAAATAAATGATACCAAAGCCGCAATTAGTAAAATAAGAACCAGAATATCTTTAAACTGCCCCACAAACATATCCCAGGGAGAACGGCCTTTCTTCTCCTCTAGTCGATTGGGTCCTACCTCATCCAATCGTTTTTTCACTTCCGAAGAGGATAATCCTATTTTTAGGTCAGTTTTACTGTATTGAACAACCTCATCAATAGATTGCTGATAATATTTTTTCATTTAGTTTGTCCTTTTTATTATTAAATATTTTCTCTCTTAGTTTTTTCTTCCTAATATTAAAAGAAACTCTCAGATCCTATAGGTTTTCCGCTAAAAATTACCGAATTATTAACCTGGTAGACCATCCCTATTTTTTTATTCTTGCACAAATACAACAAATATCACTCTAATATATTTTAACTATAAAGTCAATTTTGATGACGCGATCTCCCTTTCGATAACATCCCGCAGCCAGTCCCGTTTTTCCTACCTGTCCGACGATTTCATGTCCCAAAATAATGGGAAGCTTCGGAGGCAGTAGCCGACCCTCAATTTCATCCAACTCCGTATGGCAAATACCGCAAGCTATAACCTTAACCAGAATTTCACCTTTCCCCGGAATGGGCAACGGTTTCTTTTATTGTGACGGAAGATGATTTCTTGCCTTCTTTAAAAATTACCAAAGAAATAGCAGAGAAAATTGGGGTCCAACAAATTAATACTGATTGCAATTTAGCAAAGGTTTCCATCGTTGATGACGGTATAGCCAAAGAAGCCGGTATTGCTTTAAGAATGTTCCGGGCATTATCCCGGTCAGGTATTCATATGGAAACCATTAACACCTCGAGAATTCGAATATCCTGCTTAATTAAACTGGCTCAGTTAGATAAAGCGGCTAAAGCCCTTCAGTCTGTGGAATATTAGTCGGGATTGTAAAAAATAGAATCGTTCCCATTTATTAATTATATTATCCGCTAAAGGTCATCGATACTTTTTTAATATCATGTAAAGATTCAACTTTTTCCCTTATCTCTTCCTTGATTGAGTTGGCAAATTGATGATTTTCCGGCAGGTCAACATCTATTTTAACTTCCCCTTCTTTTAGTTCTATTTTTTTTATGAGTTTGGTGCCCACCAAATCGAGACCGCTTAAGGGATTCATGACTTTCCTCAATCTTTTCTCGATTGTTTCGATGGTGGTGGGGGTTTTATCTGTTACCAGACTGTGTTTTTCCTCGTAATTTCTGATGGCTGAACGTAAACCTTCAACCGCCAATACAGAACAGTGTGCCTTTATGGCAGGAAGGCCACCCAATTCATCTGATGCCTGTTTCCAGCTGATTTTTTTTGCTTCCTCCAAAGTCTTTCCTTTGGCCAATTCGGTAATAATCGAACCGGTGGCGATATTGGAAGCACAGCCGTAGGATTCGAATTTGATATCCTGAATTCGCTTGGTCTTTTCATCCACCTTAATTTGAACCGATACCATATCTCCACAGGCAGGACTTCCTTCCATGGCTTTTCCATCTGCATCTTCAATTTTTCCGACATTACGAGGGTGTCGAAAATGTTCCAATACTTTTTCATTATAGGGAAATTCCATTAAATTAAACCTCCTTTTAATCTTTGCCCAAAGGACTGATTTCTCTTAATTCGCTAATGATTTCTTTTAGCGTCTCTATTAATTTGTCTATTTCCTTCAGATTATTATACCGTCCCAGGGTAAAACGAATGGAGCCGTGTGCCCTTTCGTGGTCTCCGCCGATACCTAAAATAACATGGCTGGCCTCCAGTGAACGGCTAAAGCAAGCCGAACCGGTGCTTACCGCAAAACCGTGCATATCCAAATGCAGGGTAATGGATTCTCCTTCTATAAAATGAAAGGTAATATTCGCATTTTGAGGTGTTCTCCTTTCAGGATGGCCATTTAAAGTAGTTTGGGAAATTTCTGCTAAAATATGACTGATCAAATGGTCCCTGAGAGAAATCAATTGCTCATTCTCCTGGGCAGTGACCAATTCAACCGCTTTCGCAAACCCGATGGCACCGGGAATATTTTCCAAACCTGCTCTTCGGTTAAATTCTTGAAAGCCTCCATCCATCCATTTGGTTAAAGGCGTACCTTTACGAATATAAAGGCCGCCAATCCCTTTGGGACCATGGAGGGTATGAGCAGCGACTGAAATCAAATCAACCGGTATCTTACTTACATCGATGGGTAGTCTTGTAAAAGTATGCGTCGCATCGGTATGAAATAATATCTTCTTCTCTTTACAAATTTGGCTTATGGCTTCAATGTTTTGAACGGTCCCGATTTCTTGATTGGCATGCTGAATGGATATCAGGGCAGTATCTTTCGATATCGAACCTTTAAGCTGTTCTAAATCAACAAAGCCGTATTTATCTACCTCTAAGTAGGTCACTTTTATTCCCTGTTTTTCCAGGTTTTTTGCACTATACAGTATCGGAAAGTCTTCTATTTTGGAAACAATCAGGTGATTTTTATTTTGCTTTTGAAGTGCCATCATCACACCCTTAATGGCCATATTGCTGGATTCGGTGCTTCCGGAAGTAAAAACAAATTCCTCGGGACCCGCATTAAGCCTTGAGGCAATTGTTTCGCGGGCCTTCTGCAATGCTTCCCTGGCTTCTATTCCTTGAGAATACCCGAACTCCGAAGTAGCTACTGCATAGGTATCAAAAAAATAGGGTCGCATGGCCTCTAAAACGCGCTCATCCAGCCGGGTGGCAGAAGCATTATCTAGATAAATCATTTTTTCATCAAACATAAATATCTCTCCTTAAATGAAAAGATTAACGGAAGATTCTCTTGCTTCCTGAATATAAGTGCCTACCGCTCCGTATTCAGTAATCAAATCTTCTCTTAAATCTTCTTTTTTTATCCCCATGATTTCCATGGTCATCTCACAGGCAATAATCTTTCCGCCCAATTCCTTGAAATCTTGCATCAACCGCTCCAGTGATGATACATTGGCTTTATTCATGCGCTGCTTCATCATCGATTTTCCTATACCCAGCAGGTGCATCTTTGATAGAGATCCTTTTTCCAGGCCTCCTTTTTGCAGCCGTTGCAAGCCCCAAAAAGTAAAATATAGAGAGGCTTCCATGCCCATGGAAAGAGCGCCATTCGCAATAATCAAGGTACTGTAAATCTTATCCATATCTCCGCTATGAACCACAATGGTTAATTTCTCTGCCACCTTTTGAGTCCTCCTATTTTTGAATGATAATTGTCCATTCCCCTCCCTCTTCTTTCACATCAACCAGTTTTAAACCCAAGGCCTTTACCGCCATGGGTATTTCTTTTTTAGATGCCGGGTGAGTGCCTCTTACTTCAATAATATCTCCGGGAGAAGCTTTACGAATTGCCTTTCTGGTTTCTATCAAAGGAATCGGACAAGTCTCTCCGCAGCAGTTAACTTTTATTTTTGACATGTCTTTTGCCTCCTATTGGTATAAAAGTCGCAATGAAAAGGTACAGAGTTAGTACAATCAGTCCTGGTCTATCGTTCTGTTTGTTTTTAAAAAACACTTCTTACTATAGATTACATTAATATTTTTAGGTTAGAATTTTATCGAATTTTTCTATAGTTATAGCGGGGACAGAAGAAAAGGAAATACCAGTCAGCTTATGTAAACCGGCAGAAGCCTTAAATACCTCTTCTACACCCGGTAAATTCACAATAAAAACCAGATCCCTATCCCCCAGCAGCGCATATTGAGCAATAATTTTACCGCCAAGTTTCAAAATAATATCATTGGCTTTTTTAGTGCGCTCAGCACTTACCCCCTTGATAGCTTCAGCGGAATATTTTCCAAACATAAAATAAGTATTCATTTTTGCTCCTCCTTTACTGGATATTCAGATTTTTTACTAAGTAATAAAAAATTTTAAAAAACATCTCTATTATAGTGAACTAAGTACCAGGAGATTGTACTAACTCTTTCTTATATAGATATTACGACAATTTTTTTAAAAATCCTTCTTTTAAGATAAAAACCTTTTGATATTTTCGCTAAGGGATGGATAATCCAGGTTTATTTACTTTATTTTTTGACGATTTAAAAGATTTAAAAATAGATTAAGGCATGATGCTGTCGGTGAGCCTTATTAATCATTTGTTCTTTTGACTTCAGGTACTTGGGTTTAAAAATCTCTTTTAAGGGTAGCCTGATTATAAACCACTGCTACCTAGTTATCTCCTTTAGTTTTTCTTTACATCTTATCAAGTGTTTTATCTCACCGATAAAATTCTCATATCCAAGAAACAATATGTCTTGATTGTCTTTAAAGTTGATTCTGCTTTTATCCCGAAACAGACAAAGGCTTGATATTGGTTGGAGGCCGCTTTTTGCACTTGCCGAAGATGATCATGGTTGTTCATAAGACAGTAGGTATATAATCTGAAGTAATGTCTTTTTCTCGCTACACATAAGACGCCAAAGAAATCAGTAAAATCTTTCTCATCAAGAAAGATGATTTGTTAGGTATTTCCTTTGGAGATTAGGTGATAAACTATTCCGGCAAATCCTATCCGTAACTTTCTGGCCATGCTGCCGATAAAGTATATTATTTTTTATACTACAAGATCTAACGTCTTCTTGGCTTATTACTTTTGGTGTAAAAAGAGCCTCAGGGCATACGAAAAGTTAAAAATATTGATCTTAATTTAGCCTATTTTTAAAATTTAACTAATATAAGATTATAAATATAGAGGTAATTTTGAAGGAAGCTGATTTAAAAAATATCATATTTTAGAGGATACAACTGTTGTTAGATTAAGTGGATAAAACTACCAGAGGTATAATATAATTACCCCCGGTAGTTTTATCTATATAAAATACGGGTACTATTTAAATTGAATGGTTTCTTTCAAATAATACGGTTTCATCAACTCACGATATTTAGCCATCATCTCAACGTTATACTGTATTGGAGGTTTTTGATCAAGTGGTAGTAAAGTTTGATGTTTGGTTTCTCCAACTTCTTTTTTGAAGGTTTCTTTTGCTTTTTCTAGAATTGCCGGCTGGGTAAGTAAGTCAACTACTGCACCGGCTAAAACCTTTGCTCCGGCAACTTCAGCTTTATGGGCAATGGAAGTTGCAGGTACAATGGCTGCAGCCCAATGATGACCAGGTATACCACTAACATTTGCAGGGAAGGTAATCCGGCCATGAGGTACCATCCAGGTAATATCACCGGAATCATTTGCAGAAGTAGATTGTTTTGCCTCCGCTAAAGGAGTAATTTTGGTAGTTAATCCAGTTTCTTTTGCACCCACTGATCTTTGTACCTCTTTAGCAAATTTTTGCTCTTCTTCTGTCCATTGTGGTACACCAACTAATTCAATATTTGCCTGAACTACTTCGGCAATAGTCTGGTTATCCCGAGTAGGCCAAATAGCTGAAACAACCTCTTCTTCCCAGGTGCATCCAGTCATTAAAGCAGCGCCTTCGGCTACTTTTTTAGCTTTTTCATGTAAATCATATACTTTTTCATAATTAGATTCACGGAAAATCCAGGAAATTCTGGCAAAATCAGGAACTACATTGGGTTGTATTCCACCTTCGGTAAATACTGAGTGGCTTCTTTGCGTTGTAGGTAAATGTTCCCTTAATACATCCCAACCAAGATCCATTAATTTTGCAGCATCGACTGCACTTACTCCAGTCCACGGAGCAACCGCAGCATGAGCGGTATTTCAATAAAAGAGAAAATCTGAAGTAATAACAGCATATTGTCTTTCTCCATAACTGGTAGATAAATCATTTCCTACGTGAGCATGAAAAGCAGCATCAACATCTTTAAAATACCCATCACGTACAAAATAAGGTCGAGGAATGCCTTTTTCTTCTGCAGGCGCAGTAAATACTTTAATTGTTCCTTTTAAATTATACTTTTCTATGGCTTCTTTTATCCCAAAAGCAGCTCCCATTACGACGGCAGCATTGGTATTATGCCCTTCAGCATGCCCGGGAGCTCCTTCTACTACCGGTTTTCTCTCTATCACTCCTGCTTGTTGAGAGGTTCCCGGAAGAGCATCAAATTCAAAATGCAAAGCAATGACAGGTTTTCCCGAACCATAGGTAGCCATTAAAGCAGTTGGAAAACCAGAAATACCTTTTTCCACTTTGAATCCCCATTCCTCTAAAAGTCGAGCACATAAATCATTGCTTTCAAATTCCTGCATTCCTAACTCTGCAAAATTAAAGATGGCGTCTCCAATTTTACCGACTTCACTGGCATTTCTTTCCACCGCCTGATAGGCAGTATCTTTTTCCGGGGATATTACCCCTTGTGCATTTACCGAAAAAACATAAATACTCACTAATAAAAATGTCGTTAGGAAAAGAATCAAATATTTTTTTAAAATTTTTTTCATCATTACCTCCTTTTTTTTATATATAATAAAAAATTTTAAAATAAATTCAGATACTTTCTTATCACCCCCCCCTAAATATAAAAGCCTAAAGGATAGTAAATCACAAATGATTAAATGAAACCTATCCTTTAGGCTTTTGTCCTTAAGGTGTAGCAAACAATATGCTTTGCACCGCTCGGTCCTGACTTCATTTGAACGGAACCCTAGGTGCACTCTCATTTTTATTAAAAATTTTATAACATACTTATTTTAAAATGTCAATGATTTTTTATAGATTTTTTATAGATTTGATTTTTTATAGATTGTCCTTTAAAAATAAAAACCGGGCTGTTTTTTAATGATTTAAAGTTTAAAAGTATTGGACTGCCCGCCCCCAACCAGGTATACTAAAATTAAAATAACAAGCAAAAAAGAACAAAGGAAGGGTAAAGTTAAGGCTTTTAAAAAGAAGAAATAGTACAAAGAGCACGAGGCATAAAAAGATCCTGAAATGAGGAAAAGAAAAAACTCATCCATCATTGCTGGTCCTTATTAAATCAATCAAAGAAGGCTGGAGACTAATGGGTATCAAAAGAGCCACCTTCTTAAATCAACAGAATCGAGAATGTTACACCATTCACTTTTCAGAAGCGCAGAAAGAATTGACCGGAGTAAAAGTAGAGTTGGGGATAATTGAATAGAGCTAAATTATTAAAAGGCAGATCAATTAAAAAATTCTTCGGGTTATTTTATCATGACTTTTGATAATTTTATCTTTTATACATATCATCGTAGGCTTGGCTTTTTGTATGCATTTTATCTTCTATTTCACAAGTAGATAACTAATTATATAGGTTTGAATATTATCCCGTATTTTTCGGAACACTTTGGTAATTTCTTCTTCACTTCCCTGGACTTTAGCAGGGTCCTCTATTGCCCAATGAATTTTTTTCACTTTACCTGGAAAAACAGGACAACTTTCAGCAGCATCTCCACATAAAGTAACCACTAAATCTATTTTATCAATAGGAACCTCTGAAATATTTTTTGACCTTTGTTGCGAGATATCAATTCCAACTTCCTGCATAACTTTTACTGCTATAGGATGTATTCTCTTTGGTTCTACCCCTGCGCTGAAGATTTTTAAATCTTTGGAAAGCATTTTTTTGGCAAATCCTTCTGCCATCTGGCTACGGCAGGAATTTCCGGTACATAAAAATAGAATTCCTTTTTTTGAAACAACCATTTCTTTACTTCTTTCCATTAAATAATCCTTATTTTTAATAGAAAATATTATTAAAGATAGGTTCCCGCGTGCGCGGGAATGACATAAGTAGAGCCGGAACAATAGAATTCTTCTTCTTTTTTAGAATTATCATTTTGACAAAAGTTCTTTAATTTGCTTTTCCGGATACCGGGTCATAATCATAAGCCCAAAAAGGGCAACGACGCTTCCCAATATGGGAGCTAATCTTACTCCCAGGGGATTACTGATGTCTTTCCCAAAGATAGAATATAAAAGAGCAAGGCTCGCAGTCGAAAGTCCTAAATTGAGTTTCATAAAGAAACCCTGGACTCCAAAATACATCGCCTCTCTTCTCTCTCCGGTTTTTTCATAATCAACATCGCAAAGTTCAGAAAGTATTACGTTGGGAATAATCATCAGAACTGCTGCGGGAAGGCCCATAAGTCCAACGAAAATCATCCCCCATGTCCTGGGATTGACCGGGGTCAGACCGGTGAGGGATAGAAAAATTGAAAATATTGAGAACAGGCCAAGACTGATCATCATAATCGCTTTCTTCCCCCAAATTTTAGTTAAAAATCCCACCAGCGGGAAACAGATAGCCGCAATAATAAAGAGGATAGTAAACATATTCCCGGCAAAGGCCTCATCAGCACCCATCAGAGTAATTACAATAGGTATGGCAGATGAACGGACAATATTAAAAAGAAACCATAGGGATATATTGGCAAAAAGGTAGATAATAAAAGCCTTATTCTTCACTGTTTTTTTGAAGGAATCCATCAGGAGAACCTGGCTGGGCCTGGCATTGGAAAAGCTTTTCTCGTCTACCGCAAATACAGCCGTATATAATAATAGTACCCCGAGAATAACCAGACAAATAATCATTTTCCGGTAAGAGCCGACATAGTCAGTATTCTGCATAAATAAAGTTAAAAGAAGGGGTCCGCCAATCATTACTATTGCTGAACCAATTAGAGAGAAGTATCCTTGAGCCGTGGTAATACTAATTCGAGCTTTTTCATTATGACCGAGTTCAGGAATTAGAGCAAGATAGGGAACAACATATACCGTAAAGAAAAAAAAGTAGAAACCAAAAACAATAGCCAGATAGATACCATTGATGAATGAAGTATGGGCTACAGGTGGAAAAAATATCAGAACTGTAGATAATGCCAGGGGAAGTCCGCCTATAATAAGGAAAAATCTCCTTCTCCCAAATCTTGAGGTGGAACGGTCAGTCCAGGAGGCCACCAATGGATCAGCAACAGCATCTACAATCCTTCCAAAGAGCATCACTGCTCCCAACACAGTAATTATTCCCAAAAACCTCTCATTCGAAATAAAAGGAATCATACCTTCTGCTACTTTCTCTTTAGGGGGAAGCAGAAAGGCTATAGCGAAAGTCAACCAGATCGAATCTAACAACACCCATCCCGCTGTGGATAGGTTATAGAGAAAAAGTCTCTTACCTTTAAATTCTTCCATTTCTTTCTCCTTTCTTAGAAATTCTATTCCCAATTATCAATTTATATTATAGGTTTTTTCAATAAAATTTTTTTCAAATTCAGCATTTTTATCTTCATGATACTCTGCTTTTTCTCTTGCTTCATACAATTTTTTCATGTTTATATTGGCTGTTATCAGGTGATTTCCCTCATAAAAGGGAGATAAAGATAAAACTCCATCCTTTTTTTCAGTCATTGATAGGGGAGCAAATATACCGGCCTTTCCGGTAAAATGCATCCCGGCAATCCATCCGTTTAAGGAAGATTTAAAACCATACAGATATGATTCTTGCACCCTGGGCCAAATTCCTCTCAAGGCCTTCCAGGTAGAATATTCTTCTAAATTAGCAATAGGTAAAATAACCATATCCACTCCCATCTCTCTGGCAATACGGAAAGTCTCAAAGTAAGTGGCATCCATACAAATAGGGCATACTACTTTACCGAAAGGTAAAGAATATACCTCCATTTTATTACCTCTTTTTATTCCTAATTTAACCTCGAAATCGGTAAGGTGCATTTTCTTTTGAGTTCCTATTAAATTTCCATCCGGACCAAAGAGTGAACCGGCATTATAAATTTCTTCTTTCTCCTTTAAAATATAACTTCCGGTGTAAATATGTATTCCATATTCTTTTGCTAACAGAGAAACAATTTTTTTAACTCCCGCCTCTACCGGTTTTGCAACTCCTTTAAAAATAGCAGTCAGAAAATAATTGTTCCCTTTTAAATGTGATTCTATCCCTCTATCTTTCTCTTTGTCTTTATTCTTTATTGCTTTTTTATTTAGAATTTGATTTATGAAGCTAAACCCGGGAATGAAACCGAATAGGTCAAAAAAGTTGTATTCCGGAAAGACAATCAGGCGGCTGTTCTCTTTTGCCGCCTGGTCTACAAAACCGCAAAGCATATCTATATATTTTTCTAGGCTATTTACCGGATAAATCTGCCTTTCTACACAGGATACCCGTATGTCTTCCGGATTAATATCTTTTGAAAGCTTTCTTTTTTTTATCTGTAATTGCTTAAAATATTTTTCTATTCTGTCTAAAGATATTTTCCTGTTAAACCATTTTTCTATTAAAAATTCCATCTTCACTGCATCCATCTTCCTCTAAATATTTTCATCTGCTGATAAAATTCTCGATTCAATTGGGACAGTACATCAAATTGGGAAATGGCTTTTCTTCTCTTCTTATTATCCAACTCAGCAATAATTAAACTTTGCTGTCCACTGTTTCTCGCTAAATAACCATCCCCCTTTTTGGTCATTTCCAAAGGGGCATAGATGACCGATTCTCCCCAAAAACTCTGCTCTCCCAGGAATCCATTAAATCCGCTCTCTATCGCAAAGAATTGATTCTGCTGGACTTCCTGCCACAGTCCGCTTAATGGTAAAGCCCGATTTTTTTCTCCGGTAAATCCTGCCGGGCATAGTACAATATCGGCACCCCTTAAAGCCGCCATCCTGGAAACCTGGGGATAAAAAACATCGGTAGAAATTATTAGTGCCAGTTTCCAATCCTTTATTTCTTTTAACTCAATCTTTTCTCCCCGGGAAAATCCCAATTCTCTTTCCCAGCGGGCTAAATAAATTTGACGCTGCTTAAGCTGGACCTCTCCATTTATTATCAAACAGGATTCATGATAAATATTGTTTTTTTCTTTTTGCCAGTAACTTCCTGGACAAATGGCTATCTTATGTTCCCGAGATAATTCTTTAACCTGTTCGATGTATTCCCGGGAATCTGCTTCCTTTATTAGACTCCTTAAACTTATATTATCCGGGCAGTTCAGTTGATTAAAAAAAACTCCCGTAAATCCGGGGAATACGATGATATCAACCTGTTCTTTTATCGCTTTTTCCAGATATTCTTTTATTTTACCAATCAGATCCTTTGGCTTATCTATCCTTTTCCATTCACTTTTTTGCCATTCTACTGAAGCTGCCTTCATTCCCTCCCCTCCTTGATCAAGACATAATAGAGAGAATAAGCCAGATAACCACAGCCGGATGCAAATCCCACTCCGGTCTTGGCTTCACCCGAATCTTTATCAAAGCTCTCCGCCAGAAGACCAAAGTCCATATTGGCTTTTTTTAACCATTCCAACGCCAAGCTTGATAATAACGGATTTAAAATACTCCCGCATAATCCCAGCCCTGAAGGGGTATGAGGATGGTGATCGCAGGCCAGTTCATTTATCCTGGCATTTTTAAAGTAATAAGGGTAGCAAGAAGAATAGTAATAATCTATGGTGTTTTTAAATATCGGGTCATCTTTATCTACAAATCTATAAAAACAGAGAGTCCCTAAACTTCCGGGAGGGTCATTATATAATCTAAAATTTCCCTTCCCGTCAGTAGACCATAAAAATATTTTCTTTCCTCCTATTTCCTTAACTAAATATTTATGGATCCCTTTATGGATGTTTTCTATTTTTTGATGGATAAGCTGTGCCTTTTTTACTTTCCCTTTCTTTAATAAAACATCTCTCCAATTCTGCAGCCCTCGCCAGAGAATAACATTATCAATAGTAACCAGAGGGTATTCTGCAGGATCATCAGAAGGAAGCAGGAAAGTTTTATAGAGTCCGGTTTGGGGATCGTACTCTCTTTCTATCCGCTCAAACACTTCTTCCAGAGCCCTTATCAACCTTTCATCGAAAAGATGGTCTTCCAGGTTATCTAAAAGAATAAAATAACTGGCTGCTTCATCCAGTTCAAAACCGGGATATAAAACGGTACCATCAATATAATGGGCATGATCTCCCGGATTCTTGCTGTGTATCAGGATCATTTCTCTTGCCAGATGTTGATATAATTTAGGGCAAACCAATTTTATTGCCGGAAGAGACCATAAAAAACCATCTCTTTCCCAAAATGCTCCGGAAACATAATAGCGGGGACTTCTTGAAGTTAATGCTAGATATTTGTCACTCTCCATATCTTTGGCTATAGAGTAAAAATAATTAAAAAATAGATTTTCATTTAATCTGGTTTCCAATGCAGGGTCTTTAGGATAGGGAATGGTTTTTTTCTTTAGCCAATCCAGAAATTCATGGTAGATTCCGCTATATCCTTTTCTTCTCAAGTGAATAAGAGCAGCAGAAGCACCATCCGGGTCATAATTTGCCGCTATATAAAAACAGTTTTTATTTTGGCAGGATATTTTTAAATTTAAGGTTTCCTTTTCTTTTAAATCATCAACTTCAAAATCTTTATCTCCGCCAAAGGCTAAGGCCAGTGAAATTCCTGAAGATAAAATATTAACTACCGGATTGCCCAGCCATTTATCTCTTTTTATTATTTTTTTAGTATCTATCTGATGAGAATTAAATCGCAATAAACATACATCTTTTAAATCAAAAAATAAAGAGATCTCAATTTCTTCTGAACTTTCAAAGCTATAGATTAAACCCTTTTCCTTAAGATCGGTAAATATTCTCCCGGTTACTCTTATCCCGCCCTTTAAAAAAAAGTCTAATCGGGGTAGATAATACTGTTCTTTAGAGATATCTATCCTTTCTATTCCAATTTCTTTTCCTTCTTGATAAAAATGCGGTGTAAATAGATTTGGTTCTCCTTTTAATTCTATCAAAGCTTTATTAGAAAGAGAGACCACATTTATATTTTGAATTGCGCCATTCTGGCAATCAATGATGGGTACACCGAGGTAATGATTTCCGGCATACAAAACTTGCTCATTTTTTACTATTTCTTCAGGCCTGGTTATAATTTTATTCATATCTTATTCCTGTCAGGGGGACGGTTCTCTTGACACTTTCTGACAAGATTGAAAAGTGTCAAGAGAACCGTCCCCCTGACAATTATTTTTTAGCAGAAACTGATAGAGATTTTAGATAAATATGGGGAAATTTATATTTTCCTTCTACCCATTTTGCTTTATTTCCCAAGGCAGCTATATTTTTTAGTTCTTCTATAGCATTGCCGGCAATCATTACATCCTTAACCCTCCCTGCTATTTTGCCCTTTTCTATCTTATAGCCCAGTTGTACATTATTAGAGAAGGCTCCGCTTATTATATTTCCCTGTCCCAGTCCAAGAACCTGGTCGATAACTATCCCTTCCGGAATATCTTTAATCATCTCTTTAAAAGAAACTTTTCCTTCCTCCATTATCAAGTTGCTTATACCAGGAACGGGCTCGCTTTGTATACCAGCTCTCAAACCATTTCCGGTACTCTCTACTCCGGCCATTCCTGCTGTCTGTAGATCATAATAAAAATTCTTAATCTCTCCTTTTTCTACCAAAGGAACCCGTTTCATTTCTATTCCTTCATCATCAAAAGGAGCACTGCCTAAAGCAAAATCTATAGTACCATCACTATAAAAAGTTAACAGATCACTCCATAATTTCTTGTTCTTCTGAGAAGTAAAAGGAGAAATTTTCTTCAAGATCATCTTGCCATTTAAACCACTAATGATGGAGAGGATCAAGACCAAAGCTGCCTTGGGAGTAAAGATAACCGGCATCTTCCCGCTTTCTACAAGGACAATCTTCTCTCCCCATTCTAAATTTTCTATTATCTCAGAGGTCAATTCCTTGGCATCAAGATTATCTTTTCCTGACTCAAGAGAAGAATAAATCATCAACATATCTTGATCTTCGGTTTGTTGAGCCATCACCGAATAAGCAATGGTAGTCTTATGGTAAGAAAAATTCCCTCCCCGGGAATTAAGATACTCTATCTCACTATAATCTTTTAAAATAGTTACATCACAACGTAATTTTCGATTGAAATCCTTCACTCTCTCTATAATACCTTCGCCTATCTTTACCATCTCTTCAATGCTTTTATCGGCTGCTTTTTCATCATATATAGCTATATTTTTCTTTTTCTTATTCTCTCTTTTCATTTCCCCGGGAAAATCAAAAGAAGCCGTTGAACCAAACTCAGAGGTAGCCACTGCTTTTTCAAGCATTAAATTAAAGCCATCCTTTCCTGTAGATGAAGAAAATCCTATCCTCCCTTTATTTATCACCCGCAATGCTTTCCCTTCGCTCTCGGAAATATCGATAGATTTTAATCTGTTTACCTCAAAATTTACCGGAATAGTCTTGCTCTTTACTTTAAATAGCTCAGCTGAGTCTACTTTTTCGCAGGCCTGTTTTAATAATTTTTCCACCTCATCTACCTCCTACTACTACTTTTTTTATCCTGAGATGAGGACTGCCGAAAGAGACTGGCAGAGGATTTTGCCCCGCTTTTCCGCATCCCCCGCCGGATTCAATCATCTTCAAATCATTTCCTACTCCCTCAATATTAAGAAGTGTGGTAAATAAATTCCCACTTAAAACCACATCCTTAACCGGCTCGGCGATCTTCCCGTATCTTATCATAAAACCTTCCCCGGCACTAAAAGTGAACATTTCGAAGGTGGTCATCCCTCCGTAGCAATCCCTGGCATAAATTCCCTTTTTTATTCCGGATAATAAATCTTCAAAAGGAGTATCTCCGTTTTCGACATAAGTATTAGTCATGCGAACAATAGGTTTGAAGCGATAATTGAGGGCACGAGCATTTCCGGTTGGTTCTTCCCCCATTTTAACAGCAGTCTCCCGCGAATGAAGTCTGCCTGCCAGGATTCCCTCTTTTATCAGATAATTTTTCTTTGTTCTCACACCTTCATCATCATATTTGGCAGAACCTAACAAATCGGGGATAGAACCATCATCAACTACATTGAGCTGGGGTGAGCCAAATTTCTTCCCTAATTTCATTAAACCACTCATCCTCTCGTCTTCATATAAAAAATCAGCTTCACTAAGATGTCCAAAGGCTTCATGGATAAAAACCCCGCCTAACGTCTGGTCTAAGATAACAGTATATTCTCCACCTTCTACCGGCTGTGCCTTAAGAAGATTGACTGCCCGGGAAGCCGCTCTTTGTGCTTTTTCGGAAATTCTTTCCATAATGGCAAAACCCTTGGTGCTTCCGACACTTTCGCTGGACATTTGAACATTATCCCCCTCTCGAGCTACGGCTGTAAAACCCGCACTTAAAAACGGTTTTTCCTGTTCGATATAACTACCTTCCGAATTGGCAAAATAAATAGTAGAAAATCTATCGGTATAGATTACATTAGAAGATTGGATCAGGTGATTAGATTTCATAATTATATTATTATAATTTTCCATTAAATCCTTCTTTTCTCTCAAACTTACCTGGCGAAAATCTTTATCTAATTCCCGGTTAATTATTTCTACCACTGGCAAACTCATAGCTAATTTGCTCACTTCTTCTTTTTCAATTAAGCTCGCCACCTCAATGGCTTCTCTAATTTTTTCTTCCAAATCATCAAACTGATTAAAGGAAATAAAACCCCATCCCCCTTTTACCAGGGCACGGACATTTCCTCCTGTTTGCTGGGAATAATTTATTTTTTCTAACTTCTCCCCTTGAAAATGAATAGTAGTGGTTTCTTTCTTTTCCGCTCTTATTTCGATATAATCCCCATTATTTTTATTATTTTTTAAAGCCTTTTCAAAAATTTCTCTCATTATTAGCTTCTCCTTTAATCTTCCTCTGTCTCATTTATTTTATTTTTTAATATTTTTTCTTCGTCTAAATAAACTGGCCTTTCTAACCACCAAATCCATTTACTCCATTTTTCCTTAAAATTTCCGCATTCTTCCTTTATATTGATAAAACCACTTATTTTAGCCTCTGTTTCATCAGCATAATGAAGAGCAATAGCTGTTAATATGCTGGGGAGTTTTGGTGAACCAAATTCAAAACGTCCATGATGGCTTAAGAGAGTATGTTTTATCATTAATTCTAAATCGTGAGGAAAATTATCTAAACTCTTTATTTTTTGGTCAATCATCTCCAGCCCTATAGTAATATGACCTAAAAGTTTGCCTTCATCGGTATATTCAATGACTCTGTCATAAGTATATTCTCTAACTTTGCCTATATCATGGAGTAGAGCCATAGTTAACAAAAAGTCACGATTTACCTCTTTATAAATATCACCTATTGTTTCACAAATCCTGACTAAATTACAGGTATGCTCGAGCAAACCTCCGAGATAAGGCTGGTGTACTTTTGTAGCCGCTGGAGCTTTTTTAAATTTTTCTACAAATTCCTGGTCGTCAAAAAAAGTTTTTAATAGCTTCTTCAAATAAATATTTTTTATAGATTCTATATTCGAGTATAATATATTCATTAGTTGATCTAAATCTTTTTTTGATTGAGGTAAATAATCTGAATAATCTAAATCCAAAGGAGCAGCTTTGATAAGGGAAGAAACTGTTGCCTGAAGGGTTCCATCACTTTTCTTTTTGGTAATATACCCTTCAACTCGGGCAAATTCAATCTTGCCTAACTTTTCTACCTTATCATCAGAAACATCCCAATTTACGGCTTCAATTTCCCCGGTCTTATCGGCGATTTTAAAGAACATATCTATGGTTTTATTATCTCTTCTCACCCTAAACTCCACATTTTTTAAGAAAAATATGTTGTTAATCCTGGTATTTAAATTAAAATCAGTCACCATCTGTTTTTTAACCAAAGCACTTCACCACTCTTTCTTTAAAAATTCTGAGGTATTTATGATTGATCATAAATATGCGTTATATTTTTAGTTAAGATTTAATTTGTCTTATTATATAATATTTTATTCTCTTTAGGAAATCTTTCAAGTTATAAGGTTATAAATACCTTTAAAGATTATACTTTTAAAATAACAAAAAGCATAATTTAGAGAATCAGTTCTTTTAAAAATATTATCTAAATTATGCTTTCAAAATTAACTTAAATTTATTAATTAAAATAAGCTATCTCACTGTTGGCTTGCAAATTGAAAAGCTGCTTCTTGATCGACAATTATGGTTACGTCATTATGAAGCTGAAGAACAGTTGCCGGTACCTTAGTAGTAATAGGACCATTTATTGTTCTTTCCACAACTCTGGCTTTTCTTTTACCGTTAGCTAACAAAATAATTTTTTTTGCCTGCATAATGGTCCCTATTCCCATAGTAATAGCTTGTTTGGGCACTTCCTGAGCGTTATTAAAAAAACGAGAATTTGCCCGGATTGTCTTAGCAGTCAAATTTACTAAATGAGTTCGAGTATCTAAACTAATATCGGGCTCATTAAAGCCTATATGACCGTTATCACCAATCCCTAAAATCTGTAAATCAATTCCTCCACTTTTTTGAATTAAATCTTCATACTGTTTACATTCCTTAGCAATATTTTCTGTAATTCCATTTAATAAGTGTATATTTTCTTTTTTAAGGTTAATATGTTTAAATAAAATATTCCACATAAAAAAGTGATAGCTCTGGGGATGTTCTGGAGATAAGCCATAATATTCATCCAAATTAAAGGTAACTACTTTAGAAAAATCTAGTTCGCCTTTCTGAAATTTGCGAATAAGTTCCTGATACACACCAATTGGTGTACTGCCTGTAGCTAAACCCAAAACAGAATTTTTTTTGTTTATAATTTGATCAGTAATTAATTGAGCAGCCTGGAAACTAATCTCATTATAATTTTTTACTACAACAACTTTCATATTTCTTTTCTCCTGTAAACTACCTTACCAGCCACCATAGTTAATTCGGTTTCTAAGTTTTTATTTAAAATAACTATATCGGCATCCTTACCAGGTTCCAAACTCCCTTTTCGGTCTTCTACTCCCAGGCACTTCGCTGGATTAAAACTTGCCATCTGAATCGCTTTTGACAATGGAATACCTACTTTTGTTACCATATTTTTAACTGCTTTATCCATAGTTAGCACGCTGCCAGCTAAAGTTCCGTCTTTTAATCTCGCTTGTCCTTTAGTTACAATAACTTCTTGCCCTCCTAAATCATAAGTACCTTCTTTAAAACCTGTTGCCCTCATTGCATCGGTAATCAAAACTAATTTTTCACTTTCTTTAATTTGAGTTAACATTTTTAATACAATTGGATGGAGGTGTATTCCATCAGCAATCATCTCTACTATCAATTTTGGAGAAGATAAAGCTGCTCCCACCACTCCTGGCTCACGGTGGTGCAGTCCTCTCATAGCATTAAATATATGGGTAACCTGGGATAAGCCAGCTTGAATACCTTCCTGCACTTGCTTATAAGTAGCATTAGAATGTCCAACCGAAACAATAATACCTTGTTGGTGTAACCAACGAATAAAATCAATTGCTCCGGGCATTTCTGGCGCAATAGTTACCAAACGAATTAAATTGCCCGAAGCCTGATTAAATTCCAAGAACTCCTCAAGGGAAATTTTTTTAATATCCTCTTCTTTTTGAGCCCCTTTCTTTTCAGGGTTAATATAAGGCCCTTCCAGATGTATCCCTAAAATTTCAGCGCCCGCAGTTCCCTTTTTTACTGCCTCACAAATGCTCCGAAGACTTCTAATGATTTTATCTTTACTCATAGTCATTGTGGTAGGAAGAAATGCTGTAGTACCAAAACGAGAATGGGTAGTAGCAACTTGCTTTATAGCTTCATATTCTCCGTCCATAACATCTGATCCCCCACCACCATGAATATGTATATCAATATAGCCAGGGACTACAAATTTATCTTTGGCTTCAATTATTTCTACATTTTTCAGAAGAGCGAAATCTTCTTTTTTATCTGTTATAGCCATAATTTTTCCTTTTTCAATAATAATAATTCTATCCTCAAGTAATTGAAAAGGAGTAATTATAGTACCATGCAAAATAACAGTCCTTTTGTTTTGGTTAATAATATTTAATCACTCTCCTTATAAAAAATTTATAGAATTGCAAAATTTATTTAACTTAACAAATTTTTATCAAAACTACCCTTCACTATTTGCTAAAGGTAAACTGGCAGCAGCAATAGATTGACCCACTCTTCTCATAGATTCATCAGGAAGATGTATAGAAATTTTATTAAATAATTCCACAAATTCTTCTTGTAAAACTTGAATTGCCTTTTGTAAAATTATAGGTCCACCTTCACCTGAAGTAACTCGACCCAATATTAATATATGTTCTATATCATAAAAATCTGCATAATGTGCAATAGCATATCCTAAATATACCCCAATTGTTTCAAAAATTTTTACTGCCCTATTATCCCCTTTAGTCAGTAATTCTTGAACAAATTTCAATTTTTCAGCAGGAGTTTGTTTTTCGCTAAAAATAATTCCAGCTCTTTCTGCAAGTCGTATAACCGCTACTTGGGATAAATACTGAACTCCACATCCATAGTCTTTAGACCATACATCAATAGGCGCTTGTTCATTGAAATCAATAGGCACAAAAGCTAATTCGTTTAGCTGAGTAGTAATATTCCCCTTTCTATCTACATAACCCCCTGCTTCACTCGATCCCATAGCAATGCCTAGCACTGCATTAACTTTTAATGACATAGACCCAGCTAAAGCTGTAACTTCTCCATCATTTATCACTTTAAAAGGAACATCCCATTCCTTTTGTATATCTAAAAAAATATTTTTTACTCTTTTTTCAAAAAGATCAGGAGAAATTCCACGAAATATGGAAGCACTCATTACCCGATTATTTATATAGACCCCGGCAGAACTTCCTCCTATAGCATCAATGCGGGGCATACGTGCCGCAGCACGATGTAACATAGACATAATTTCGTGATAATGATAGTTTGGATTAGTTTGTACGCTAGGGTTCCATACTACTTCCTCACTAAAAACTACTTTGCCATCTATTACCGCACTTACTTTTCTATCACTTGCTCCGAGGTCAAAACCGATACGGCATCCTTTAAGTTGTCGATTTAAAGGAATTGATTTTTCTTTAACCGGAACTACTTGTTCGGCATTACAAGCCACTATAGAAAAAGGCTTTTCATATATATTAGACATAAAATTTGCATCAAAAAAACGTTTCCCTTTTTGAGAATATAATTTTTGAATATATTTAACAATTTCCTTGGGACCATCTATAATTATTTTATTTCCACCATAAATCCACAAAAGTGTTTTTACTAACCGTTCTACATAAAAATAATTCAAAGAATTATATTTAGATTCTTGAAAAAAAACCCGGGATTCAGAGGTTGAAATAGAATCATCCCCTCTTTGTAAAGCAATATATAAAGGCACGCTTTTTTTTGAATTATGAACAGCATTTAAAAAAGAATGATTCCAAAGTACAGCTGGATACAATTTTTCATCAATTATAAAATCTATCTTTGGTTTCATTAATGATATTAAGTCATTGGCCATAAACCAAGTCGGACCATCCTTTCGTTATTAGAATTTTTACAATAAATTAAATATTGTTACCATATAATTTTGCAAATGATAGTCATTATAAAATTATATTTTCTATTGATTAGTTATAAATTTTTGTATAACAAAAAATATTTAATCCAAGGTTTAAATTTAACTTTATCATAATAATCTAGCAAATCAGTCCAATCAATTATCATATGTTTATAACCTTTTTGCTGAAAATATTGGATGATATTAATCATCAAATATATCCCATACCCCTTGCCTCTACAATTATTAGCAATACCAATTGGTCCTAGTCCACAATATTTTTGACCCTTTTGAGAGCCCCAATTAACATTCGACCCCATATACGACGATTCAGAGGTATTGGTTCTTGCAAATCCTACTGGAACATTATCACACCAGAGAAGCCAATAATCTTCAATCCCACCTGGAATACGTCTAATGTTTTCTGCTTCATAATGCCACCTCCCTGGAAAAAATGTTTTTAAAAATTCTAAGCAAGATTTTTCCGTTTCTTTAGTAACCATCTTTGCTTGTAAATTTAATTCTAATTCCTTTTGCAGCACCGTAATTTTAGGAGAAATTGTAAATTTCGAGATATCCTGGTAGAGGTCATATACCACGCCCTCTTTTTTGTAGCCCATTTTTTCTAACAAAAGTAAATAATCTTCATCTAAATTAGCAGGTAAGCCAGGTAAAAAATTCTGTGGATCTCTACCAAAATATACTTTATGTATTCCCTTCTCCTTTAAATCTCTCTCTATTATTTTAAAAAAAATATTTCCTATAGAATTAATTCTAATATTTTTTTTATCTATAACTATCAGGCTTATCCAACCCTCATCCACCTGGCCATTTTCAATTATGGGAATGGTTAAATATTTTATTAAGGCAAAAGCAAGTAAATTATCTCCTTCAAAAGCTCCCCAGGCATGAACATTTACTCCGGCAAATGGGGTAAAAATATTCTGCTCTACTAAACGAGAAATTATAAAAAATGATGGATTAACCCTGTTCCATAAATCTATTCCTTTGTATATTCCATCTCTGGTAACAATTCTTCTACATTCCATCAATGGCCTCTCTCCTAAAAATCACTGAAATCAATTTAGAATAAATAATTTTAATATTTCAAAATTACAGGTAAAATTCCCTTAGCTTTATATTTACCAACTATTACCTCGCTAGCTACTTGTAAATTAAAAGGACTATAATCATAAATAGTCAGAAAAGTAGATACTTCTGGAAAAACTTGAAGATCATAAGGATTAATGGATAAAACGATAAACGGTATATTAATAGCATGTAGTTTTTTAATTATTTTAATCTGATAAGGGTTATGGATAGCATTAAAACTACAAATAATAACCAGATCAATTCCTTCTAATAAAGATAATCTATTGCTATCCTCAAGGAAAGTGTGATGCTCAACTTTTATTCCTTCTGCCCTTAAAAAGTTCACTAATAGATTTTTATTTTCTACATCATCTCCTGCCAGCGACAACTTGTTCAAAAGAAAATCTATAACTAATATTTTTTTATTATTTGATTTATCAATAGGAATTAAATTATCTTTATCTTTAACCAATGTTACCCCTTCCTTGGAGATTTGATAAGCAATTTCTTCTTCTATTTTTTTATTTATCTTTCTATAGTCAGAAATTGGAGGACCTTCTAAGCCAATTCTTTTTCTTTTCAGTCTAAGTATTCTCAATACGGATTGATTAATTCGTTTCTCAGTAATTCTACCTTCTTTTACTGATTCAACTACCGCCTTAATAGCTGCTTTTTGTTTATCTAAACTATGAGACACTAAAATCATATCACTACCCGCTTCGATGGACATAACTGATCCCTTTATTGTACCAAAACTATTAGTAATAGCCTTCATCTCCATACAATCAGAAATAATTAGACCTGCAAATCCCAACTCCCTTCTTAGCAAACCAGTTAAAATATTATATGATAATGTCGCAGGTACTCCTTTTCTGGGTTCTAGGGCTGGGAAATAAATATGAGCAGTCATAATACTATCTACCCCTACCTTTATTGCCTGCTTAAAAGGATAAAGTTCTACCTTTTCTAAATGTTCCTTTCCGTGCTTAATAACAGGAAGACCTAAATGGGAATCAATAGCTGTATCTCCATGCCCAGGAAAATGTTTGGCACAGGTAATAACTCCCTCTGCTTGCATCCCTTTAATAAAAGCTACACCTAAATTAGCCACTAAAAGAGGGTCTCCACCAAAAGATCGAGCTCCTATAACCAAATTTAATGGATTATTATTAACATCTAAAACAGGAGCAAAATCCATATTAATTCCCACCGCTTTTAATTGCCTTGCAATTGCCTGACCATCTCTTTTAGCCAGCCTAACATTTCTTGTTGCACCTAATATCATATTTCCAGGAAAACGAGTTCCTCCTACCAGACGGTTGACCATTCCACCTTCCTGGTCAGTAGACATCATCAACGGTAAACCTGGTCTCTTGCTTGCCGATAATATCTGCAACTCATTAGATAGACCGGATACTTGTTGAAGTGATTCTATATTACGCCTGAAATATATTATCCCTCCTATGTGATAATCTTTTATCATTTCCGATATTTCAGAAGTAATCTTTGTACCAATAAAACCAACTTGAAACATCTGCCCTATTTTTTCTTCCAGAGTCATCTTAGAGATTAGCTTCTTAAAAATTGTGGTATCTTTTTCTAATTTGCTTTTATTTTCATTTCTCATTATAGAAACACTCCTCAATAATTAATGCTATCCCTTTATTGCCCCTCCAGCTGCAAATCCACGAGTTATCTGCCTATGAAATATGGTATATAATAAAATCATTGGTGTCATTCCAATAACCAGAGCCGCAAACTGCATCCCATATTCAGTTGCAAGAGGACCAGAGAAGGAAAAAATGCCTACAGGAAGGCTTCTTACTGAGTCAGAACTGGTAAAGACAAGAGCAAGCATAAATTCGTTCCAGCAGGCAAGAGCAGTAAAAATAAGAATGGTTACCATAACCGGTTTACACATAGGTAAAATGATTTTAAAAAAAATTCTAAAATAAGAAGCACCATCAATCTGAGCTGATTCGATTAAAGAATCTGGTATTGCTTTCACAAATTCTGTTCCCAGATAAACCGCCAGAGGTAGATTAATGGCAACATAAATAAATATTATTCCAATACGGGTATCTCTAAGTCCAATCCGTGTCATAGAAATAAACAATGGAATCAAAATAGCCTGTATGGTGATAAGTAAACCTATCAAAAACGAATTATATAAAAATGGAGTTGCTCTATTTTTTATTTTAGCAAATGCAAAAGAGGCCATCATAGAAAAAATAATAACCAACCCGGTAGAAACAAATGTATAAATTATACTGTTTATCGCATATATATTTAATTTTCCTTTTATTATTGCCTGGGTATAATTACTGAAAGTCGGGTCTTGTGGTAATGCAAAACTATCCCTGATAATTTCAAGCTGTGGTTTAAATGAAGAATAAAAAAGCCAGATCAAAGGATAAAGAGTAAGTATCGCAAATATTATAAAAATCATATAGATTAAAAATCTATTAAAAATATTCCGTTCTTTTCTTGTATTTAAAGTATCCTCATACACGGTTTACGCCTCCATAATATCAATTTTTCTTCTTGCCAATCGTATTAGAATCACTAAAACAATTGATAAGATAACCATAACCGTAGAAACGGCAGATCCTACACCATAATTATGAAATATAAAAGATTGGTTATACATATAAATTGATAATAAATTTGTATAATAGGCAGGTCCCCCACCAGTCATGGCAAAAATTAAATCAAAACTCCTTAAACTTCCTGATATGGCTAAAATCGAGGTTAATACTAATACACCGTAAAGTTGAGGTACAATAATTTTTCTAAAAATTTGGCCATCTGTTGCTCCGTCTATTTGAGCAGCTTCAATGATATCCGGATCAATATTTTGCAGGTTAGCCAAAAAAATAATCAGATAAGTTCCCGTATACATCCAGAGAAGAACAAACCCAATGGGAATCATCGCCAGATTTTTATTAGTCATTATAGTCATTGAATAATCAGGATTGTTAGTAATAACTTGAATAATCCTTGGTACAACTCCAATTGGAGAAAACATTTTTGACCAGAGAATTCCTATAATGATAGTGGAAATAACAGTTGGAAGAAAAACCATAGCCTGAAAAAAAACTGAACGCTTTACAAGTCTTCTATATATTAAGTATGCCAGTACAAACCCGAGTGGTATCTGGCCAAAAACAGATACGAAGATAACAAAAAAATTATTCCTCATTGAAAACCAAAAAACCGGGTCTTTGAATATTTTTATATAGTTTGCCAACCCGGTCCATATAGCCAGGTTTTTATAAATATTATAATCTGTAAAACTCAAACCCACAGATGATATTATTGGAAATGCGATTACTGCTAGATAAATAGCCAAAGCCGGAAAAACAAAGATCATATATGTCGATACCCTTTTGAATTTTTCCATTTTTTATATTCTATCCTTCTATAATATATTTAATGGGCACCGCGCAGACAGTGCCCATTATACATTCTTCTATCTTGCAGCTTCTATTTCTGCCGCTAGTTTTTCAGGTGTAGTATTACCTAATGCCAATTCCTGAAGACCTATGTTTAATATATTGATTGGTTCACCAGTAATTTTATCATCAAGTACATAAGTACCACTGTGTTCAGGATAGAAAGCTCCTCTTTTTACTGCCAGTGGCGATATGTCATAAGCCGAGAGATCCATAATATAAGTAGGTATCATTCCTTGCTCAATTAATCTGATCTCTGCTGCTTGGGGTCCTGCAAAGAAGTAAATCCATTTCCAGGCAGCATCAACTTTATCCCCTATAAGACCTGCTTTCATACCAAAACCAGTTGCTGCTACAGTAGAGGTGGAACCGGACTCACCTTTTTGTCCTGCGATATCAGGAAATACAGTAAGCTCAAAATTTTCTTGTTCCTCTTCACTTAAAAGAGGAACTAGGGCGCCTACTCGCCAATCTCCATCAATCATAAACGGACTTCTGCCGGTTGCAAATAAGTTTGGACCATCTCCATACTCTAACTGGATACTTTGAGGTGGAAGCAAACCAGTATCATACATATCTTTTACAAATGCAAGAGAATCAACAAACTCTTGATCGGTAAAAGAAGCTTCTCCTGCAATTAATGCATCCAGCCAATCCTGTCCAGCTATTCTTCCTACCAATGCACTGAATAGACAGGACTGCATAACCCAGGCAGCTTTATTAGGCATCAAAATAGGATAAAGGCCAGCTTCTTTTATTTTAGGCACCATCGCAACAAGTTCACCGTAGGTCTTAGGCATGGTAAGGCCAAGATCAATAAGTAGTTTAGTATTAACATACATAACATGGGTTGCAGTGATTCCAATAGGAAGCTCATAAAGTTTACCATCCCATTGGGGAGTAACAGCAGCAGGAACAAATTTGTCTTTATCTGGGCCTAGAAATGGATACAGATCTTCAGTAAGCTCATTTTTATAAATTTCAGCACTTCGTCCACCTGGCCACAGATACATAACATCAGGCAAATCTCCTGCAGCAGCCAGTGCAGCAAGTTTCTGATGGTATGCCTCACCAAAACTATTTTCAATTTTCAATGTGATGTTAGGATATTTAGCATTAAATGCTTCTACAGTAGCATCCCAAGCCTTAGCTTCAGGAGAAGTAATATCAAGATAATTAAGCACCGTTAACTCTACTTCTTTTTCTTGACTAAAAACACAAACTGATATACTCGAAACAAATACTAAAGCCATAACCAGACAAAATAATTTTTTAAACATCATTTTTATCCTCCCCTATTTTTTATTTACATAAAAAAATTGAAAAAAATATTGGATTTAATTTTATTTCAAAATAACCTCCTTTCTCTTTTTTTCTCCCTTTCTCCAAATAAAAGGAAGTTCTCTATTGCTTTAACCTAAACAATGGTCTTTTTAATTAAACAAAGCACACATTTTAACAGTTAATATATCTTAACCATAAAAATTTCATAAAAAATTATTTTAAAAACTTATTTAATTTTACATTTTTATATTTATTTAATCCTTAAATCAAGAAGAAATAGAGAAATGAAATATCTCCTGTAAAGGAATAGTTGCAGCGGCAATCATTCTGAAATCCTCTCTCAAAGAAGTCGAACAAATTTCTAGTTTATTAGTTAAAATAGTCAGAGCTTGTTTAAACACTAATTTCTTTACCTGGGAAAGCAGAAATTGATTATCATAAGCAACCTTCCCTCCTAAAATGATTATATCTGGATTGAATAAATTAACCAGATTAACCATCCCGGTTGCAAGATATGCCGCCGTATCTTTCATAATTTCTTTGGCTAATTGATCATTTTTTTTCAATGCATCACGAAAAATAGAGGGGGTAATTCGACTTATATCACCTTTTACTAACTCCGACATCATGGTAGGTTTTCCTTGTGCTACAGAAAACAATACTTTAGAGCAGATAGCAGACCAGCTTACATAATTTTCAAGACAGCCTGTGTTCCCACAATCACAGGGAATACCATTTCTATCTATACTTGTATGACCGACTTCTCCTGCTCCTCCCCTACAGCCGCGAAAGATAGATCCATTTACTATAATCCCAGCCCCAACTCCATCACCAATTGTAATATAAATTAAATTTTTAAATTTTCTATACGCTCCAAATCGTTTTTCAGCTAACGCAATTGCATTGGCATCATTTTCTAGCCAGGTTTTTAGTTTGAATTGTTTTTCCACCATTTCTTTCAGAGGAATATCTTTTAATTTCAATTTCGTGTTTTCATAAATTATTCCCTTGTCTACATCAATAATTCCGGGTGATACAATCGAAATCCCGATGCATTTGGTTAAATCAGAATACTTTTCTAAAAACTGGCCAATTGACTTTAAAAGATAATCAGTGACTAATTTACCAGTTAGATTATAAATAGGAAATACCTTTTGTCTGCGAACTTTTGCTTCTAAATTCATTTCTGCAATTTTGATGGAGGAATTAGTAATAGCAACCCCGAAAACAAATCGACTTTCTGGAGAAAATCGAATAAGAATAGGTTTTCTGCCACCACTGGATGCTCCTACACCATCCTCAAATACCAATCCCTGCTGAAGTAATTTTCTTACTGCAGCAGTCACCGTTGTAGGGCTTATTTTATTCCTTTTAGCAATTTCACTGCGGGAAATAGGACCATAATGCCGTATTGTCTTAAGTATGATAGATCTATTTAATTCTTGAATTAATTTCAAATTCCCGGTTTTTTGCATTTGGTTAACCTTCTATTTATAAACTTACTTTTTCCAGTGACTTTATTAAGTCTCTTTAAAAAAATAATACACTATCTTATATTTTTTGTCAATAAAAATTCTTAAAAAAATTTCAATCAACTTTCGACTCATCAGCCATTACAAAACTTGACAATATTACTTGTTTTCTTTATGCTATTTAGTAGTAAATAACTTATCCTGATCTTATCTTTTAATAAAATAATATGCCGAAGTGGCGGAACTGGTAGACGCGCTACGTTCAGGGCGTAGTGGGTGTATGCCTGTGGGGGTTCAAATCCCCCCTTCGGCACCTTTTTATTTAGTCGATAGTATTTAGTCATTGCGAGCGACCAAAGAGAGCGTGGCAATCTCGGGTTGAGATTGCTTCGTCGCTTCGCTTCTCGCAATGACAAAATGGAGAAAATTAGTAAATAGTAACAGATTCATAACTTTTCTTTATATAATCAATTAGCACCTCTACTACCCTATCCATCTCCCATTCTTCTCCGATAGTAAATCTGATAAATTGATCTCCTAAACCAGAAAATTCATTTTCCCAGCCAGCTAAAGTATAAATATCTTTTTCCTTTAGATATTTCCAAACCCTTTCGGTCTCTTTCTTATTCTTGAACTCTACTAAAACAAAGTTTGCCTGGGAATCATAAGCAAAAAATCCCAGCTCATTTATTTGTCTTACAAATTTATCTCTTGCTTTCTTTATTTTTTCCCAAGCTTCTTGATAATAATCTAAATATTTTAGAATCTTTTCCGCAGCCTTTTCAGCCATTCTATTTATTCTGAATTCCTGACCAAAAAAGGCTAATTTTTTAATATTCTGAGGATTAGATACAGCAAAACCAAGGCGTAATCCGGCTAATCCAAAATTTTTAGAAAAACTTCTGGAGATGATTAAATTTTCATATTTATCTATTTAATCCACTACGGTCTCTCCCAGATACTCGTAATTACATTCATCAACTATGACCATCCCTTTTGCCCCTTGCAAAATGTTAATTATGTTTTCCCGGGGAATTCTCGTCCCGGTAGGATTATTAGGATTGCATATCCAAACCAAAGAAGCTTTATCTAATTGTTGAGCAGAATAATTAAGGGAATACACTCCATTATTCAAACAATTGACTAAAACTTTAGATAATCGGCCTCTATCTGCACTCGCTTCATATTGAGAAAAAGTAGGAATAGGAATTAAAGCTTCTCCCTTGTACGCTCGGGAAACTATTTCAATAACTTCATCCGAACCATTGGCAGGTAAAATATTCTCTATTTTTACTCCTACATATTTTGCTAAAAACTGTCGGAGTTCAGTATATTCTCCTCCTGATGGATAAAGATTGATGTCTTTTAATTCTTGAGCTAAATCCTTTAACATCTCCTCAGGCAAAGGATATTTAAAATAAGAATGGGTTAAAAATATTTTTTCTTTTTTTATTGGTTTCATAACTTTATCTCTTATCTATAAATTAGTCGTTAGTCGTCAGTGAATAGTCTTTAGTTTTAAATGCAAAAAACAAAATTAGTTTTTAGTTTTTAGATAAGGAAAAACTGTTTACAGTTTTCAGATTTCGGTTCACTGTAAGGGCTTTTTCAAAATTGAAACTCGTAACTTGAAGCTTGTAACCTGTATTTTCAACCAACTAACTAAATGTATACGCTCCACGCTAAACGCTATTTTATCTTTTCTTTCTCTTTCTTTACTCGATACTATGTACTATTTTTATCCCTTTCTCTTTCAATCCTTCTTAAGTCTGCTTCTCCTAAACCAAAGTAATGTCCAATCTCATGAATAACTACTCTTCTAACAGATTCCCCTATTTCTTCTTTATTTCTACAGCGTACTTCTATAGGCTTTTTAAAGATAATAATCTTATCAGGCATAACGTTCCTATACCAGATACCTCTTCTGGTATAAGGGACTCCCCGATAAAGGCCCAAAAGGCCATAGGGTGATTTGATTTTCATCTCCCCAAGGAGTTCCTGGGAAGGCAAATCTTCAATTGCGATAGCAATATTTTCCATCTTTTCTTTAAATGTTTCGGGAAGGCTGCTTATTGCCTCGGTTACTAATTCTTCAAATTCTTCTTCGGTTACTTTCATTTTATTTTACTATCTCTTCCTTTAAATTTTCTATAAATTCTTTCACTTTCTGTATATATTGGTCCCTTGCCACTTCTCTTGTGGTCAGCTCAAGCACAACAAGTGGTGCCTTTTGACTAAGATTTTTCATATCAGCAAACACTTTCTTGGAATCTGAACCTAACCGGGTACAGAAAAAAGCTACTTTTTTAAATTCTTCTTTGAATAAAAAAAGATAGGTTCTGATAGGGGTAGAAATATTGGAGGACCAGATAGGGGTTCCGATAATAACCAGATCGTATAAAGAGGGATCATATTTTATCTCCTTAATTGCGGTTAATCTTCTCAAGTTAGCATCAGTCCCGGCGCTTAAGAATCCTACAATTCCCTCCCTGCTCTTCATATCAAAAATCTCTTCCTTATCACACTTTAAGATTTCTGAAATAGCTTCGGCTGCTTTTTTAGTTTTCCCGCTTCTGGAATAAAATACTACTAATATTTTCATCAAAAAATGCCCTCAATTCTTTATTCTGTCTTGAAAAAACCTTCAGTGTAAAATCTTTATTTATCTTAAATAATTCCGTTTCGTTTATTATATCCCCGCCAATAATGACTGAAACCCCATCCCAAGTTTACCGAAGGAAGGTGATCTAATTTAGATCCCCAATTTTTAACTATGGCTCGAGCTCGTATAAAATATTCATTAATCTGTTTTTGATTTAATGTACTTAAACTGTTTTCAATGGTTGAAATTATTTCTTCCTCATAATTAATGATCAAAGGCTGGATTTCAACTTGCGCCGAATTAAAATTTAGTAAAGCCTTTCGATGAAATCGTTCACTCTCCCACCAATAAGATTTTGAATGATAATTTTCGCTTCCCTCGCTATACTCACCAGGAACGGTTGTATCAGGAGAAAAGACGGGAAAAAAGGGACTTATACAGGGATTGGAAGCTCCGGTGGCATAAAAAAATTGCCCGTTCTCACCAGTTTTTGCAACCAGGGAACAGACTGTTTGAGTTCGGCGAAATAACTTGTCTGCTGCGTGCAGGCACAAGGTGGCACCAGGTCCCCGGATAGGAGTCCACCGGGAATTTTCCCCATGATCTCGTAAAATATTAATAAAATCTCTGGTAGCTAACCTCTTCTTCCTCTGTGAAAGCAAAGCTCGGGTACGCTTCTCCCGTTCTGCACCCTTAGCGGCCCAGGTCATAAATTTAGCGGAATAACATTTTCGAAAATTAAAATCTTCTCTTTTTTTGCAGTAACCCTTTTTAATTGCATTACCTATCAATCCTTCAGAACAAGAATCATAATCTTTCTGTAAAGATATTATATTAGATATACTCCAAACATCTTTAATTTTCTTCCAAACCCACCAGGCTTTCACTGTCTCCAATACATAAGCCTCTTTTTTGTCGGCAATTAAAAAACTATTCATATACTTCAATTTAAATCGATAACCGCAATTACCTCCCTGTCCATACTTTTCCAACAATTCAATAATAACTTCCAATGCCTGTCGGGCAGTTTGGCTTCTTTCGAGGGCCAAGCGAACTAAGTCCATGCCAGTTAGACCTGTTTTATCCGGCTTTTCTCTGGTGAATATTGCTTCATTACCAATAACCACCCCATATTCATTGGCTCCCATCTCTGCACCAAACATCCAGAAAGGTTGACAGAGTAGT
>MEYH01000001.1:7299-8327 GCA_001773955.1 Candidatus Sediminicultor quintus | reverse complement strand
CCACTGTTGCCAGGGTCATCCACAATTATTATAGCTTCTTCTGGGACACCATCGCCTACCCCCACCCGTTTTATGTCAACGGTCGGGTCTGCCACAGAGCTGTCAACCGCGATGCCGAATAAATCCCTATATTGCCACTTGAGCGGAATGCTACTACCAGCCTTAAAAGCTCTTGGCGGTGCTGCGTACGGCGAAAGCAAACCATTGAAGTCGTAGAATTGGCCTAATTGGTCGGCATCCAGGGCAGTATTCCAGATGCGGACTTCGTCAATGATTCCGTCGAAATTGTATTTAGAAGCTGTTCTACTTTGATAAGTTCCAATGAACAAATCGCCATCAACCGTGTCCGCATAGATAAGGCTTTTTGTACCAAGACTGGAGGCATTTTTATACATGGTAAATGAAGAGCCAGACTTAGTTAAGGCTATATGATACCATTCTTCAGTTGAGAAAGATGTGTACCAGTATGCAGAGCGAGCAATTGTCCCATCTGAGTAGGTAAGTACTATATAATTATCTTTAATCCATATCCAGTAATAGCCTAATGATGGACTTTGAACCCTCCGATTCAGAAGTGTAGGATAGGTATTTGTGAAATTGTTGGCATTTATCCACAATTCAAGGGTGTAGTCGGTAACATTCAGACCCACTTGATCAACCACCTTAACATAGTTATTTGTTCCATCAAAGCTCAGAGCCTTGTCAAATTTGCCATCAACGTAGAAGGCTGCTCCGGTGACGTTCCCATGTAGCCCATTCCCGCTACTGTCGTCGGCATTACCATCAAAGTGCCACAGACTAACGAGGCTAGTTAGCGGTAAGGTTTTCGTTAAGTAAGTAATACCGCTTTGTTCGGTAACCGGAACCTGCCCGACATTAGATAATAAGCAGCCAGTAAGAACCAGACTAGAAATCATAACAATAATTATTAAATAAGAATACTTTTTCATTAAAATTCACTCCTTTACTTAAATGTTTTTTCTTACAGATAGCCTTTGTTTTTCACTTTTTATTCGAGTTGAAATGTA
>MEYH01000001.1:6280-7232 GCA_001773955.1 Candidatus Sediminicultor quintus | reverse complement strand
TGATTTATTTCACCACCTTCCCCATATTTGCTTGTCTGGCCTTGATTCCCTGATAAAATTGCAGTAAGAACAAAACTTGTGGAAATGAGAGCCAAAGTAACTATCAGTACAATCAAATAAGGATATTTTTTTAGAAAATATTTTAATTTTAGGAAAGAACTAAAAGAGTAAATAGCAACCAAAATCGTATACGCTGCCAAAAAATATATATTTTTCATTTTTTTAACATAAGATTGAATTGTTAATTTAAATAACTTAAATAAAGTCAAGAAATATTACCTCCCCTTTTTACTGCTAAACAAAATTTCTTGTGATTTAGTTCTCAAAATAAGGAAATTATTTTCCAGTAAGTTTAGATTTGGCTTTTATTAGAATAAAGATTTTATGAATGGTGCCTCGACTGTTTTTCTAAACAATTTTTTGAATAGGTTTTTGTGTAGGTTTTTCGAATTCTGGAATGTTTTTTGAATGATTTTTTAAAGACAGTTTTTTGGCAGGTAGCTGATAAGATTTTTTGAGTGATTTTATGCTTGATAAATGTAAGGATAAGAGAAATGAGAGTCTGTAGTTAAAATAAAAAACTGCCAAACTTTATTCAGTTAAAAAGCAGGCAGTCTGGCAACCGTAATATTGTATGAGATTGCTTCGCCTACTTTTAGCAGGCTCGCAATGACAATATCTTAGGCCCATAACTTTGTGGCCTATCCTTTGGGATAGTTTACCTTTCTCAACTTCTCTTGAAGTATTACTTTATACTTCACCTCTAATTGATAAAGTTAAAACTAGTAACATCAGGATAGAATATTTTATTTTGTGAAACTTGCATATTAACTGTAACAAAATAAATTAAAAAAGTCAAATTTTTTTTAGAAAAAATTTTTTTAGATTTTTAAATTAAGGCTCTGCGCATTGTAAGGGAATAATCACCCCCACCTTAATCCTCCCCCTCGAA
>MEYH01000001.1:896-6263 GCA_001773955.1 Candidatus Sediminicultor quintus | reverse complement strand
TTGCCACGCTCCCTACGGTCGCTCGCAATGACAGAAGGATGGATTCCCGCTTCCGCGGGAATGACAGATATGGGAGCGGGAAGGACAGAGTGTTTTTTAATCTAAATCGGTTTCTTTTCCTTCGATTTTTAGTTTTTTTCTACTGACCCAGACGAAGCCCTGGTCTTGGGTGATAACGGATACATCTACCGGTCCGCCAACACCGGGCATATCTCCCGGATTAGCTATGATGCCATCGGAGAAACGCTGGATTGCCGAAGTAGTCTGGACCATTAAAGTGCAAAAATCTATGGCATCCTGCAGAGTCATTGTTCCCCACTGGATAGCATATTGCAGGCCTCCCAGCTGTTTCCTTATTTCCTCTTGCCCCAGGTTTTGTATGGCGTCATTAACAAACTTTAAATTGTTGATTCTTCCATCGAATCCTAAAACAATCCGGGAAACTACATCGTTCTGACCGATCCAGCTTGCTCCGTATTCTTTGCTTTTTTCTCTGCTATCCCGTTTTTTCTGAACCTCGCCGGGGATAATACAAGTATAGACTTCATGAGAACCATCTTTATTAAAACCAGCTACCAGAAGAGTTATCCTATCGATTTCGCCGATTCCATTTTTTAAATTCCCCTCCAGGTCTTTAAATTGGAATTTCACCATGTAATTTTCTTGTTTAACTTCTACCACTTCAAAACCTTGCCGCCTGAGATCAGCATTAATCTTTTCTACTGCCTCATCTAACCTCTTTTGCCATTCATACTTTACATCAAAAAGACTGTGCAATCTATCTGCTGCATCTCTCACGTTCAATCTTTCTACTTCAGTATCTCTTTTAAACTGCTCGATAAATTTACTGACATTTTTCATCTCTCCATCTTCCGGCAAAAAAGCCAGCCCGGTTACAATTACCCCCATCCTTTTGTTCAACTGAAAAAGTTTGGAAGCATTATCACTTCCGATACGAGCCATCCCTTTTCGGTTGCGATATGATTGCCGGCTGTCAGCAGCCAAAACAATTCCTTCCGGGGTGGTGGTATTTATTCCCAATGACATATTATTAGCTCTTTTCTAAAAATATTTTTATTTTTCCTTTTTTTCTTCCTCGATAATTTTAATCAGCTTTAATAAGATTTCTATTCTTGGCTGGGCATTCATATTTATAAATATCTCTAATGCCTCTTGATAATATTTTAGTACTTCTTCAGATTTGCCTAAAGTAATGTAAATCAGGCCGATGTTTCCCAGATTAGTTGCTGCACCTTCTTTATATCCTATTTTTTTATTTATCTTTAGTGCTTTTTGATAATAATTTAGAGCTTGATCAGTTTCCTTTAAATTACTGTAAGCCAGACCAATATTATTAAAGACATTAGCTATTCCTTCCTGGGATTTATTCTTTTCATTAATCTCCAATGCTTCATGAAAAAGTTTTAATGCTTCTTCGGGTTTTCCTGAATCAGTATATATTATTCCAATATTGGTCAGGCTATTAGCTATAGCTTGCTCATCTTTGAATTTCTGGCTAATCTCCAAGGCTTCTTCTTGACACTTCAATGCTTCATCATATTTACCCAATTCATTGTATAGGGAACCTATATTATTTAGATTATGGGCAGAACCTTGTTCGTATCCGAGCTTTCGGTTAATCTCTAAGGCTTGCTGATAATATTTTAATGCTTCATCTGGTTTGCCCAAATTATGGTAGATGTTTCCTATATTGCCGAGGGCAGTTGATTTGGCTGGCAATTTGGCAATTTTATTTTCTGCTCTTTTTAAAATATTTAATGATTCTTTAAAATATTTTTCCGCCTGATTTAATTTAGATAAAAAATAATAACAGCTGCCGATAAGGATATTAAAGCCAATTTTATCTTCCTCGGGGATACTTAAATCTTGCAGGCACTTTTCATATACTTTAATAGCTTCTTCAAATTCATATTCTTTCTCATGCTTTTGTCCTGAGCGGAAAGATTCTTTTAATAAAGGATTTCTATCCAGGACATCGGTTACGGTTCCCGGTAAGTTTCTGTCGAATAATTCCTGTCTTTGGTATAAGCGATTATAAAGTTCTTCTCTTTTAGATTTTTCTTTTTTATTCTTTTTATCCTTTATTATCAGATACAGATTAAAGATAATTATTAGTGCAGAGATAATCCATAATCCTATTTTCATTTCTGCGGGTATATTTTTTAGCGCAAATATGCCGGCAGCAAATATTAGTGGTCCTGCTATTGAAATAATATTAATAAATAAATTCATAATTTTATCTCCTTAGATAAATTTTGATTAGGGCAAGTTTTGTTACTATATTTTTAATATTCGATAAAACTTTGGAAAACCCTTTTTTTTGTGAGAAATATTTTTAAAATAAAGATTAAAAGAGTAATCACCCCCACCTTAATCCTCCCCCCTCGAAGGGGGAGGAAGTGTGTGAGTTTAGTTCTCCTCCTGCAAGGGGGAGGAGATGTAGGAGCTTAGTTCTCCTCCTGCAAGGGGGAGGAGATAGATTCCCGTTTTCACGGGAATGACATATAGGAGAATAGGGAGGAGGGAAGAGAGATTGCCGCGCCCTGATAAATCAGGGCTCGCAATGACAGAAAAAGATAGATTCCCGTTTTCACGGGAATGACATATAAGAGAATAGGGAGGAGGGAAGAGGGAAGAGGGATTGCCGCGCCCTGATAAATCAGGGCTCGCAATGACAAAAAAAGATAGATTCCCGCTTTCGCGGGAATGACATAGGATGCGGGAATAATAATAGATTATTTAGCAACTACAATTCTGCCATTTTGCCTAAAGCATCGCCGGTTAAACGATAAACCACCCACTCATCCATAGGTTTTGCACCCATATGGTCATAAAATTTTCGAGCCGGATTCCAATTTAAAACAAGCCATTCCATCCTGGCACATTTGTGTTCTTTAGCAATATGGGCACAATATTTAAATAAGGCAGTGCCAATTCCTTGTCCTCGATATTCCTCAGAAACATATACATCTTCTATGTAAAGACCGGGCCGCCCCACAAAAGTGGAAAAATTATAAAAGTATAGGGCATAACCTGCGGACTTTCCTTCAATTTCTGCTATAAGCACTTGGGCATATGATTTATCTCCAAAGAGGGTTTCTCGGAGAGTATCTTCAGTGGCAACTACCTCTTTAGACATTTTTTCATATACTGAAAGTTCCTTTATAAATTTAAGAATTAAGGGGACATCCTCTAGGGAAGCTTTTCGGATATTCAGATTGACCTTTTCAATTTTTTTCATAAACATTCCTCCTTGTATGATACAGGGGACGGTTCTCTGTACAGAGAACCGTCCCCTGTATCATATACTCCTTTTAGTCCAATTTCTTCAGCTACTTCCTGCATACCGGCTATGGTATCCGCAATGATATCAGATAATTCCATTCCTAACATCCGGGCACCTTTTTCGATAATAGACCGGTCTACTCCGGCAGCAAATTTTTTATCCTTCCATTTTTTCTTCACTGATTTTACCTGTACATCCATAACACTTTTGGATGGTCGAACCAAAGCTGTAGTCACTACCAGGCCGGTAAGCTCATCTATGGCATAAAGAACCTTTTCCAATTCTGTTTGTGGCTCAACTTCTGAACAGAGCCCCCAGCCATGACTAACTACTGCTCGGATATATTCCTCGGGCCAGTCCTTTTCTTTTAATATTTCCTCACTTTTATGGCAATGTTCTTGGGGAAACTGCTCATAATCAAGGTCATGAACCAGACCGATTACACCCCATTTTTCTTCATCCTCTCCCCGCTTGCGGGCAAAATAGCGCATAACTCCTTCTACGGCAAGAGCATGTTTTATCAGACTATCATTTTTATTATATTCGGTGAGCAGCTGATAAGCTTCTCCTCTGTGTGGGACTTTTGAACTCATCTTATTTCCTCCTGTCTGCTTCGTTTTTAAAATTTTACTTCAACGTTTTCTCTTTCTTCTCCTTCTGTTTTGAAATAAGGCCTGCTGGTAAAACCGAACAGATTGGCAATTATTGAAGCCGGCACCTGGACTATCACTATGTTATATTTCATAGCAGTATCATTATAAAATTGTCTCGAATAGCCTATCTTGTCTTCGGTATCTTTCAGTTGTGTTTGTAAATCCAGGAAGTTTGTACTGGCTTTTAAATCAGGATAATTTTCAGCAACTGCAAACAATCGACTCAGGGCACCGGCTAACTCTGAATTTGCTCCTAATTTTTCTTCCGGTGTTGTTGCGGATAAATATTTGGTTCTGGATGCAGTCACTTCTTCTAATGTTTCTTTCTCATGCTGAGCATATCCTTTTACAGAACTTACCAGATTAGGAATTAGATCAAATCTTCTTTTTAGCTGAACATCGATCTGTGCCCAGGAATTATCTATTCTACCTCTTAAGGTTACTAATTTATTGTAAGTTAGAACCCCCCATAATACAAATAAAATAACAAAAATCATTATAAAACTCATAAAAACACCCCTTTCTCTTTTTTTTTCGATAGATAAATTATTTAAAAAGCGCCGGCTCCACCACCGCCGCCGCCTCCACCGCCACCGGAAGAGAAGCCGCCGCCAGAACCAGTTGAAGAACTTGTAGTGGCAAAAGCCGAACTGAATACTGTATCAAAAGACTTGAACATACTGCTATTCAATCGTCCGTTTCTATCAGTCATAAAGTATAAGTAGGTAGAGCCCCTTAAGGCAATATCTTGATTACTTAAGACCAGTTTCAATTTTGAAATTACTTTATCTGCCACCCCCAGGGAGATAGCATAAACCAGATAATGCTCCCAAACTACTATAGAAGGGATTTCGTAATCCTTCATGTTGCTAAAATGTAATAAGAATTGTTTAAATGCCCTCCATTTGGTATATTCATTAACTCCCGTTTGAGTCTTTTTTCTTATCAATGCACCATAGATTATCACCCCAAAGCCAGTGAAGATAACAGTAAACAATAAGGGTATAATAAAAAACAACTGCGCTCTTAACAGGATTCCCAGAGCAAACAATAAAAATATTCCGGCAAATTCCATTAAAATTACCTTACCTGCAGTCTTCAATCCTTCTTTCGATTCACCAAAATAATTATACTTTTTAAATTCATCTCCTACTTTTTTCACCCATTTAGTATAATTACTTAGAAAACTGCTCTGGGTTCTTGATGCCTTAGCATAGTCTTTTATCTCTTTTAAAGTAACACTCGCTCCATCACCGATTGAATAAAAAAGCCAATGGATTAAATATGATTCATGCTCTTTTAAATTCCCGGTATCACTCTCGATTAATATAAATTTATACTCTTTCTTTTTCCTATCTTGAATCTCTTCAATCTTTAAATATTTTTTACGCACCAAGTCCATTAAAG
>MEYH01000001.1:0-860 GCA_001773955.1 Candidatus Sediminicultor quintus | reverse complement strand
TCATTAATTTACTCAAGACTGCCGGTGTAATATCCCGGGGTAATTCACGATAATAATCCATTTCAACTTCGGGCTTAAGTTCCCTGTCATATTTAAAATAAAGCCGGATAGCCAGGAATATATTAAATAATACTACCAATGGAATTAATAAAATAACTATGATGTTGAAACTTTTCCCTCGATCTGTTTTTTTGGCCCAGCCTAATTCCTCTTTCATTATTTCAGCAAATTTATTCTGGTGAATTATTTTGCCACCATCAGGAATCATGCTGGTGGGAAATAAAATTCTTGCTTCCACCATTTCCCCTGAAGACAATCCAAAAACCTCGTATACTATCTTTCCGTCCTCCCGGATAGATACTTTTCCAGATAGTGGGCCATGTCCAAATACTTTTAGTTCTTCTGCTGAAACTTCTGTAGACGGGAGCTCTATTTCTATCTTGATGTGCCCGATGGGGGAAGTATTGGATTCGTCAAAAAATTTCCAGTAAAATTCTGCGGTGTCATTATATAAAGTCGCAACATTTTTTAATTGGTACTCCAGCAAAAATAATTTTCTTTCATTGCGGGATTGATCATAAATTTTAAAAGTTACCATATTTCCTGTAGTACTTTGGTCATAATTTAATTCTTTATCTGCGGGGAAATATTCAGAAGCTTTGAAATACTGCAGGCCATCCGACCCTTTAATTCCTATAGTTCTTATTATGCCATTAAAATCGCCATCAAAACTATACTCAAAAATTTCGCTTACCTGGATATCACTATTTTCTAATATCTTCACCTGAGCTTGATAATCAGTTATTTCAAAACTCCGCTCTGCATAAATAAGCAAATTAGTAAAAGAAAAGATTATTATA